>JBIOWC010000901.1:0-7408 GCA_044868105.1 Blastocatellia bacterium
GATGGCCTGACTGGAGGAGTGGGTGATGGTGGTGCAATTGCCACCCGCAGGAGCGTTGGCGCCACTGCCACTGAGGCCTTTCTTAGAGCCGCCCTCTTGGTTTGCGCCGCCAGCTTTGTTGCCGCCGCCGGTGGCAGCTTGACAGGTGACGGTGGTGGTGCCGACGGGGAAGAAGGAACCGGAAGGCGGAGTACAGGTGATGGTGCCGCAATCGCCGGTCGAAGTGGGAGCCGGATAAGTGACGACGGCGCCGCACTGGTTGGGATCATTGGCGACCGTGATATTCGCCGGACAGGTTACCACACACGGATTGCCGGCTGATTGGCAGCAGGTGAGCCCGTCAGTTACCTTGACGGTGTCAATATTCCAACCGGTAGCCGAAACGCTACAGTCTGATGCCATGCGGAAACGCAACTTGATGGTCTGTCCCGCAACATTCGGTCCGAGATTGGCAGTCGTGGTGATAAAGCCACCGGAGTTGCCGGTCCAGGCTTGACGGCCGGCAATCGGACTGAGGAAGTTAACCGAAATCGTTCCATTGTAGCCACCGGTGACGAAACTGCCGCCGACTGCCGCATTGGTGATGTCTGTGAAGGCTCCAGCATTGATGTTGGGTGAAGAGACTTCCAGCACGCCGCCATCAAAGGTGCTTTCAGTATTGAAACTGTTTCTGAAGGTCACCTGAGCTGAAGTTGAGGTGATATTGATGCTCGGCGTATCAAGCGTGTTATTGGACACGCAACTCGGATCGTTGTGGAAAGCCGAATTGGGTGCTGTGTCGCTTGTCGTGCTGACGGTTGTCCAATTGCTGCCGAGCGTACAGAGCGGCCCGCCGACTGTACAATCGCCATCGCCATTGGTGAAGGCCGTTGTCCAGCCCGCCGGTAACGCCGGTGCCGTTACCCCGTCAAAGTTCTCAGTGAATGCCGTATTCAAAACGCCAAGACTGAAGGTGTAAGTCACCGAGCCGAGGTTGGTCGCGCCGTCCTGCAATTGCAAGGTGGCCGTGACCGTGCCGCCGCAAGTGCCGTTCACGGTAAAGGTGAAGTTGCGGCAGACCGGTGGGCCGCCGGCAACCACGACGCCGTAGTTTTGCGGATTGGGCGCTTGAATATTGGTTACGCCGCCGGTCGCTTGCAACGTCCCCATTAGAGCCGTTGTGTCGCCGCCGCCGGTGTTCTGTACGCAGAGCGAAACCGTCACGGTTTCACCCGGATCAAGCACGCCGTTTGCCGGGGTGCAGCTTTCTGAAACGATGGTTGCGCCAGCCGAAGCGATGATGGCTGATGGCGCGAGGCAGCAATTAACTGTTGCGGTGCCGCCCGCGGCTACGGTGACGGTTTGGGTGCAGTTTCCAAAGCCGCTGCCCGGAGGACCTGAAACGGTTACCGTGTAAGTTCCGGGATTAACGAATTCTGAAAATTGACCACTCGCGTTGCTTTGACGGAAGAACCCTTCCGGTGTGGTGATCACCGCATTGAGAATGGGCTGGCCGTTACCGCAGTTGGTAATCGTGCCATTAATAGTTCCGCGCGGCGCGGTTACACAAGTGGGATTGACTTTGAAACTGAATATGCGGGTGTTCCAATCGAACGATGCGTTTGGAGAATCGGAATATTCAAACGCTCCCCAGAAAGTGCAATCGTCTGCCGGGTCGGTGAACAATGAGCTATAGTCACCCCAGCGATTGAAGGTGTTGGAAAGTTGCACGCCTCTGGTGACGGCTGACAAAGCATCCACTTCACCTTGTGGTAGGGTATTGACTGGGTCGCCAGCCAAGCGCCCGGTGTAGATAGCTGTTGGGTTCAAGATGGTCGGCGTGGCTGTGGAATTGGTGGCGCTGGCAGCCAACCCAATATTGCCTTCGCCGTCTTGAGAGACACCTCCCATCCAGAGGTCACGACCGGTAGGGTTACCTGAACCCGGCGCATAGGTCGCCTGTTGGTTGATCGTAACCGCGCCGGTACCGGCGTTGCGTCTGAGCTCCATCCAGCGGACGCCTGTTTGATAGGTCGCTGAGCTGGTGGGGTTCACGCCGCTGACGTTAACCGTGAAATTCAAAACCATAGATTGCACGCCGCCTGCCAATACGCGGAAATTCAGCGCGTGCATCAAGCGGTCGCCGATGGAATCCAGGCCTTCGCCCGGTGCCGGTTGCGCCACATTCGCCCGACCTGCCGGTTGGCGGGCATCAAAGGCCGCCGTCGGAATATCGGGTCCCTGCGTTAAGGTCGAATTTGCCGGTGTGGCAAAGTCTGCGTGAAATGCAAAGAAGCGCACCAGGTCAGTTGCCGCGCCAAATTCGTCGGCATCAAACTCGCCAAACAGGTTCGGCGTGCCGACTGGCGGCGCCGTAAAGCCTTGCAAGTTGCTCGGCAACATGCCGCCGTGCTGATTGTTGGTGTTAAAGCCGATAACCTTGGCAGTCGGGTCGCCAACCAACATCTTGGCGCGCTCAAAGGCATAAAGTCCCGCGCCCTGGAACGGATTTGAGAAGACCGGCAAACTGAAATCATTGGTTGACATGTAGTAGCCATCCGACCACACCCCCAGGTGCGGGTAGTCAGCCGGACGATTGGGAGTCAACAAAAAGTCATAGGCATAATAGGCGCCTGTCGGGTCGCTGGTCTTGGAAACCGCGACGTGCTGATGAGTGCTGTTAGTGGTGACGCGCAGATTGAACTGGCTTAAGATCCAGCG
Source organism: Blastocatellia bacterium (assembly GCA_044868105.1). Taxonomy (GTDB): domain Bacteria; phylum Acidobacteriota; class Blastocatellia; order UBA7656; family UBA7656; genus JBFMDH01. The sequence continues at coordinate 2,701 of JBIOWC010000901.1, forward strand.
GTCGGCTAACGGATCATAATTCACGACCGGGTCGCCATCATCATCAGCCGCGTTGGGAACCCCAACGAGCAGAGAACTCAATTTGATGGGCGCGGTGAGCGGGTTGCCCGCTTTGTCAAAAATCCGCAGACCACCGTTGGTGGTAATGATGACGTGATTGGGACCAACAGCCGCATTGGTATCGGGCGGCGCCGCGCGTCCCCCGAAAAGGGCCTGCATTTGATCGGCATCAATGCCGTCAAAATTGGCAATCGGGTTGGTGACCGTGTTGGGAGTAGGCGCTCCGGCAGGGTGTTTGAAATTATTGATTGCCGGATCGGTGAATTTTGCGGTCTTGCCGGCAACCACCGATTTTACTCTTCTAGCGTTTTGTTCATTTTTCTCTTTTTCTTCAAGTTCGGGATGATCTCTCTCATATTTTTCCCGCCATTCGGGATTAACCACTTCGGGAGCCACATCCCTGAGAGCCGGAGTTACATGAAACTCGACAGCTTGTGACCAGGTAGGTTTATAGGCTGAAATTGCAGCCGAGCCTGCTGCTTGTTTTTGCGTTGAGGATGCGCCGGATGTTAAGAAAATCGGCAGCACTGCAAATATGCAACATAGGAAAATGGAGAGGGCGAAAAACCTGAATCGCAACTTCCCACTGGAAGGCGATGGAGCATTCGCCCGCTCGATGGACTTACGCCCTGAGACTAATCGAGCAAGTCTTTTCATAACGGTTATTGGTCCTCCAAAAAATATTTAACTTTACCAACAATGCCTAGCGCTTAGATTATGCCTAGTGTTTATGTATGAACTTTACCAACAAAGCTTAGTGCCGCAAGCAGTCGAAATCCCTTGCCCTTATAAACCATGAAAGTGCCAACTGCTTCGCTTAAATATGATGAAGCATTCGGCTCGTCAATGAACTTGCAAATGAATTCAGGTATCGGGGACTTCTGATCATGCTTGGTCAAGAAAACGCAATTCCCAGTACTGCTATAAACGACGCGCAATATTATTCTTATACGGGGACTTAGTCAAGGCGTGTGTAGGGTTTGTCAAAAGACTTGAGGCGGTTTAGCCGGGGGGGTGACCGGGGTTCAAGATTTCCGGGTGCGCTTGCCGGTTCGGCGGCCAAAATAAATTTCTCCAACCCGCTATCTTAAATTCACCACTCTTGCGTAGAATGGGAACGAAAATTGATTAGCGTCGAATAGCAAGGTAGAATCACTCTTTCTGAATCGGCACTGCCGGAGGCAGCTATGAATATATTGTGGATCATTATCCTCACCGGTTATACGTTTTGTGTCGCGCAAGCCATTTTGGCCTTGACCACCAAACGTCCGGTACTACAAAAAGCGGCAAATATCATCTTGATTCTTGCCTTTTCGACCCACACGGTATGGTTGATTTGGAAGGGCGTAACCGCTGAACGATGTCCGATTGTCGGCTCGCAGGAGATGTGCGCCTTTCTTGCCTGGTGGCTGATTGTCTTCTATTTTATCGCCGCTCGCTGGTATCGCGCCGATGCCATCAAAGCCTTTATCTTCCCCATCGTTTTTGTCCTGGTGACCATTGCCGCGATTTCTACGGGCACATCCGAACAACCCGAAGGCATCCGAGAAGGCATGCAAGCGTTGCTTTTTCCGGCGCACGCCGGGTTAATTCTGCTGGCTTATGCCGCCTTCTTTATCTCCTTCGGCGCGGCGGTGATGTACATCATTCAAGAACGCGAACTGAAAAAGAAACGCTTCGGCGCCATCTTTTATCGCCTGCCTTCGCTGGAAGCCTGCGATGCCATCAGTTTCAAAGCCAGCGCCATCGGCTTTATTCTCTTGACGCTTGGGATTGCGGCGGGCATCGCCTGGTCGCGCACCCGCGATGGCATCTTCTGGCACGGGCAGCCGCTGGAAATCTTTGTCGTCTTTATCTGGATTGTTTATTTGATGATGTTGCAATCGAGAATCTATGCCGGTTGGGGCGGACGCACCGGCGCGCTCGCTTCTATTATCAGTTTTATTTTGGTGGTCAGCAGTTTAATTGGTGTGCGTTATTTAGGCACGCTGCACGTCTTCGGCTAGGCTCTAGGAATTAGGATATAGGATTTAAGCAGGGGCTCCTTCAGGGTCAGCCAACAAAATCCTAAACTCTAAATCCTAATTCCCACAGCCTGAATTCTGAAACCATGAACATTGTCCTTATCGGTTTAAGCCATAAAACAGCGCCCGTTGAAATTCGCGAACGTCTGGCGTTTAACGAGTCGTGTCTGGCCGATGCGCTTTCAAGCCTTGTCGATCAGGATACCCTTGATGAAGGCGTGATTGTCTCAACCTGCAATCGCGTGGAATTGATTGCCTCATCACCGGTCAGCGCTGAACAAGGGCTCCATCGGCTCACCAATTTCATCTGCGATTTTCATCAACTGCCGCTGGATTCCATTCAAACTCATCTTTATTCGCACGCCCAGGACCATGCGGTTAAACATCTGTTTCGCGTCGCTTCCAGTTTGGATTCGATGGTGCTCGGCGAATCGCAAATACTCGGGCAGGTCAAAGAGGCTTATCGCAATGCCATGGAAGCCGGAACCGTCGGGCGCGTGCTCAGTCAACTCATGCATCGGACGCTTTCGGTCGCCAAGCGCGTGCGCACCGAAACGGCAATTTCACAACTGCCGGTATCGGTCAGTTCAGTAGCCGTTGAACTGGCGGAAAAAATCTTCGGCGACCTGTCCGGCAAAACCGTCTTGCTGGTCGGGGCCGGCGAAATGGCCGAACTGGCAGCGCAAAATTTAATGGAAGCGGGCGCCACCAAACTCCTGGTGACCAACCGCACGGCCGAACGCGCCGAAAAATTTGCCCGCGAATTTAATGGCGGCACGGTCGGCTTTGAAACCTATTACGAGGTTCTGCCCGCCGTTGATATTGTGATTTGTTCAACCGGCGCCCCCGATTATGTGATTCGCGCGGAAGAGACCCGCCGCGCCCTCAAGGCGCGCCGCAAAGGACCGCTGCTCTTTATAGATATTTCGGTGCCGCGAAACATTGACCCGACGGTTGCCGAACTCGATAGCGCTTTCTTGTTTGATATTGATGATTTTCAAGGCGTCGTCGAAGCCAATATCCGCGAGCGTGAACGCGAAGCCCACAATGCCGAAGCCATCATCGAAAGCGAAGTCCATAGCTTTATTAAACACATGCGCTCCTTCGATATTGGGCCGAGCGTCGTTGAAGTGAAGAAACTGATTGCTCAACTGGCGCAAGATGAACTCCGGCGCAATCGCAAAAAACTGGGTAACCTCAGCGACGAACAGGAAGCCAAACTGGCGGAAGTGTTGCTGCCCGCCCTGGTCAACAAACTGTCGCACCCGATTATTTTGCAGATGCGCGCCGCCGCCAGAAATGAAGAGCCGACCGATACGCTCGAAGAACTCAGGAAACTGATTAAAATTGATTGACCCTTTGTCAGGCGTCGGTTTCTTATGTGCCATTGCCAGTGACGACCCTGGCCGACAACTGACAGCTAGCAGATAACCCATGACCAACGATAAACTCACAATCGGAACTCGCGGCAGCAAACTGGCGCTCTGGCAAACCCATTGGGTGAAAGCTGAATTGCAGCGCCATTACCCGCACCTGCAAATCGAAATCCAAATCATCTCAACCAAAGGCGACCGCGTGCTCGATGTCTCTTTGCCGAAACTCGGCGAACAAGGCAAAGGACTCTTTACCAAAGAACTCGAAGATGAAATGTTCGCCGGCACGATTGACCTCGCCGTGCATAGTTTAAAAGATTTGCCGACGGAACTTCCGGCGGGTCTGGCCATCGGCGCCATCTGTGAACGCGAAGATGTGCGCGATGCCTTTGTGGCGCGCGCCGAGACCCCCAATTTTGCCGCGCTAGGCCAAGGCGCAGTCGTTGGCACGAGCAGCCTCAGGCGGGAAGCGCAGATTCACGCGCGCCGCGCGGATTTGACCATCCTACCGGTGCGCGGCAATGTCGATACCCGTTTGAGAAAGTTGGATGAAGGGGAATTCGATGCCATTATCCTGGCGGCCGCCGGACTTCGCCGTCTGGGCTACGAACACCGCATCAGCGAATACCTTGATTCAAGCCTGATGCTTTCGGCCGTCGGGCAAGGCGCGCTGGCGATTGAAACGCGCGCCGCCGATGAGCGGGTAAACGATTTGTTGAAAGTCTTAGACCATCAACCGACGCGATTGGCTTGCACGGCCGAGCGGGCTTTTTTGAAAGGTCTGGGCGGCGGCTGCCTTGTACCGATTGCCGCCCTGTGCAAGGTTTCTGGCCAGGAACTCTCGCTTGATGGGTTGGTGGCTAAACCGGATGGCTCCAGGATTCTTCGCGCCCAGATGCAGGCCACCGACAGCGACGCACAAAATTTAGGCGAACGACTGGCCGAAAGTTTACTTCAACAGGGCGCAAAAGAGATTTTGCAAGCCTCTTGATTCATTTATCGAGTCAGGAATTGAACTTGCAATAGGTGGACTTTTTCAGTATTTTTCGCCAGCTTCCCAATGCAGCAAGGATGTGTGTGCCAGCCAATTTTCGTTCATAGGACAAAGTTAAGTTATGGCCGATACAGAAGATCGTGTGATAAGTCTGCATCGTTCACTCAAAGCTGCAGCCCGGGATGCGTTCTTATTTCAGATGGTTTTAGCTGAATTATCCGAAGAGGAGCTGCAAGTTTTAGAGAAGGTTTGCGAAA
>JBIOWC010000902.1:0-4373 GCA_044868105.1 Blastocatellia bacterium
TGCTTCGCCTGCCTTTCCATCGAGGCGAGTTCACGTTGAAAATTAGCTTCCGCCTGTTTTAATCGTTGTTCGGCATTCCGCTCCCCAGCCTGTGTGGCCCATTCAATGACCTGCCCGTCCGGTCGAACACCTTTCGATTGCAGGTCCCGCTCAAGTTCCTTAATTTTAGTCAGCATCGCCGCCAGTTGTTTTTTTAACTTCGCCGGATTGTTTTCTTCGGCTCGCTCAATCACCGATTGCATCGCCGCGCGCAGCTCCTCGACATCCACTGGTGAAAGCTCTTTCGGGGCAACCCGCTTCGCACCGACCTTCGGAGTCTCGCTCGCGTCAAAGGTTTTCTTTTTAGCTACGTGGACCGTCTTTGATATTTTGAGCCATTGCGGCGACCAGACGCGCGGGTGGCCAACCTCTAAACGAGGTAACAGCGCAGCAATATCTTCATCAACACCTTTATCGGCAATCCAGTTCTCCAGAGCTTTGCGTTCTTGCGGCCCGGTCATCTGAAATGCGAACAGGCATTCGGCTTGATTGAGCGCTTTCTTATTTACTTCTTGCGGGCGCTGCGAGATGAGCGATGCGCCAATGCCGAAGTTGCGACCGAGTTTAATGAGTCGCTCGAAGTTGTGAAGCATCCGCGATTCGTCGCGCATCGGGTTTTGCGGAATGAACTCCTGGCATTCTTCAATGAAGAGGTGCACGGCCGACGGGTTGGCTTTTTTACGTTGAAAGAATTGATTAGCGAAATCTGTGGCGAATCGCGTCTGCTCCGATTTAATCATTTGTGACACATCAAGGATTGCCGACAGCTCCTTGTCAACGATCAGGTCAGCAATGAGTGCGCCCGATGAAGGTTCAAGCGGAATATCGCTGTGCAGTCCACCAAAGACGGGAATCGGAAAGCCTGGTGTTTTGCCGTCGGCAAGAAGTCTAAGTCCCCACCACACCCCAACCGGATCGAGCGCTATGATTTGCGCTTGAGATTGCAGCATCAATTCCGCGAGTTTGGTAGAGGCGTAAGATTTGCCGGAACCGCGTCTGCCGAGAAATGCCAGCATCTGCGTGACCACCTCAACTGGCAATTTCAATTCCTTAGATATTTCGAGGGGCTTCATTTAATTCTCCGATTCTTCTTTTCTTCGCGGGACAAGTAAATAAAACACTTCTCTTTCTGTCTATAACAACGATGATAGCAGTAAGAATTCAACATTGTTGAGTCCCGCCTGTTAATTTTGGTTCATAGCCCAAGTATGCGACAAGTTGTGAGTGAGGAACGCGAATCTGCTGCGCTTTTCCCACGCGCACGACCTGCAGTTTGCCAGCCTTAATTTCAGCCGCAATTGTATCTGCGTCAACTTTGAGCCATTTAGACAATTCTTCTATGGTGTGCATTCTTTCATATTCTTTTGTCATACTAGCCCCTTATCAAGTTTTTGACTCTAAGAACTTTCCGAATCAACCTTTTTCCAACCAGCTACTTCAACCAGGATAATTGCCTCTCTTAGTGTTAGTGGACTGCCATCACCTAAATGCTTTGCAATGGTGTCTAACAACAGGTCGAGTTGCTTTTGCAGCGCTCTATTTTTCCGCTCAAGTTGTTTTTCCCTTTCCATAAGGAAAGACTATCGCATTGAAATATTCCTTTGCTATTTTGTCGTATCTTTTCAAGCGGTTCATAACTTCTCTCGTCGAAAGCAAAGACAACCCGGCGCAAACCGTCACGTTCTCACGGCCGCCCGTGACGCTTGATGATTGAATGAATCGCCTTCTTCTGTGTTGACAATCGTTCATAAAATGCTCCCACTTCATGTGAAACAAAACTTCCTGCACGGCTAGGGTGTCAACTTAATAGTCATTGATGTTAAACCGGCACCATTGAAGGAATTTTATTTGCTCTTCATGCCTTAAATAGAAAAACCGTTTTTTGATAGCTGATAAGGGTGCGTTTTCTTTCTGCATTTTCAGACCGATCGTTGCAAGGGCGTCTTGAATAACCTTTACTTTTTGGATGTTGAAAAAGCGTCTGTAATATAGGTCATTCTTCGAGTTGAGTAGCAGGTTGGTGAAAGAATTAATATCGTGGTGTTTAAGCGCCTTCTGTATTGTGGCCGGTAACGAGTCGAGAAATTCCTCAAACGGAATCGGGTAATTCTCAGCATCAACGGGTGGCAAGAATTCAACGGCGAGCGCCTCTTTTTCCTCCATAGATGCTTGTTTTTCTAACAAGGCGGCGATTTCATTTAATAAACTTTCGTATTTCATTCACCCTCCAATCTGCTGAAGATAGGATTCAGCCAACCGTTTGACGTGATCAACGTCGCGGCTCAGCTCTTCGACAAGCTCAAGCTGGGGATTGCGCACCGGCTCACTCTGCATCAACTTCAGGCCAAGCACCTCGGCCATAATCGGGTCAGCTCCTGCCTCCGCTATCAAGAAATAGGCAACCACTTTATCTTCCTGGCCGTCACGATAAATCCTGCCGATGTTTTGTTCATGCACACCCGGGCTCCAGTCCAACTCACCGAAGACAACAGTGCGGGAGACCGATTGCAACCCGTCGAGTCCGGCGCCGGCGCGAAGCGAGATGATCATCACCTTTGAATCGCCTTTTAAGAATTTCTCTTTGGCCGCATCTTTTTGTGCCGGGCTCTCGCTGCCGGTGTACATCACAGGGTTCAGGTCCTTCAGCCGGTCGAGCCAAATCTTATAGACCTCACGATGCCAGCCGTAGAGAACAACCCGTTCACCGCTTTCAACCAAAAGTCTGACAAACTCCGCAACAAAGGGAGCCTTTGCGATACCTGTCGCCTGTCTCAAAGTGTTGGTGAACTCTTCACTCGCCAGCATCTTCTCGCCGCGTTTCTCCTGTCCCTGGCGTAAGATCAACCGGGCAAGTTCAGCGCAGGAGCTGCTCAGCTTGTTCAGTTCCTGAAGGTCGGCATCAATGACGTGAGGGATTTTTGTGAGACCGGGCAATTCCCGGCCCACGTCGGCGCGCGTTCGTCGAAGCATCAAGCCTTGTTCGCGCAGGTATGCCCCGAAAGCTTTGGGAGATTTAATCACCGGATGTTGGCCATTGAAGGTACACCACTCCCTGGTAAATTCGTGATAGTTGCCAAGTGCGCCAGGCGCAAGAACATTCAGCACGTTAAAAAATTCATCACCATAGTTATAGATTGGAGTTGCCGAGAGTCCGAGCTTTACCTTGCAGTGATCGGCAATGAATTTCGCCGCCGCATACTTGGCGCTTTCACTCCGCCTCAATTCCTGCACCTCATCAAACACCACCGTTCGGCAGAGTGGCGCCAGACTTTCGCCCCAACCCGCGAGTTTGCTATAGCTGGTGATGATGACGTCCGGAAAGCCGACCTTTTTGCCACGCTCTCTACAGAAATCGTATGGCTGCCCTTTCTTGATAATGTGAACGCGCATCCCAGGGGCGAATTTCTCAATCTCGCCTTTCCATTGTTTAGGTAGATGGGTGAGCGTCACAACGAGCGCCGGCCGTGTGTGCGATTGTACGAAGCAACAAATGCCGGAGAGCGTATTGTGAGTGACCAAATACCCATCAGTGATGTAAAGATTCCGCTTAGTACTTACCTTAATGCACCGAGCCTCTTTTGACCCGACATAATCAACAGATTCGATGCCTCTTGCTAGAGAGGGCTGATGCCATAGGGTTGCTTTTCTTGTTAAGGAAAATGGGTTCTCTGGGATTCTGATGAAGACGTTATATGAGACTCTGCCCTTCCGTAGCTCGCCATTATGAGTGTACTTGGTAATCCTTGAAGTGATTGAACCAAAACCACCCAAAGAGCAGACTAATTCTCTTACCTGGCGTGATAAAAGCTCCGAGGTAGTCGAGAATACAGTCTGGCCCTTCGTCTCTGCAGTTCCATCTGTATCCATGAGACCTCTTAAAAATGCCAGGCGGTTCTCAGTAGAGGAGTACAGATAGATGTCAGGAATGAACTTTTCCCAGGACTTCTTGTTGCTCAAGCCCAGTTTTTGGATCTCGTAAACAAGTATATTTCGGGGATTTTGATTTTTCTTCAGGCAGCTAAGTCTATAGTCATATTTGTTATGTCGATTTTTAAGAATCGCCATGTTTGGTGGCAGTAAACTCTCAATTCTTTCTAAGAGTTCACCGTCAGATGTGGAGAACTGGACAGAATTCTTACCAATAGTTCCATCCCCAATTATCGCACCCAGTAAATATGGGTGAATCGGTAAGGCATCGCCACAATCGAACTGCACTGGTTTGGATAAAGGCAAGAAAAAGTGGCGACAATATGGCTTCCCATATCTTGATTCTTTGAGATGGTCCTTAAACTGCCGGAGTTCTAACACTCGACTCCCGTTCCGCCGCCTATCGT
>JBIOWC010000903.1:0-6135 GCA_044868105.1 Blastocatellia bacterium
CTCTTCTTCTGAAACAACGATATCCATGACGACAACCCCCGGCGTATTCAACCCTTCTTTTAATACGCTGCTTAGTTCTTCAGGCCTAGTCGCTCTTAATCCCGTCGCGCCATAAGCTTTTGCCAGCGTCACAAAATCCGGTTGGCATTGCATGCTGACGTGCGAATATTGGCGGTTATAAAAAATCTCTTGCCATTGACGCACCATACCGAGAAAACCATTGTTCATCACTATGACTTTAACGTTAGCTTGATATTGCACGGCGGCTGAAAGTTCCTGGGCGGTCATCTGAAATCCGCCGTCGCCGACAAACGCAATCACCTGACGGTTGGGGAACGCGACCTGCGCGCCGATGGCCGCCGGAAGCCCAAAACCCATGGTGCCGAGTCCCCCGGAAGTCAACCACTGGCGCGACCCGTTGAAGGGGTAATATTGCGCGACCCACATCTGATGTTGCCCGACATCCGTGGCAACGATGGCGTCGCCTTCAGTCAAGCGATAAAGCTCTTCAACAAGTTGTTGTGGTTTAATCACGGTGGCGGATTTTTCATAGGTGAGCGGCGCATGGGCTTTCCATTCGTCAATCTGCGCCCACCAACTAGAAAGCCTTGCCGCGCTGGTTTGACAAGCCGCTTCGGGAAGCACCTCCAGCATTTGTTGCATTACGCTTTTGGCGTCGCCTTCGATGCCGACTTCAACACGGCGATTTTTGTTGATTGAACTGGGGTCAATGTCAACGTGAACGATTTCCGCATCGGGCGCGAATTTATTGAGCGCGCCGGTGACCCGGTCATCAAAGCGTACGCCGATGGCGACGATTAAATCGGCATCCGAGATGGCCATATTCGCCCAATAGGTACCGTGCATGCCGAGCATGCCTAAACAGAGCGGATGACCCGAGGGGAAACAGCCTAAACCCATCAAGGTCGGCGTAACCGGCAGGGATAATTTTTCGGCAAGCTCAAGAAGTTCGGCCGTACCCGCTGAATGAACCACACCGCCGCCAACATAGAGGATGGGTTGTTGCGCTTTGCACATCATCTCGACGGCTTTTTTTACCGATGCTTCATCGCCGAAATTCTGTGAGTGATAGCTCGACAGTTTGAGTTCGGTCGGATAAACGAAGGGCGCTTTTTCGCCGGAGATGTCTTTCGGTATGTCAATCAATACCGGACCAGGGCGACCGGTACTCGCCACATGAAACGCTTCTTTAATGACTTCTGCCAGTTCGCGAACATCGCGCACCAGGTAGTTGTACTTGGTGCATTGGCGGGTAATGCCGACAGTATCTACCTCCTGGAAGGCGTCCGAGCCAATCAACTTGCTTGGGACATTGCCTGAAATGACCACCAGCGGCACGGAATCGAGCGCCGCATCAGCGATGCCGGTGACAGCGTTAGTCGCGCCAGGCCCTGAAGTGACGAGCGCCACGCCGACTTTACCTGTGGCTTTCGCGTAACCTTCCGCCATGTGCACAGCACCTTGTTCGTGGCGCACCAGGACGTGATGCAAACGGTCTTGATAGTTAAAGAGTTCGTCGTAAATGTGCAGGACAGCGCCGCCCGGATAACCGAAAATGGTGTCTACGCCTTCCTGTAGTAAAGCTTCGCAAAGAATCTTTGCGCCGCGCATCTCTTCCGGTTGCGGGACCGTGTAGTCTTCGCCGAGCAAGGCAGCTTTAACGAGCGAGAGTGGATATTGTCTGTGTATGGCTGTCATTATTTCTCCGTAAAACTCAAAAGCCGCCACCCTTTTTTTTCGGGTGACGGCTTTCGCTTAAACTTATTATTGCGTTTGTCGCAAGCCGTCACGTGGATACAATAATGCTAATAATAATAATGGCGATTACATTGACGGCGATTTTTATGTTTGAGGCGACAGAGTGGAGGCTTGCAGAAAACAGACCTTTGCTGGCTTGATTCGTTTTCACGTTTTGCGATTGACCTGATTTCATATATGCCAAACTGATTGAATAAATTCTTAATCTTGATAACACACCAGCTAAGTCCGGTCAATTAAGTAATATTTATAACCTCGTAAGCGAAATTGCTTTAGGGGCAATAACTAAGCCCGCGAAAGCGGGCGCAGGCATAAAACCCAGCTCGTGTGAACTGAAAAAGGCGAACTAATAAATGAGCCCGCGAAGCGGGTTCGAAAAATCTGTTGCTACCCGCGCTAACGCACGAGGCTTTATTTTATCGTCCGCATTCGCGGACTCTGATAAGGAAGAAGTTAGTTATAAACTCAACTTCTAAAATCACCCACAACCATTTTCCGCCACGCTCACTTTTTTTCTTTATTCTTACAATGGCATTCTAACCCGACGACATACAAACGCCCGTCAATGATGATGTTCTTTTTGACTCTAGCAACATCGGTATGCTCGTCGTAGCTGATTTCTAAGACAGCCGCGTCGGGAGCCGATAAGGCCTCCTTCAGAGCCTTAGGGCCAACCGCAATCGCCATCAGCATTGAATTCTGATGCCCCGTCGAGGCCATTGATTCATCGGTGTAAAAAATGCTCGCGGTGATGACATATTTGATTTTCGGAAACGGAAAGGTTTGCGTGGTCAACTCTTCTTCGCCAACCTTGGTTGTGAACTCGTCAAATGTTTTACCGACGCCCGCGGCATCCATGATGGCCTCTTGCTCTTGCTTGGACTTTTTCATGAAGGCATCCAGGTCGGTCTTTTCTCTGAACTGCGCGGTGGCTTTGTTATCAATGACGTAAACGTGACAGGTATCGGTGTTGGTTTGCGCCAACGCTGAGCCTGCGAGTAACAACCCAATCATAGGCATTAAAATTTTCATCGGACCTCCAAAAGTAAAAATCGGATTGAGGATCGCCTGAACCATGAAAATTCATCACATGGCGTGTATTGGTTGCAATAGCGAAGGCAGCCTTTACGGTTGAAAACTGAAGGCCCCGGTTTGTCGCGGTCTTCTTGTTTTAAAATTGTTTGTCGTCGGCCACCCGGTATCGCGCAATATTCGGCTTCAGGTGAGCACGGATTTTCAGTTCAAACATGGCGCGTGGAAAAACTTTGCGGTAAATTTACTCGGTTATTTTAGAGAGCAAATTCAATTCATAAGGACAACACATGGCAACCATAAGAGAACTATTTGATTTAAGCGGTAAAGTCGCGCTCGTTACCGGCGGTTCACGCGGATTGGGACTGGAAATGGCCGAAGGGTTAGCCGAAGCTGGCGCTTCATTGATGCTGGTCGCGCGTCGTGAACAATGGCTGACGCCAACGGTTGAAGCTTTCAAAGCGCACGGCGTGAAATGCGACGGGGTAATTTGCGACGTTTCAAACCCGGAAGAGGTGCAAAAGACGGTCAATCAAACGGTGGAGACCTTTGGGCAGGTAGATATTCTCGTCAACAACGCCGGCGTCGCCTGGGGCGCGGCCGCCGAAGAGTTGCCGGTTGATAAATGGAAGATGGTTATTGATATTGATTTGACCGGCGCATTTCTGTTTTCCCAGGCCGCCGGCCGCGAAATGATTAAACGGAAATACGGGCGCATCATCAATGTTGCTTCGATTGCCGGCATTATCGCTTCCATGCCGAACATTCAACAGACCTCGGCTTATAACGCCGCGAAAGGTGGCTTGTTGTCGCTCACGCGCGCGCTGGCCGCCGAGTGGGCGCACCACAACATTCGCGTCAACGCCATTTGTCCGGGTTTCTTCTCTTCGCGTATGGCCGACAAAGTGATTGACAATGCCGCCGAAGCGATTAAAGCCTCGGCGCCAATGGGCCGCATCGGCAACCCCGGCGAACTCAAAGGCGTCGCCGTCTTTTTAGCCGCCGACGCTTCCAATTACATCACCGGTCAAGGCATCGTCGTAGACGGTGGAACCACGATTGTTTAACTTATCTGATTGGAAGGTGAATATCCCTAATTGAGGGTAGTAGCTAAATGTCGTGTCTTAATGGAATGAAAAGTATGAACATGTTTAAGACTCTTTTGGGGTTGTTTCTGCTTCTCACCGCCTTTAAGGCGAATGCCGGCCTGCGGTTTTCCTTCGACCTTGAGGCCTGTGCCTGGAAGGCTACAGAAATTGTTGTGGTAACCGAAGGCGAAGAGATAGATGGTCAGGTCGTGGTACTTGAATCTCTAAAAGGTGATTTAAAAAGTGGTGAAAGGTTAACCATTCCGGAGTTCGCAGTCTTTAAAAACGAAGCGTTTCGAAAAGCCGGAATTGACCTTGAAGTTTTAAAGGCAAATATCATTAAGACAAAGCGCGAATCAAATTTACTTACGAGCGATTATGAGAGTGATGCTTCAATTCATAGAAACGAGAAATTAAATAATTCATCTATAACCGGTAAACGAATGATGCTCTTTCTCACTAAATCCGAAGTCAATTCTAAAGTGATCTGGAAACCCGTCTGTGATGTTGATGGATTTTTTCTATCTACGATATGGATAGAGCCAGAAAACGCATTCGTTTTTTATCAGCGTTTAAGCGATGAACCAAATGCACTGCTTCCCATACGACTGCAAGAGGAGCAAATTAAAGAGCAAGTGGTTGAGTTAATGGATTTGCGCTCCTCATTTGACCGGGCTATTGCCATAAGCGATGCCGGAATAAAGGCAGAAGCTCTTTTACCCCTCGCTCGTTCGCCAATCCTCTTTGTGAAATCGGCGGCCTTTAGAGAGTTAAAAAATTGCGGGAAATCCGCATTGCCGGTTTTGCAAATCCTGATGAATGATTTATCAATCACCGCAAACAGTAGCCATATCTTTGACGCCATCGGGCAACTGGGAGATGAGCAAATCGGCAGTGAATTGACCGGAATAATTTCAGAAGAATTAGCCTTCTGGAAACAAACGGCTCCACAATTAAAAGTAAATTGGTGGAACCATTTTTCTGACCCAGAAACTGAAAGTTTAAGAAATCGTTATAATCGCGCTTATTACGCGATCATCGCACTGAGAAATCTTCAGTTTTCAGGATGTAAGGAGGTGGTTTCCGAATTTCGAGATTTCTGGCGTTCTCAACCGTCACTTGAAAGAGGTACTGAGTTAAAACAAATGAGCTTGGAGTGCGACAGAACTTTAAAAGTTCTAAACCGGCAATAATATTGATGTCTATAACCATTGAAAGGAACGTATGACGCAGGTTCACACAGTAAGAGGAGCGATTGGTACAGATCAACTCGGACAGACATTGATGCACGAGCATATCTTCGTGCTCTCATCGGAAATCAATCAAAATTATCCCGACACCTGGGGCGATGAAGAGAAGCGCGTTAGCGACGCCATTCAGCGAATGAATGAACTCAAATCGCGGGGCGTGGATTCCGTCGTGGACCTTACGGTCATCGGTTTAGGGCGCTACATCCCGCGCATTGAGCGCATCGCCGCCGAAACCGACATCAATATCATTGTGGCAACGGGGGTTTATACCTACAACGACCTGCCAATGTATTTTCATTATCGCGGACCCGGCACCATTCTTGAAGGTCCCGAACCAATGATTGATTTGTTCGTTGGCGATATTGAAGAAGGCATTGCCGGAACCCGTGTGAAAGCCGCAATCTTGAAATGTGCCACCGACCAACAAGGCGTTACCCCGGGCGTAGAGCGCGGGTTGCGCGCCGTTGCCCAGGCGCATCGCAAGACCGGCGTGCCGATTTCCACGCATACACATGCCCACACCGAGCGCGGGCTCGAACAACAACGCATCTTTGAAGAGGAAGGGGTTGACCTCACGCGCGTCATCATCGGGCATTCGGGCGATACGACGGATATTGACTATCTCGAAAAGCTCATCGCTAAGGGGTCCTATCTCGGCATGGACAGGTTCGGCATTGACACGATTTTGCCCTTTGAAGACCGCGTGAAAACCGTTGCCGAAATGTGCAAACGCGGGCACGCTGACAAAATGGTGTTATCGCAGGACGCGGCTTGTTATAACGACTGGTTGCCCGAAGCCGCCTTGCCGGTTATGTTGCCGCGCTGGAACTTTTTACATATTCATAACGAGGTGATTCCGGCTCTCAAAGAGCAAGGCGTAACCGACGAGCAGATTCAACAGATGCTCGTCGAAAACCCACGAAAAATATTTGAAAGACAAGGATCATACTGAAACGATGAAGTCGGAACGCTGAACGATGAAGTAA
>JBIOWC010000904.1:0-19302 GCA_044868105.1 Blastocatellia bacterium
CCAACGGCGCCGGTAAGACGACAATTTTTTATATGATTGTTGGACTCGAGCGTCCCGATGACGGAAAAATTTATCTTGATGCAGAGGATATTTCGCGCCTGCCGATGTACTTGAGAGCGCGCCATGGCATCAGCTATTTACCGCAAGAAGCGTCGGTCTTTCGCAAGCTCACGGTTGAAGAAAATATCTGGCTGGTGTTGCAAACCTTGCCGCTCCCCAAACAAGAACGCGAACATCGCTTGGAAACCTTGCTCAACGATTTCGATATTGCTCGCGTGCGCCATACGAAAGCCTATCAATTATCGGGGGGGGAACGTCGTCGCACAGAGATTGCGCGTTGTCTGGTCATTGAACCGCAATTCATTTTACTCGATGAACCATTTGCGGGGATTGACCCGATAGCGGTGATTGATATACAAAAAATATTGAAGAAGCTGCGCCAGCGTGGCATAGGTGTTTTGATAACCGATCACAATGTCCGTGAGACTCTGGCAATTACCGACAGAGCGTATATAATCAACGAAGGAAAAATTTTCAGAACGGGAACGCCTGAGGCGCTGACGCGCGATGAAGAAGTCAAGCAAGTTTATTTAGGGGAGAATTTCAGAATGTAACAGTCAGTTGTCAGTAGCCCATCGTCAGTAGCCGGTTGCTAAAACCGCTATGCCACTGACCCCGGGTTACCGACCACCGACTGCCGAATTGGTAGCATTATGTCAGTCAGACCAAATCTAACAGTCAGTCTCGGACAAAAGCTGGTACTCACGCCGCAGATGCGTCAACGTATAGAACTTCTGGCAATGACGAAGCTGGAAATGGTTGACATGATTACCACCGAAATTGTCGCCAACCCGGTGCTGGAAACCGTCGAACCGGGAGACGCGCCGGATACCTCGATGGGCGAGGAAATTGCCGCCATTGATGCCACGGTTGCCGATTATGCGACGCCCGATACGCCGGCAACCATCAGCGAACCCCGATCAACGGAAGCCTTTGAACCCGCGGAACTTTCGGCAAATGGTTCTATGCCAGAGGCGACGCCGGTGGAAGCCGACATTGAACCCGATCGCGAGCGCGATTCTTTTCAGGAGATTGATTTCGGTTCGACCTTTGAAGAATACCTTGACCCGGGTTACAAAACCCACGAATACGAGGCCCGCGAAGAGACCTCATTTGAGAATATGCTGACTCGCCGTCAATCGCTTTATGAGCAGTTGATGTGGCAACTGCATCTGACGGAAGCGCCGCCGGAGGTGATTCGCGCCGGGGAAGCGATCATCGGTAACCTCGATGAAAATACCGGCTTTCTCGATGCGACTATTGAAGAGATTGCGGCTATGGGTCCGTGGGACGAAGCGATTGTGCAACAGGCGCTCCACATCATTCAACGCCTGGACCCGGTTGGTGTTGCGGCCGCCAATGTTCGCGAATCGTTAATGATTCAGCTTGAATATTATGGTTTCGGCGAGCGTCTCGCCTATCAAATGGTGCGCGACTATTTTGAAAATCTGCAAACTCATAAACTTCCTGATCTGGCAAAAACCCTGGGCGTCTCGCTCGAGCAGGTGCTTGCCGAAATGGCCATCATCAAAAAGCTCGACCCCAAACCGGGACGCAAATATTCTGCGGAAGAAGCGCAACTCGTGGCTCCTGAGGTCACCATTGAAAAAGTTGGCGATGATTATCTGATTCGTTTTGAAGACGACGGCGTGCCGGGTCTGAGAATCAATCGCACCTATCGGCAGATGATGGAGTCGAAAGATTCAACCAAAGAGACCCGCGATTATATTAAAGAGCGTTTTCGTTCAGCCGTCGATTTGCTCAAAAATATTGAGCATCGTCGCCAGACCATCTATCGGGTTTGTCAATCAATCGTCGAACGCCAACGCGACTTTTTGGATAAAGGGACGGAGTACATCAAGCCCATGATGCTCAAAGATATTGCCGAAGATATTGGCATGCACCTGAGCACCGTGTCGCGGGTGGTTAATCGTAAGTATGTGAACACGCCGCAAGGCGTTTATGAACTCCGACGCTTCTTTACCGAAGGCATGCGTTCCGATACCGGCGAAGATGTTTCGACTCGCGTCTTGAAATTAAAAATTAAAAAGATGATTGAGGAAGAGGATTCCCGCAATCCCATCACGGACGATGAAATTGCCAAACGAGTTGCCAAAGAAGGTGTGAAATTGAGCCGTCGCACAGTCGCCAAATACCGCGACCAGATGAATATTCCGGGTTCACGCGAACGCCGCTCGATTGTTTGAAAACTCTGTACGTCATCCCCTAATGACCGATCTTTGACCGCCACTCAATTAGCGAGTAATGAAGGTTGAGCAGAAATCACGTCATTCAAAACCTGTTGCCCACTGCCTACTATTTACTGTTCTACTTCAACGAAAGGAGGATGTGCTGTTATGGAATTTGAATTCACTGGTCGTCACACTGAAGTAACTCCTGCAATTGAGAAACTGGCAGAAAAAGAGTTGCAAAAGCTCAATAAAATCCTGGATTCTGCGCCGATGCGCGCGCACGTCATCTTATCAGCGGAAAAACATCGCAAACGCGCTGAAATTATTATTCATTGGCGCGATGCTGTCTTTACAGGGGTTGCCGAAAACAGTGATGTGAAACAATCGCTGACTGTTGCGGCAAACAAAGTTACCAAGCAGGTTCTGAAGCTTAAAGAAAAATTTCAATCCAAAAAACGAACCCGTCAACCTATCAAGGAGGTCGCGCCGCTGCCGGATGGTGAACTTGCCGCAGCGCCCGCTGAACCGCGCATTATCCCGGCACGCCGCTATAAGGTTAAACCCATGACGCCTGAAGAAGCAGCGCTGCTCGTGACCGGTTCGGAAGACTTATTTGTGGTCTTCCGCGATGCCGAAACCAGTAAGGTCGGCGTTCTTTATAAACGGACGGACGGAAATTTCGGCTTGATTGAACCTTAAAGGTAGCTTGCGGTCGGTCGTCAGTAATTACGACCTGTTACTGACGACCGACTACCGATTTATGGCTGTTTCCGTTGTCATTATCACCGGCATGAGCGGCGCGGGGATGTCTTCTGCGTTAAAAGTCTTTGAAGATTTAGGCTATTTCGCAATTGATAATCTTCCGGTTCAACTCATCCCCACTTTCGTGCGTTTGTGCGATGAGTCCATTGAAGTGAATCGTACAGCGTTCGTGGTGGATGTGCGCTCGCGCGATTTTGTCAAACTCTTTCCGCAAACCCGCCAGGAATTATTGGGCAAAGCGGTTGATGTGAAGGTCATTTTTCTGGAAGCTGACGATGAAGTGTTGACGCGTCGCTACAGCGAAACCCGCCGACCGCATCCGCTTCCTGATGCGAGCGTGATTGCCGCCACCCAACACGAACGCGAAATGCTTGCCGAGATTCGCGCCCTGGCCAATATCATCATTGATACATCGGAACTCACGGTTCATACGTTGCGCGATGTCATCAAAGAACGGTTTGCCGAAAAAGGGGACACCTCGGATTTAAGCGTCACGATTTCCTCATTCGGATTCCGGCATGGCATTCCGCGCAGTCTCGATATGCTGTTTGATGTTCGCTTTTTGCCAAACCCGCATTTCATTCCTGAACTGCGAGCCTTCACGGGGCTGGATAAACCGGTGGTGGAATATCTTGAAAACGAATCGGAAGTCGAAGAGGCCATCAAACGATTCACGGATTTGCTGGCTTATTTGCTGCCGCGATTTCAACGCGAAGGGAAAAGCTATTTAACCATCGGCGTGGGCTGCACCGGCGGCCGACATCGTTCGGTGATGATTGCTGAAGCCTTGCATAATCGTTTGAATGCGCTTGGCTATAAAACCAAAGTGATGCACCGCGATATTGAAAAAGATCAGCAGCGCTATAAAACCTAATCCATTTTGGATTTCAGATTTTGGCTTGGAAGGAGCCGAAATAGGTCTGGATTCGCTTCTTTTCTCCTGAATCTAAAATCTAAAATCCAAAGTCCAAATTAAAATTATGATTGGTGGAGTTATCGTAACGCACGGACAATTGGCCAACGAACTGGTGTCGGCGGCAGAAACCATCGTCGGTGAAATTCATCATATCAAAGCCGTTTCAATCGGCTGGCATGATGATGTTGACGTGGCGCGTCAAGAGATTGAACGCGCTATTGGACAGGTCAACACCGGCAAAGGGGTGCTGGTGCTTACAGATGTTTTCGGCGGCACGCCGACCAACCTGGCAGCAAGTTTTCTCGGAGAGTTGCCGGTAGAGATTATTACCGGCGTGAATCTGCCGATGGTTATCAAATTGGCGACCCAAGAGCAGGAGGTTACCCTCGATGTGCTCGCCCATGTGGTGCGCGATGAAGGGCAAAAGCAAATCTATCTGGCAAATGATATTCTCACACCGAGAAAACGGTAAGCGATTTTAGATTTTGGATGGCCGCTGCATCCGCGCCTCAAGACGACTCGATATATAGGTTATTGAGCTGAGGTAAAAGTAAGAAGCCTCAATCCGGCTAATCTAAAATCCCAAATAGTAAATGCGGTCAACCCTCAATAGCGCGATTAAATTCCTTGGCTATGTCATCATCTCAGGAAATCCAACATCCAACATCCAACCTCCAACATCTCCTTGAGGTTCGCGACCTGCGGGTCTATTTCTATACGGAAGACGGCATTTTAAAAGCCGTTGATGGGGTGAATTTTCAAATCCGGGCGGGCGAAACCCTGGGGCTGGTTGGCGAGAGCGGGTGCGGCAAATCGGTTACGGCATTTTCCATTTTGCAACTTCTGCCCGCGCCACCGGCCAAGTACGAAGGCGGCGAAATCATTTTTGCCGATGAAAATTTGCTCGCGAAAAGTGAGCGGCAGTTACGAAGCGTGCGCGGCAATGCGATTTCCATGATTTTTCAAGAGCCGATGTCTTCGCTCAATCCGATTATGCCGATCGGCAAACAGATCGTTGAAACGATTATCGAACATCAGAAAAAATCGAAACACGAGGCGCGAGCGCTTGCCGTAGAGATGCTCCGGCGCGTCGGCATTCCTTCGCCGGAAAGTCGTTTCGATGTCTACCCGCACCAGCTGTCGGGGGGCATGAAACAACGCGTGATGATTGCCATGGCGTTGGTCTGTAATCCGCAATTATTAATTGCCGATGAACCGACCACCGCGCTTGATGTGACCATTCAAGCGCAGATACTTGAACTCCTGAAAGCCTTACAAAACGAGTTCAATATGTCCGTGCTGTTGATCACCCATGACTTAGGTGTGGTCGCCGAGACTTGCGATAATGTCGCAGTGATGTATGCCGGCAAGATTGTCGAATATGCCCGTGTCAATGAGTTGTTTGAAAACCCCAAGCACCCTTATACCCATGGACTTTTTCGTTCGCTGCCTTCGATAGCCGATAAAAAAGAAACCCTCGATGCCATTCCCGGCACGGTGCCAAATCCCCTGGATTTTCCGACCGGTTGTCGGTTTCGCAACCGCTGCCCGCTCGCTCAAGACCTCTGCAAAGAAGAGCCCCCCCTGCGCGCACTCGCGCCCGCGCACCTGGTAGCCTGCCACTTTGCCGAGTAAACCGACACAGCGCTTTTCGCTCGCTTCGCTTTGCCACAGGCTATAAACTTAAAAAGCAACCGTTCAACCTGATCGGGAGGTCTAACGTGGAAGAAGCCTCAAAGAATTCTACCCAAAACGATCCCTGGAAGATTCGTTCCCTGTGGTTGATGGGCCTTTTCCTTTGCTGTGGGCTTATCTTTCTTTTCGTTTTCTTCAAGATACTGGATGGCGGCTTTAGGAGGGTATATATCACAGAGGAAGAAGTGCATCAGCGCATCGAATCCGGGCTTCCTACAGGTTCTACCCATGCTCAAGTAAATGATTTTTTGAAGCGGCAGAATTGGATTGAAGACCCCGAACTGCGGGAATTTGATAATTTCGGCACTCTTGCCGATATGTTGACCGGGGAAGAGAAACGAAAAGTAAAGTGGTACAGCACCGGCGGCATACGACCAATGGCAAAAAATCCAGGGTGGTTATGGGGCATGGTTATGGGGTTTTATTATGATCAAGAGGGGAAACTGGTCACCTATAAAGTCCAAACTTATCGAGAATAATTAGTGGGCTGGCAAGCTAGCTGCAAGACAGAGCTGCGCATTTCCGGCAGTTCGCTAACCCATCCAACAAGAGGCGGCCCTTGGCCGCCTTTAAATTTCTAAATCCTGAATCCTGACGTCCTATTCAATCTGATAGTTCGGCGCTTCTTTGGTGATGATGACATCGTGCACGTGGCTTTCGCGAAGTCCGGCGTTCGAGACCCGGATGAATTGAGCATGCTCTTTCAGTTCTTGAATCGTCCGACAACCCGTATAGCCCATGCCGGCTTTCAACCCGCCGACCAATTGTTGAATCATCGCCGATAACGGTCCTTTGTAGGGCACGCGGCCTTCGATGCCTTCGGGAACGAGCTTGGATATCTCGGTGTCGGCTTGCCCGTAACGGTCTTTGCTACCCGAGCGCATTGCGCCGATTGACCCCATGCCGCGATAAGATTTAAATGAGCGACCTTGATAGAGAATAATCTCGCCGGGGCTCTCGTCGGTGCCGGCAAAGAGCGAACCAATCATTACGGCATCGGCGCCTGCGGCAATCGCTTTCGAGATGTCGCCTGAATATTTGATACCGCCATCGGCGATCACCGGTACGCCCGAACCATGCGCCGCGCGCGCGCAATCCATTATGGCGGTGATTTGTGGAACGCCCGCACCACTAACAACGCGGGTTGTACAGATTGACCCGGGTCCCATTCCGACCTTGATGGCATCAACACCGGCTTTGATTAAATCAATAGCGGCTTCCGCCGTCGCGATATTGCCGGCCACGACATCGAGTTCGGGGAACTTGCGCTTCACCGCTTTCACAGCGCTCAAGACCCCTTCCGTGTGACCATGGGCTGTATCAATGACCAGCGCGTCAACCCGGGCGCGCACCAGCTCTTCGGCGCGTTCGAGAAAATCCTGGGTGGCGCCGATGGCGGCGGCAACCCGCAAGCGTCCGAGGTTGTCTTTGGCAGCCAGCGGATACTTAATGGCTTTTTGAATATCTTTGACGGTGATTAAACCTTTCAGCTTGCCGTTTTCATCAACCACTAAGAGTTTTTCAACGCGATGTTTTTGCAGTTTGGCTTTGGCTTCGTTCAAGGTTGTGCCGACGGGAACGGTAATCAGGTTTTCTTTGGTCATCACTTCGCTGATGGGTAAGTCCAGCCTGGTTTCAAAGCGCAAATCGCGATTCGTCAGAATGCCGACCAACTGGCCGTTCTCTTGAACGACCGGAACCCCCGATATGCGATAGCGCTGCATCATCTCCATGGCATCGGCAATCTTTTTATCGGGCGTCATGGTGATGGGGTCAACAATCATGCCCGATTCACTGCGTTTCACTTTATCCACTTCGTCGCGTTGGACATCGATGGACAGGTTTTTATGAATGACGCCAATGCCCCCTTGTTGAGCAATGGCAATCGCCAGATGGGATTCCGTAACCGTATCCATGGCCGCTGAGGTGATGGGTATGTTAAGCGGGATATGGCGTGTAAATTTGGTGTCGGTGTTTGCTTGATTGGGAAGAACGTTGCTCCGCGCAGGAACCAAAGCAACGTCGTCGAAAGTTAGCGCTTCAAGAATGTCTCCAGCCAGCATCGTTGATTTACCTCGAAAATAACAAGTTTTTGCTCTGTGATTAAATTGATGCTGGTCACTACCGTGCCAGCTACAGATGCTAACAGAGCGCTCGATGGATTTGCAAACGACTGCCGGTTGACGGGCGCTTCAACTTCACTATTTTAGCCAGCCGTCGCCGGCGACTATCGTGGTCTTCGCTTGGCGAAATAGATTTCGCCGCCCTGGCCACCAAACCCGCCCTGGCGAAGCGGGCTTCGCTTGCGCCTACTCATAATCAATCACTTACAGCGGTACGGCTGTTGCCATTGTTAGTTGCGCTGCACCAATCAACATTGCTGCGCCAAAAAAATTCTAGGAGGAAATTATGCACGACATTGATCGTACACAGCGCGAGTTTGAGTCTGCCATGTATGAAATGCAACCCGAATATTTTGAATATTCAAACGAAGCCAATGAATGGGGAGAGCAGGAAGGCGAGGCTTATTCGCAGGAAGCCTGGCACGAAATTCCGACGGGCGAGACCTGGCAGGAAGCCGAGCAATACGAAGGCGAGAACTACGAATATCAAGGCGAGAACTATGCCTATGAAGGCGAAAATAATGAATACCAGGGTGAGGGTTACGAATATCAAGGCGAGAACTATGAGTATCAGGGTGAAGGCGAGAATTATGAGTTTCAAGGAGAGGGCGAGAGTTACGAATATCCAATAAATGAAGCCGAAGAGATGGAAATGGCTGCCGAACTGCTGGGAATCGCCAACGAATATGAGCTTGATCAATTCTTCGGAAAGTTATTCAAAAAAGTCAGTCAGGCGGTTGGCAAGGCTATCAATTCGCCTCTTGGACAAGCTTTGGGCGGAGCCTTAAAGCCCCTGGTCAAACAAGTGTTGCCGGTTGCCGGAGGCGCTCTAGGGGCCATGGTTGGCGGCCCGCTCGGCGCTCAGCTTGGCAATCAGGTAACTTCGGCAGCCGGACGGTTGTTCGGGCTTGAACTCGAAGGACTGAGCGGAGAAGACCGGGAATATGAAATGTCCAGACGCTTTGTGCGCTTTGCTACAACGGCTGCAAGAAACGCGCTCAGAGCGCCGCGACACTTCAGACCCAGACATATAGCCAGACGCTCGCTTATCGAGGCTATGCGCAGAATGGCGCCCAGTCTTCGTCGCGCTTATTGCAATTGTCCGACTTACACGCCAATGGTTGCGCCCGATGACGCGACTTTTCCTGAACCCATCCCGGCTCCGGCACTTCCTCCGCCTACCGATGCGGCAGCCGCCGCGCCGGCCGGCGCTGAAGGTCAGGGAGAATATGGCAACTACGGACGGTACAGACAATATGGACAGTCGTATGGACAGTCGTATGGACAGTACGGAAGCAATGGGAGCCAACGTGGCACTTGGGTTCGCCAAGGTCGTCGAATCATTTTGTTCGGAGCTTAAATTTTATGACTGTTGAACCCCTTGCCAAGGCTTTTGCCAAACAGATGATCGAACAGGAGGCTCGCGCTTTGCTGACTCGTGTCGCGCAACTCAAACCCTTTGCGCTGAACATGCCGATGGTGATGGCGGCGACTCTGCCGCAGGCGGCGCAAACCGCTATTGAAAAACATCTGGATTTGGCGCGCCAAGACCTCAGCGCAATGGTCAACAAATTTCTGAGCTGGCTGGGCAGTTCGCACGCAAAGCAGGCAACGCCCGAGCAGACGCAAAGTCGCTTCACCCTGCTCAGATTGCGATTTAATTCTTTGATTTCGCAATTCGATATATTTGCTGATGTGATTTCGCAACGCAGCGAACACGAAACCGGTGTCTGGATAGCCGGGCTCGATGATGTTGCCGCCGATGCGATTCATCTGCGGGGCAATTATTACGATGCGCCGCCGGTGATCTGTTATTTGGACAGAGGGCACGGCGCGGCAATTCGCCGGGCGCGCACCCGGCTGCCGGGCGGCGATGAAAACCCGGTCGCCGTTATCCAGGTGCCGCGTGAGCGTATGGTCGGCTGCGGCATTGCTTCTTCGTTAGTTCACGAAGTCGGACATCAGGCGGCGGCCTTACTCGATTTAGTCAATTCATTAAAACGCGCCTTGCAAGCTCGCCCGCGCCCCGTTGAACAACAATTCGTCTGGCGCCTCTGGGAGCGCTGGATATCGGAAATCGTTGCCGATTTCTGGTCGGTCGCTAAGGTCGGGATTGCCGCGTCGCTCGGACTCATCGGGGTGGTCAGTCTGCCACGCGCTTTCGTCTTTCGCATGGATTTGGAAGACCCGCATCCGTTTCCCTGGATTCGTGTGAAATTGAGTTGTGCCCTGGGACACGCGCTCTTCCCGCATGCGCAATGGGCGAGGCTGGCGCGGATGTGGGAGTCCTTTTATCCGACAGAGGACTTAAACCCTGAGCGCCGCGCCATTCTCAGCGCGCTTGAAAAAACCCTGCCGGAGTTTGTCGCGCTGCTGGTTCATCACCGGCCTGCAACGCTTAAAGGTAAATCCTTAAAAGAGGTGATGAATGTTGCCGAACGTCAACCGGAACGGCTGGCGGCTTGGCACCAGGCCTGGGGCAACTCGCCCGCAAGGATGCGCGGCGCGCCTCCGACGCTGGTTTTCGCAGTCATCTCTCAAGCGCGAGCCGATGGCAAAATCACGCCCGAAATGGAGAGCCGTATGCTTTCGGAATTACTGACCTATTGGGCGGCTCGCAGCGCATTGACCGCTTCAGCCAATTGCGCAAGGCAAGCATCGGCGCGAGATTTTTTACAACCAACAGCATTGACCATTAGGTAAGGAGGAAATTATGGCTAGAAGTAAGACTAACGAAAAAGTTGCGGCTAACTCCACTCTGCACGAGGAAGTCGTGGTTCAATCCGAATTAAACGAGGAATTTGGCTGTGAAGAAAGGGTAGATAAAATTTCTGGCGAACTTGAAGTAGAGAGCACCCGGCGCAATGAAAACACCCTCGCCAGCACGGTTACCATCAGCGGTGATGCGGCCAGCCTGTTGCGCAAATCACTGACCAATCGTTCATTCAGTTTGGAACGCACGGCGACTTTTGAAACCGATGACCTGGCACTCTGGGTCATTATCCGCAAAGGGACCGAAGCGATGTCGTTTAAAAACTACGCGGTCTTCATGGACCTGGTACTCTGCGGTCAAGGTTTAAAAGAATTTAGAAAACTGTACCCGGATTTCAATTTTGCAACCGATTTTAAGCCCTTGCGCGACCGACGATTTTTACCTTTCAACGATACCGACGCTTACCGCTTGTTGAAAGTCGCAACGGAAGCCTTTTTGACCATTAATTGTGGCGTCGCGTTCGGCGACACCTCATTCGGCAGGGAGTTCAATCAGGCGGCTTTACTGCCATCCACCAATTGCGAATCCGAAAGTGTATTCAATAGAAGAGACATCGCTGATTTAATCCGTCGCGTCAATCTTTCAACCGACCCTAACCTTGATCGTTTGTGGAGAGACTATCTCGTAAGGGTGAATGGCACGAGCGATCAGGTTTTGCCTTATCTGGCATTGATTCGCCGAAAACTGGGCGAATCGAACATCATTGACAGCATCTTTGCGGTTGATGATACGAGGCTAACGGGTGAGGATGCCAGGCTGAAGGACTGTGTGGGTATCCTCAATGACAAACTTGCCAGCCCGTGTTTGCTTGAACTGATCTGGTCGTACTGGCAGGAACAAGGGATGCTCGTGCAAACCATGAACGCGTTGAGTCTGCGTTTCCAAAATGTGCGCGGCGTTCATGGTCGCGACCCGTTGGCAATGTTTGAAACAGACCCGCTGCGCCCGTTAAACAATTTGCTCTGGGGCTACATTCAAGACGAACAGCACCGCTTAACCGTGGTCCGCCGCGCCTATGAATACGACAGTCAGTACGGGCTCACGTTGAAGGGCCGAGCCGTCCCTCAACTGCGCACTGTTGACAGTCGCTCGAAATTCATCGAAGCCTTACACAATCTGCTGCACCTCTGCTCGATCTTCTTCAAGGAAGATGACGACACGACGGTGATTGCCGACGGTTTCCCGCTGATGAACGCGCTCAGGGATGTTCACTTCGTCTTAGCGCAAGGCGCTCATAATCAATTCGGCGATTTGCCGTCAACGGCGCGACAAGAGATGTTGATTCAACAATGGCTGTTGGCGCGACCCGAATTCCGTGAATTTTTGCCGACACGCACCATGGTGGCTTACCCGGAAGAATGGATGGATAGAGTTGACGCCATGAAGACTTTGCAGGGTTGGACGGACACTTCCGTGTTGCATTTCCGTAATCTTGCAGTCTTTGGCGAGCAGTTGCTGCTTTCCATCCGCTATGGCAACTGGGGCGAGGTAATCGAGCCCATCCAAGCGGCCAATTGGGCGCGTTATTGGCGCGCCGAAATACAAGGCTACATCCACGCATACCTGGCGGTAACCGGAGTGAATTTATCGTCTGACGTTACCGATACCCGACATGCCTCAGAGCGCTATCTGCAACCGTCATTTCATCTGGCGCAACGCCTGGCAATGCGACGCAATCGTCAACTGCCTTTGCCGCAGCGACGTTTCTGAACGACTCGTTTCTGAACGAGAGGTTTCTGAACGAGAGGTTTCTGAATTCGCGCCACATCAACTAACCAATATCAAGTTAAGAAGCGGTTATTGCGCCGCTTCTTAACCGAGGTGTCAGCCTTTGCAGATAAGGAGAAGATTATGAGATACGCAATCAGTCCGATACGGGAAAATAAAATCACTCGCAGCCATCCCGCTTACAGCCAGCCCAGGTACGCAGCCGCAGATTATTCGCCCGGCTTAAACGAATGGGAGATGAACGGCTATGAATTTAATCCTTTGGGGATGAGCTATGAAGCTCCGGCTTCGCCAGTGCCAACCGTCGCGCCAACGTCTGCCGCAACCCCCGCGGTAAATTTAACGAGCCGCCCTTGCCCGTTACCTCATCCGAGTTCAACGACTGACCGTTGTCGAACCTCGCACGCCTGTCCGGCGATTCCCAATCTATTGTGCGTGACGGCGGTAAACAATATTCCGTTTGAATATGTCGCGGGAAGCGGCATGATTCGCCGCAATCCGACGACGCGGCTTTATCAAGTGGTCAAGCGTTTGGCAAATCGCCAGCAGAAATTCATTCCGGCGGTCGGTCAAGCGCTCGGCAGTTTCCTGGCCAACATGACGCGCTTTGGCATGCCTGTCGAAGCCATTTTGACCGCTGGCTCGCTCTATTGCCGATGTATTACCGGCACAGATATCCTGAGCAACCATTCATTCGGTGATGCGATTGATGTGGTGGGCATTCGTTGGCGTTCGCCGCAAGGGTCCAGAGAAACCCTCATGCATAATTATGCGACCCCAGCGGAACGGGCGATTTTGCGTCGCATTAACGCCTGTTTGCGGCTCTCTTTTTCAACCACGATTGATTATCACAACGCCCATCATCGCGACCATTTTCATTGTGATATGAATCGCGGGCGCGGCCGAATCCTGCGCGGCGCCACCACCGTTGCTTTCGTGCAGGAAGCCTTGAATCTCGTCGCCGGACAGCATCTGCGCGAAAGCGGCCGGTTGGATACCCCGACCAAACAGGCGCTCAGCAAGTTTTCAGGTCGCAGCCTTCAGGAACTTGCCAATAACACCATCTACGCCCAGGTGATTGACGATTTATTTGCTCGCGTCGCTCGCGGATAAGGTCAACCTTTAGTTCCATCTGATGATTGGTTGTCAGGTTAAGAAAAAGTAAGGAGAACGAATTATCATGCCGAATCAATTTAATTTTGAAGTTGGACGGCCGACGACAGCCAAACTCCCGTTTTTACTGGCTGGACCCATTGTTCGGCGTGCCGCCCGCGATAAAGTCTGGTTTTGGTTTGCGTGCAGTAAAGAAGTCAAGGGATGCCAAGCCCACATTATACCCTTCGATCCGCAAGGCAAAATCTGGACGCATCTGGCCGATGGCACGTTCAAGGAAATCATTCTTGATGTCTCAAAAGATGATTTTCAGGTCGTCCGATTGGGCGAGAATATTTGGATCGTTCTGATTTCGGCAGTTCCGAAGTCGGGGAGGTTTCCGACTGATGTTACGCTCGGCTATGACCTCGAAATAGCCACCCACGAAAACGGCAACACCGTATGGACGAAACTCTCCAAGCTCGATTTGAAAATAAATTATCCGCCGTTTCCTCTGCCGACCTTCGTCATTGGCGAATTGAATCGGAGACTGGTTCACGGTTCGTGCCGTCGCCCGGGCGCCAATGGCGAAGACGCCTTTGGCGTCTATGACACAGCGCTTTCAAGAAGTGCCGCGGATGCCTATGCGCGTCCTGCCAGTCTCATCTTAACCGGCGACCAGATTTATGCCGACGATGTGGCGATTCCGCTTTTTGAAGGCGTTATCAAACTGGCCTCCGACGTGTTCGGATATGTTGAACAAATGCCCAGCCCGGACGGCAAGGGGCTTGCCCGGGCGAATAGTTATTCGTGGAAAAACAACGGGCAGTTGCCGGATTTTTCGGTTCTCGGGGGATTGAGCGAAGCGGCAAAGTCAGCAAAATTCGGCGCAATGGTAAAGCAACAGATTCGTAAAGTCTGGTCGGGCCGAAAACAGTTGACCCACCTGGCAAGCAGCCCGATTGGCTTTACGACTGACGATGGTGACGCGCACCTGCTTTCGTTTCCCGAATATGCGGCGATGTATTTGATGGTTTGGAATCCCGAACTCTGTCGGGCTTACGTTTCTGGAAACATCGTCAATCCAATGTCGCCCTTGTGGAAGTATGCGGATTATGTGCAGGCCTGTCGTCGGGTGATGGCCAATACCGCAACCTATATGCTCTGCGACGACCATGAAATTACCGACGATTGGAATCTGGATCAAACCTGGGAAATCAAAACGAAAAAGAATCCCCTGGCGCGGCGCATCATCGCCAATGGACTGGCCGCTTATTGGGGCTTTCAGGCGTGGGGCAACGACCCTGAAATGTTTAACCAGAATTTTATTCAAGTCTTGTCGCTATATTTCGAGCAGCTGCGAACCAGCAAAGGACTGCCAAGGAATGTCGGCAGCCGTTCGCCCTATAATGCGGCGGCAACTTACGAAGCATTGCTTTTAGATAAAACCCATTGGTCATTTATGACGGCGTCTAATCCTAAAGCCTTGTGCATTGATACGCGAACCCGCCGCGAAACCTCTCCGGACGGACACGGGATTCTCAGTGGCAAACGGGTTCAGCCGTATTTGAAATCCTTACTGACCCGACATGGCTTTCGCAAAGGCGACATTCTTTTGCTGGTTACCCCAACCCCCTTTCTGCCGCACCGAAGTATGATGTGGGGGCAAAATCACGAATACAATTTTCCCAGCCAACGCTACGAAGGAGACTATGAACTCTACGCCAACTACCCGCAGCAACGTGGCGAACTGATTTACTGGCTGCATAGCAATTTCGAGCCTTCCGCCGTCGTTTTCTTATCTGGTGATGTTCATCACGGTTCGGTGATTACGGGACGATACGCCTACGGACGCGATCTCGATAAGGTCAGAGGCGGCAAAGCCGATTGGGTGACGCGCATCATACAAATAACCAGCAGTCCGATCAAGAACGTCAACGACAAATTTGTAACCTCGAAATGGTGGTTGCTTGGAACTGACAAGGGAAATGCGGGCGAATCGATAGTGCCGCGATTTGAACATCAATACACCAAAACACCGGCGGGAAACTATATCGCGATGCAGGCAATCAGCCGTTCGTTAAGCGGCGCGCTGGGGCGAGAAACTTACATTTTTGAAAATCATCTCTGCGTGGTCGAGATGCCGGAAAAACCCAAAGGGGATGTCAAAGTGCTTTACATCGGCGTCAAGGGCGGCAAAATGGAAACGGCAAGGATTACGGTCGATACCAACAACGATCCGTCTAAATTCAAAATCGTGAAAGTCGGAGCCCTGACGGTTACCCCTCAAGACGAATTTTTTAATTCGGCAGGTGCGAGGGGAAGATCACCTCATCGAAGACCGACCATTCAAACAGACAGACAAAAAATCAGCGTTTATTAAGGAGCGAACGACTTCGATTTGAACCGCAGAGCAATTGCGGCCAGATGAAAAATTTTTGCATCTGCTTTAGCAATATCCATAGCGTGTTTTTTCCTGTTGTTCTGAAATTGGAGAGAAAAGTATGAACAGACCATTTGTTTTCGAGAGCAAGCCATTAACCTTCAATCCGTTATTTGAGTCAGGTGAGCCGGGCTTTGAATTGGGATATGAAACAACCCAGACCAACACCTGTCCGCAATTTGCACCCGTCGCGGTTGAAAACCCAGGTGGCGGACGCATCAAAGATAAGCGGATTCCCAAGCCCTCCGACCTGGTGATTATTCAGGGAGCTTTTGCTAAAACCCCGATGCATCGCCTGACCGCCGAGGCCCTTAAAGCCTTGGTTTGTGCGGCGCGTGCGGATGGCATCAAACATCCACAGTTGCTGCCGACCGGCAGTTTGAGCGGATTTCGTTCCCCCAAACAACAAGCCAGCCTCAGAAAAAGCTCAGAAGCTATACACGGCGCGCAAGATCTGGGGGTGTGGGTTGCTAAACCG
Organism: Blastocatellia bacterium; assembly: GCA_044868105.1. Taxonomy (GTDB): domain Bacteria; phylum Acidobacteriota; class Blastocatellia; order UBA7656; family UBA7656; genus JBFMDH01. The sequence continues at coordinate 16,263 of JBIOWC010000904.1, forward strand.
GGTTCCAGCGCGCACCAGAGCGGACGCGCAATCGATTTTTATCTTGGCAGGTCAAACGATAGGCGAAATGTAAAAAAACTTCGACAGACGGCGGCTTATAAGTGGATGGCTGCCAATGCCCAGCGCTTCGGATTTTATCCCTATGCCAATGAACCCTGGCACTGGGAATACAATCCGCCAGCATCCGGACAGTCCGAATTTTATTCTGAAACGGATCGGCGGTTTGAATATGAAAACGATTTTGAGAATGAAACTTACGAATATGAAGAGGCCTTTACGGACGCCCTTGAATTTGAAACGGGGCAGCCGTGTAAGAAGAAAGATTGGTGTAGCCCGCCTTACATACAGTGGGTGCAAAAATCATTAAACCAACTGAGAACGACCGGAAAAAGGCTTAGAGAAGATGGTTTCCATGATGACAACACCCGGCGCGCGATTGTAAGTTTTCAAAAGCAATTTGGCTTAAAGCCCGACGGAGAGGTTGGTCCAAACACGGAAAAAATGCTGGTATTTAAGGGCGCAACTCAACCTCCCGAGTTGAAACTCCTGCCCTGCTCGCCTACCAAAGCAGAAACCCTCATCGCCAAACTTAATCAGTTTAGAGGGAACATTCCGCTGCACATTTTACTCGGTTGGATTGAAGTCGAATCGGGAAGAAAAATCGGTTCGATGACCTCGCTTTGCGAAAGAGGCTATTTCCAGATTTATCCTGGCGAAGCCAAGGACCGCGGCATCCTTAATCATCAACAGCTCAGCTATGATGAAAACCATTCGCTGCAAAGCGGCATAAAACTGGTCAATTATTTCATCGGGAGAACCAACTTGCTGGTTAAGAAATATGGACTTCCAAATCAGGGAGACCTATTTTGGCAAGTCGCAAAGCTTCATCACTGGATACCTTCAGGTCCGGAAAAAATCCTTGCAGATATGCAACAACACGGCGTGAAGCCTTCGAGTTGGGCGGTGATAACGAGTTATGCTTTAGACCCCAGGAACCGCGGCCGGCTCAAGCAGAAAATAAAACGTGACCCGCAACAAGGAATCGACAATGCCGATAAAATGATTGAGAAAGCCAATGCCTGGCTTAAAAAACTTGCAGCGAGTAACTCGCCAAACAAAGAAAGCTATATCGGCGCCTCCGAGCTTACGTGGGAGGGATACCCTAGTAACAATGAGCAAGAGTTTGAAGGGCAAACCGTCACTTCTGCGCCGAAACTTTTAGGGAGCGAAAATGCTTCGTATGGCAAGACCCTTTATGCCAATATCGATATCGGGATCAACACGGCGCCCAATAAAGTTGACCTGAAAACCGGTAGACCGACGCCCGATGCGCAGTTCTTCAAAGTCCAACCCCTGACCGGAATATTTATCCCGCAGGGTTATGTGCCTCGCACCGAAGTTGACCTCGTGCTTTACCTTCATGGGCACAAAGGCGGATATCCGGGAAACAGCGCGGCGATGAATGAGTATTGGGATGGCGGCAAATTCCAATTCTTCGCTTTGCGCGAAGAGTTCAGTAGTAGCGGACAAAACCTCATCTTCGTTGCGCCTACGCTCGGTCCCCTTGCTCAGGCAGGAAATCTGACCTCTGCCAAAGGTTTTGACAATTATTTAACCCAGGTTCTCGCCGCCTTGAACGAACATTTCGGAAGCCGGAACACGCAACCAGCAATCAAAAATATCGGAAGAATAATTCTCGCCGCGCATTCGGGCGGCGGCATTTCGATGCTGCGAATAGCCGAATTAAAAGGCAGTTCGAATGCCTTAAAAATCGCCGAGTGTTGGGGCTTTGACAGTATGTATGGCGTCGTAGAAAAACGCTGGGCTGATTGGGCCGCGTCGCGCCCGACGGCTAAACTCTTCGCCTACTCTTTTGACACGGCCGGCCGGTCGAAGACCCTTGAAAAAATGAGCCGGCAAAGAAATCTACCCAATGTTTGTGTCCACATCTGGAGCGGTAAAGATTGGACGGATTGGGAAAAATCTCACCCGAACTTAAGAAAATCTCCGGTTGGTCCGCACTACTGGATCCCCGTTGTTTATCTCAAAGAGCGTCTTCAAAACTCAGTTTGTCGCCCCTCCCAAGCTCCGCCGGCAAGACCTGTCAAAAATAAGCGACCTCGTGTCGGCTCGCGGTCAGCGGAATTCGAGGGTGATTTAGAGGGTTACAGATTTGAACAAGCAAACGAAGAGGAGGTTGCGTCCTGGGATAATTCGGCGCTGCCGCAGGCGTTTCGCGATGCGCTGCGAAATCCTCCGGCGTATGCGCTCGCGGCTTTCGCCGCGCCGACCACCGCGGCGACGGTTGCCAACGCGCTGGCGATTGTAAAACTCATCTGCGCTTATCACGGTATTCCCTGGCGCGTCGCTTACACCATCCTGCAACACGAAGGCGGCGTCAGACTTTTCACCCATAACGACGGCGTGATGCAAACCATTCAAGGAGCGCGTAACGCTAACATCCCGCGCATCCCACGACCGGTGAAACTTGCCGTGCTTGGTCTGCCGCCAAACAGTACAACCCCTGATTCGACCTTAAACACCACCTTACATCGAGAATTCCCGCGACGTTTGGCGGTGCAGATTGCTACGGGCATTCAAGAATTATTGACCAGTTTGAAAAACTTCAACGGTTATATCGCGCTGGCTTATCAAGCCTATAATGCGGGCTCAGGCTGGGCCTATTACACGGCGACACGCGGGGCAAAGAAATCCAAACCCGCAGGTCTTACCCCGGCTCAATGGGAGACCATGTGTAAGCAGGGCGCAACCTTGCTCCATCAATCCGCAACCGCAGTGCATATTGGCGCTGGCGTGTGGCAATGCGATGCAAATATTCCGACGTGGTTTAGTTCCATCGCGGTTTCCGATGCCCAGAGCGGCTTGTCATTGGTCGCCTTCAAATATCTGCGCAGCATCACGGAAAGCATCCATAAACAAAAGCCGACCACCCCGTGCACGCAAGCTCATCATAAAGAACGTCAGCCCGGTTCAGGCGCAATTATCCAACGCGCAACCCGCGATGGTTCGCTCGATAAGC
>JBIOWC010000905.1:0-5916 GCA_044868105.1 Blastocatellia bacterium
ACCAGGCAATTAGAAACAAACTTTTAGAACTGGCGAATGCCTGGCGAATGAAAGATGCGGCCTCAGTGCGTTCTAAATTACAAGAGATTAAGAGTGCCTTACCGCAAACCTAAAAAGGTTTGTGTGAAGATGAATGAGCCATCAAGGCCTTGATGGCTCATTCATCTTTGCGCTGCATCTCGACTTTGATTTTGCGCATCTATATGAGCGTAATGTCAAGGACAACAATTTTTATGAAACGATTACCGCCCTTAGTTTTCCTGATCCTCACCCCTCTATTTTTTTTCGGATGTAATGTCATAAGTGAATCCAAGATTGATGAAGGGGTCATTATTGCGCCCAAAGCCTTGTTGAAATCTTCAACGGCGAAAGTCTCGCTCAACCTTAAAGAGTTGAAGCGAGGCGACCGTTTGGACATTCTCGAACAAGCGGAAATTAAAACCCCGACCGGCGCGACGCAAGAATGGTACAAGGTCAAAATTGAAGCCGGAGGCGAGACCGGCTGGCTCGAATCGCGCTATGTGGTCAACAAAACCATTCTCGACAAGACCAACGAGTTGTTCGATAAGTCGAAAGATTTGCCGGCCCAAGGGTTGGGGCGCGTGAAGGTTTCAGCGAATCTCAGAACCGAACCCGGCGGCGAAATTCTTACCCACCTGAATCGCGGCACAGCCGTTGAAATCGTCGGCCGCCTGCGCACTGTGCAAAAGCAGGATGACAACGATAACAATCCCGATAATGATGAGGAAGAGACCAAGACCATTCTCTGGTATCAGGTGCGCATGCCGGAAGGCGAAGTGTTACGCGCCGGGTGGCTTGGTGCTGCGCAAGTCGAGCTTGATGTTCCCGATGATATTTTGCACCTCGAAGGTGACGGGCGACGCTTTACCGGCTGGGTAGTATTTGATCAGACGAAAACCAAGAAGGGTGAGTTAAAAAATAATTACATTGCCATGATGAAACGTGTGGATGGCGAAACGACCAGTGATTTTACGCGCGTGTGGTTTTTAAATTATTCGCCCGATTTGGGGCGTTATATCAACGGTTATCTAATTGACGGGGTGCGCGGGGTCTTGCCGATTAAACTGGGCACGACCGCCGGCGGCAAAGGTTTTACCACACAGGAACTCGATGAAAACGCCAAGCCGGTTACTATCTCTTATGAAGTGAAACGCGTCAGCGCCGAAAAGGTCGAAGTCAAACGGCTGTCGCCGCTCTTGCCACAAAAGAAATTGCCCAAAGGCGCCAAACGTTAGCCCGAACTCACCGGTTTACGCAGAGGTTTTGAATCGCCAAGGAGGCTTTTATGAGGGTGAAAGTCAAGGCAATCCTTTTATGGTTCACTGCCGGTATAGGAGGCTTCGTTTTAGGATTCTTGCTTGGTCGGGCAACCGCCAAACGCGTTTATATGTTGCCCGAGCGACGTGAGTATGCGGACGATTTACGAAATAATTTCCGCTTGATTCTCCTCCGCACAGCGATCTTTGGCATTACTTGCGGAATGGTAATTTTTTTCGCTTGGTATTTTACTCGCCAGCCTACTCAAAATCAGTTCAGGCTCTCAGAAAACCGAGTTAGCGAAGGCAAAAGGCAGCAAACCCCTCTTGACCCTTACTCTCCCGATAATCTTTTTATGTACCCGACCGACCCACCGCAAATTATCAACCCTGACAACGGTAAATTAGAATATCTAAATTTTGATAATTCTCCTTCCTCTAGTTTCTTTATCGATAAGATGAAAAAGGCTGAGAAAATAGCTCCTGTTAAAGAATGAACTATATAAAGAGGTCTTAGGTTTCTAGTAGTGTCCTAAAGTTGTGTGGTTAGTGATTGTCATAATCGCAACCTTGGCGTTCTTTGCGCCGGCTTGGCGTCTGGGCGAGAAATTAATCAATAGGGTTTTCCCGCCAAGACGCCAAGAACCGCAAAGAACGCCAAGGTGATGTCGCTAGCCAGGGGCCTGAGCAACACAACTTTAGGAAACTACTGTGTTTCTTGAAACCTGTACAACTCTGCTTGTATGATTGCCCGCTCAGAGTGCAGTGGAAGCATCTCGAATAACCAACAATCTGAATCGAAAAATAAACGACGGAGGACCAACCTTTGAAAAAATCTCACGGCCTATTACTGCTTTGTTTAATCACCTCCTGGCTCATCGCCTCGCTTTCTGCATTTGCGCAGCAACCCCAGAGCGATAAAAAAGAGGAGCCGAAAAAAGAAGAGCCGCGACAACCGCCAGATAAGATGAATCCCGGGACTTTTGCAGGGCTCAGATTGCGCGGTATCGGTCCGGCGTTCACTTCGGGTCGCATCGTTGACATTGCCGTTGACCCGAGCGATAAATCGCGCTGGTATATTGCTGCGGCCTCTGGAGGCGTTTGGAAAACCACGAATGCCGGGGTGACCTGGGCCCCCATCTTCGATAACGAAGCTTCCTATTCAATTGGCGTGGTAGTTATTGACAAAAAAAATCCTTTAACTATTTGGGTTGGCAGCGGAGAGAACAATTCGCAACGCAGCGTCTCTTATGGCGACGGCGTTTATCGTTCGGATGATGGCGGCAAGAGTTGGAAGAATGTCGGGCTGAAAGCTTCCGAACATATCGGGCGCATCGTCATTGACCCGCGCAACAGCGACCATGTTTATGTTGCCGCGCAAGGTCCGCTCTGGGGCGCCGGCGGCGATCGCGGGTTGTATAAAACCACCGATGGCGGCAAAACCTGGAATAAGGTGCTGAATATCAGTGACAACACCGGCGTGACCGATGTGGTTATTGACCACGCGAATCCCGATATTCTCTATGCAGCGGCCTGGCAACGTCGCCGGCACGTCTTTACGCTGATTAACGGCGGGCCGGAAAGCGCCATCTATAAATCAACCGATGCGGGAGCGACCTGGAACAAGTTGCGCGGCGGGTTGCCGGGTGGCGATATCGGGCGCGTCGGTCTGGCCATTTCGCCGGTTAATGCCAATACAGTTTATGCGACCATTGAAGCCGCCGATAATCGCAGCGGGGTTTATCGTTCAACCGATAAAGGCGGAACCTGGGAACGCCGAAGCCCGAACATCGCCCAGGCCATGTATTACGCGCAGATTAGCGTTGACCCCAAAGACGGCGAACGGGTTTATCTGCCGAATGTGATCTTTCAGGTTTCCGATGATGGCGGCCGAACATTTCGCGCCCTCGGTGAACGCAGTAAACACGTTGATAACCATGTCATCTGGGTAGACCCGGATGATACGCGCCATTACCTGGTTGGCTGTGATGGCGGGTTATATGAAAGCTTTGATTCAGGAGAAAACTGGGACTTCAAAGCCAATATGCCGATACCACAATTTTATGATGTGGTGGTTGATAATGCGTATCCGTTTTATAACATCTACGGCGGCACGCAGGATAATTACAGTTTCGGCGGACCGTCACGCACGCGCAGCGCCTCAGGCATTGTCAATGCCGATTGGTTCGTCACCCAGGGCGGCGATGGATTCCATTCGCAGGTTGACCCGGAAGATCCCAATACCATCTATTCGGCTCTGCAATACGGGGTGATTGTGCGTTTCGATAAACGCACCGGCGAACGCGTCAACGTCCAACCGCTAACCGGTAAAAGCGAAGACCCGTTGCGTTACAATTGGGATACTCCGTTTATCATCAGTCCGCATTCACATACGCGGCTTTATTACGCCGCCAATAAACTCTATCGCAGCGATGATCGAGGCAATACCTGGAAGCTCATCAGCGGTGAACTATCGCGCAATCTCGATAGAAATAATTTGCCGGTGATGGGTAAAGTCTGGGGGCCGGATGCCATTGCTAAAAATCAATCCACCTCATTTTTTGGTAATTCCATTGCGCTTTCCGAATCACCCAAAAAAGAAGGAGTGCTTTACGTCGGCACAGACGACGGCGTGATGAACATCACCGAAGACGCAGGCAAGACTTGGCGGCGGGTTGACAAATTCCCCGGCGTTCCCGATATGACTTATGTGAGCCGCATACTGGCTTCGCAGCACGATGCCAATACGGTTTATGCGACGTTTGAAAACCATAAAAATTCGGACTTCAATGCGTACATCTTAAAGAGCACGGATACCGGTAAAACTTGGACTTCAATAAAAGGTAATCTTCCGGCCCACCCGATGCTCGCCATCGCCGAAGACCACGTGAATCCGAATTTGCTGTTTGCCGGTTCGGAATTCGGGCTCTATTTTTCCATTGATGGCGGCGCGAAATGGACCCAGCTTAAAGGCAATATGCCGACCATTGCGGTGCGCGACCTGGCCATTCAGAAACGCGAAAACGATTTGGTAGTTGCCACCTTCGGACGCGGCTTTTATGTGTTTGACGATTACACGCCGCTGAGACTGCTCAAGCCTGAAATGCTTGGCCAGGAAGCTTACCTCTTCCCGGTTAAAGAGACCTTGATGTACATCGAATCGCAACCCCTCGGTGGACGCGGCAAATCTTTTCAAGGTGAATCATTTTTCACAGCGCCAAATCCGCCGTTTGGCGCAACCTTTACCTATTACTTGAAAGAGAGTTTTAAGACCAAAAAACAGCTGCGACAGGAAGCCGAGCGGCGCGGCAATGCCAAGTATCCGAATTGGGAAGAACTCAGAGCCGAAGAGGAAGAAGAAGCGCCCGCTTTGTTCTTTATCGTTTCAGATGCGCAAGGCAATGTGGTTCGGCGTTTGAGTGCGCCAGCCGCACCGGGTATGAACCGCGTCACCTGGAACCTGCGTTATCCTGCACCAATTCTGGTTCAACAAATTCCCAGCCCAGATGAAAACCCGTTCTTTGAGCCGCCCTCAGGCGGACTGGTGATGCCGGGCAAATACACCGTTAAAATGGTCAAGCGCGTCGGCGGGGTCTTCACGCCGCTTTCAACCCCGCAGGAGTTCAATGTTACGGTCGAAGGGCTGGCGCAGATGACCGCACAAGACCGCGCCGCGCTGGTTGAATTTCAGAAAAAAGTGGCGCGCTTGCAACGCGCCATGACCGGCACGCTCGATGTGGCCAATAACGTCAGGACACGACTTGGACTGATGCGGCGCGCTATTGTTGAAGCGCCCAATGCCGATACCAAGTTGATGGATGATGTAGCGGCGCTCACCGGGCGCATCAACGACATTCTGCGCAATCTGCGTGGCGACCAGGTGATTGCCGGACGCAATGAAAACACGCCGCCTGGAATTAACGAACGGCTTCAGGCCGCCGCCGGTAGTCTCGCATTCAGCATTCAGCGACCAACGCAAACGCAGCTAGACCAATACAACATTGCGGCTCAGGAGTTCGAACAAGAGCTTGGCAAATTGCGCAGCCTCATTGATGGAGATTTGGCAAAATTGGAGAAAGCTCTGGAAGCCGCCGGCGCGCCTTATACGCCAGGGCGTTTGCCTGATTGGCGGGATCGTTAAAGAGCGTCACGGCTTTAGGCTTTGTGACCTTCGAGAGTATTGTGAGATTCTTTCTTGATCAGTCAATGGTTTAAAATTTCAGGTAATGGGTCAGATTGAAAATAGGGGAATGAAATTATTTATCGGTAAAAGAACGGCGGTCTGTTGTCAGTGACAAGGTCATCTTCTGATGGGGCGGATAACCCGCAATCCGCCTTTTCCGCCTAATCAGAAGATAACTTTTTACTTGTCCCGAGATCACTATTTACTGGTCGTTGGGCGGGACTTTACTTTTTTAGCGCCAACCGCGGGCCAACCTCTTTCATACTGACCCACTTCAAAATTTCAAAGAAAATTTCTAACAAAGCTCTTGAAGGGCACAAAGCGCACCAAGTTTATCTTCACCCTTAAGAAGCAAGCACCTATACAGCATCACCAAAAAATTCACAGATGATGTTGCAGTGCGCCCGATTTATATACAATAGCCAGTCAACTTTTCTGAATTGGTTTCAAGTTCCT
>JBIOWC010000906.1:0-18217 GCA_044868105.1 Blastocatellia bacterium
TCGGTCTCCTTAAAAGCCGAGACCCTCGCCATTGGCGCTAATGGCAGTCTCATAGATGGAAAAGTTCAGCAAGGCGCGGTCTATGTATTTAAGCGCGCCGCAAACGGCTGGGCTCAACCAACCAGGCTGACGGCAACCGATGGTGCGGTTTCCGATGTCCTCGGTACCAGCGTCGCCACCGACGGTAAATTCATCATTGCCGGATCGCCGCAAAAGGTTGTTGGCACTTTCAATACTGCTGATAAGCCGGGACATGGAGCCGCGTACATCTTCGGCGAAACGACAAACGACGGTAATCCGAAAATTCACGAAGTCAAAGTCAAAGGCAAGAAGTTGCTGGTGACGGGGACGGGGTTTGAAGCGCCGTCATTCGTTTATCTCAATGGCGAACGGCAGAAGAAGAGCGCCAATGATGAAACGAGCCCGACGACCGTAGTGATTGGCTTGAAAGCCGGCAAACTCATCGCCCCGGGACAGACCGTGACGGTGCAGGTGATGAACGCCAGCACCAATAAAATCTCAGCCGAATTTATCTTCACTCGTCCGCTGGAATAGAAGGTGTTGAGATTTTGAATGTGAAGGGTAGAGGTGATAGGCAAGATTGAGGTGACGGGGTTGGGGTAAGTCAAAGGATTTACCCCAACCCATTTTTTAAGCTATCCGGCAAACGCGGCGACCTTTTCCGCCGCCTCTCTCATTCTTGAGGTTGTTGTAAAATTCAATCCCGATGCTTCATCTACCTATCCTCAAACGCGGTAGCGCAGTTTTCATAGGCTGACTCTTGTTCTAAACCCCAATGGTGGATCACGCATCGTAGAAGCGATGACCTGAGTTTAACCGGAGGGTCGTTACGCTGGAAGGCCTATGCGCTTGAGCAATTGCTGAAAGCGAGGATCGTCACGCAGAAAATCAAAACCCGGGTCAACCTTGGCATAGGCGACATATCGTATACGCTCGTCACCTGCTCGTTCAAGACTTCTTAAAGCCTGCTCATGGTCGCCGAGTTTGGCATAGACAGTAGCTTTGTAGTAAGGCGAGACGTAGACAGACTGCGATTCCATTGTCCGCATCATTTCCAGCATTGACGTCCAGTACGCGGCAAAGCCGCCACGTTCATAAGCCTGCCGGAACTGGTCAATGAGTTGCGGAGGTGTACCGTTGAGCTCCATCGATTTCATCTGCTCGGCAAATGCCTCATTCGTCTTGTTGGTGATTTCGTAACCCAGCGAAAGGTATCCATGAGCAGGCGCGAAGTTCGGTTCAAGTTCGATGACGCTCCGAAGTTGCGCGATGGCCCGCTCAGGGTTGCGCGCAAAATACTCATTCAAACCTGCCACTGAACCGATAATCGGCGACAACGGGTCAAGCTCCTGCGCTCGTTTAATCTCCCGACGCGCCTCATCAAAACGGCTCATCATCGCAAGGTATTCGGCATACCACTGATGCGCCGTGGCGTAATTCGGACTAAGTTCAATTGCACGGCGATAAGCCGCCTCACAGCCGGAAAAATCCCAGTCATAGTTTGCCAAAGTGTAAGCAAATACGGTGTACGCTTCACCAAGGTTGGGGTCGAGTTCGAGGGCTTTTTGCGCTGCCGCTTTGGCCTTTGGAAAGGTGTCGCTTGGCGGCGTCAGGTTATACTCGCCGAGCAATACATAGGCGTCGGCGAGCCCATTATAAGCCAGTGCATAGAGCGGGTCCTGTTCAATCGCCGAGTTAAAATGTGCGAGGCTCTGCTTCAAAGCCTCGGGCGTGCGCTTGTTCCAGAGTAGGCGCCCTTTGAGATAGGCGCTGTAGGCCTCAAGGTTGTTGGTGCCACGTTTGGCCAATTGTGCCTGCTCGGCGTTCGCCAGCTTAAGGCTTAAGGCCTCGATCACCTGCGCGGCAACCCTGTCCTGGAGTCGAAAAATATCTTTCGCCTCCTCATCAATTTCCGCCGCCCAGAGCGTTGCGCCGTCACGCACGTTGACCAGTTGCAGGGCGACGCGAACCTTTCCGTCAGCCCGCTGTACGCTGCCGTCGAGCACCGATTCGACATTCAATTCTTTCCCGATGAGGGCGGCCTCCTGGCTCTGACCGGCATACCGGAGTACCGAACTGGTCGGTCGAACGTTTAATTGCTTGAGGCTGCCGAGCCGCGTGATTAAGGTGTCGGCTAAGCCGAGGCCGAGGTTTTCGTCTCCGCCGTTGGTCAAATTTTTGAACGGCAGCACGGCCAGCGACTTCGGCGGGGCAGCGCCCACTGCCTGCTTCGTCCTGCTGGAAGCCCAGAGGTAAGCGGTTACGCCGGCGGCGACCAGAATCAAACTCACCAGAGCCAGGACGAGCGGGCGCGAACGCAGCAGGCCTTTCGGTTCTATCAGAAACTGCCCTTCCGGCTCGGTTTCGGCAGTCTCCTCTTCGGTCGTGACCCGCAATTTCGCATGGCGCTCGACGACGATCTCGTCTTCGCCGGCGGTCAATTTGTTTACCGATGTACTGAAGCGATAGCCGCGCCGGGGTAGAGTTTCAATATACTGCCCCTCTTCCTGCCCGTCATTTAAAATTTTTCGCAAGACCGAAATGTTGCGCGTCAGACTCCCCTCTTCGACAAAAGCATCGGGCCAGACGGCCTTCATCAGCGCGTCCTTTTCGACGACGTGACCGCTGTGTTCGACCAGCACAATCAAGGTGTCGAGCGCCTTCGGGGTGAGCGCCACCGGCCTCCCATCCCGGAACAATGCGCGTTCATTCACATCCAGGTGAAACGGTCCGAATTCGTAAATCTGCTTTGTTTGCTTACCCATAGAGCGCTGTCAGAACTTTGTCAGAATTTTGTCAGACGCTTGTAAAGACTTCTTGCTTGCCGTTGCAGTATCTTCTGCCGCGACATCAGCGCCCCCCGGAGGATGCACCAGCAAGTTCTCAGGTCGCGCTCATTTTAATCAAAGCCCGCGACGAGAACAAACCTATTCTGGAGGTCATGTGAAGCGGAAAAGAAGAGAGATTGTGGTTGAACTCGACGAGGTATTTGTCATCCGCCGCCGTCAGTCCGTCGCGGCGGCCTGGTGCGGCGCGTGTGGCGATCTAGTGCCGATGTTTACGCCGGACGAGGCGGCAACCATCAGCGGTCTCAGTTCACGCTTTATTTATCGCTGTGTTGAAGCCGGCAGCCTTCATTTCAGCGAAACTGCTGAGGGTCACTTGCTGATTTGCCAACGCTCGCTGCCAAAACGGATTGAAAAAGGAGATCATGGTAATGAATAAAACGAAACCCCTCTCTCCTCCCCCGATGCAGACAGTTTTCCGCAAGGCGACTCTATCACAATTTCAGCCTTTAACAGGCTTGCTGAATGAATCAGCCAGGAGACTGAAGCTCACCCCCAGGTCTGGGCTCCGCCTACTTTTCCTGGTCGTTTTAATGGCGAGCGTGATCGGCCTATCAAGTCGCCTGAAGGCCGATACCGCTATCTGCGGCGGGCAGTCCCTGACGCTGCCGTTCAGCGACGTCGCGGCGGGCAACCTGTTCTTTTGTGCGATAACCGAAGCCTACTTTTCCGGGCTGATGGACGGAGTTTCTGCGACGACTTTTAAGCCCGGCTCGTCGGTCAAGCGAGAAGACCTGGCTGATGTCGCCAGTCGCATGCTGGCTCAGGCGGTGAAAAGAAGCAGCCGGCGCGCGGCCCTGCGGCAGTTCTGGACTCCCCAAACGGCGAGCAATCTGGGATTGACCACGGTCGCCATTCCTCAAGTCCAGTTCGTCGAGTGCGATGGCGCAGATTTATGGGTGTCAAGTCTCGGTCAGGGGCAGGGCACGGTCTCAAGAGTGCGTGCCAGCGATGGCCGCCTGCTCCAGACCTGGCATGGAGCGTTTGGGGCGCAGGGCGTGCTCTGTGCGATGGGCAAAGTATTCGTCGCCGGCGGATCGAGCATCTATCAGATTGATCCCACACAAAACGAAGGGCCGGTTTCCACATTGATCAGTGGCCTGGGAGTCCTCGCCACCGCTATTGCTTTTGACGGCGAGCGCATTTGGACGACGAACGAGGGACCTCCGGGATCGGTGTCCATCGTAACGCTCAACCCGCTCAGCGTCACGAACGTGACTACGGGGTTCATCTTACCGAAGGGCCTTCTCTATGACGGAGCCAACATCTGGATCACCGATGAAGGCGACAATACCCTGAAAAAGCTCGACGCCAGCGGCAACATACTTCTCTCCGTTACTGTCGGCACAGAACCGCAGTTTCCAGCCTTCGATGGAACAAATATCTGGGTGCCCAATCATCGTGGAGGGATGAGTGTCGTAAGAGCCACAGGCCCACTCGCCGGCACGGTGCTCGCGACGCTCCTCAGCAACCCTGCGATCCATGCTCAGGCGGCCTTTGATGGCGAGCGCATCCTGGTGACTAACCTAGCCAGCAACACGGTTTCCGTATGGAAAGCGTCAGATATGTCTCCAATAGGAAGATTCCCGACGGGCGTCGGCACGCGTCCCTTTGGCGTGTGCAGCGACGGCGTGAACTTCTGGATCGCGCTTCGCGATACGGGTCAGCTGGCGCGATTTTAAGCCTTCCGCCGCCAAACTTATTCAATCAATTAGAAGTCACAGAAGGTTTCAAAAATATTAGTCGCGGAGGGTCTGAGCCCTTCGTCAATAAGGAGGATTCATCATGCAAAGACTAAAGGCTGCCTGCCTAGGGCTATTACTGATCTTGCCGATAATCACCGCGCAGGCTCAAACCGAGATAAAGAAAAATAATCCGGACGACGCTTTGACGGTTACAGCCTCAGCGTCCGTTGAGCGAGTTCGCTTCACGGCCGGCCCGTCCGCTGTGCAAATCGGACTTGAAGTTTTTGACGCCAAGGGAGTGCGGATTATTAACCATGACCTGCGCGATGGCAACCTACTCGACTGGCAAATGCGCGACCTGCAAGCCAACCGGGTCCCGGATGAGATTTACCTATGCCTGGTCACCTTGAAGAGCCTTTCAGGAAAAATCATAAAGACGATGGGCACCCTGACCCTCACAACGGACACAGCGAGGATTCAGCCAGTCGTTCGCTCGTCGCTTACCCAACCACAGGCCGAGGCCATCGGGCCCGTAGCAGAGGAGGCGTCCTTGACCGTCCTGGATAATGAGCCGAATCAGACAACGAGCCTGCTCGCCCACGATGGAACTGACGGGCAGATCACCAGAGGCCACGGGGCGCTCAGCTTCCGGGTGGGTGATTTTTACGCGGGGAAAGATAACGAACAGATGCGCCTTACGGCCGAGGGCAATCTCGGCATCGGGATAACCAACCCGGAGGCCAAGCTCGACGTTAACGGGATGATCCGCGCTACTCAGGGCCTGGTCTTCCCCGACGGCTCCATCCAATATTCGGCTTCGCGAAAGACCTTCGGCGCGGCAAGCCTTGGGCCGGGTCAGTTTCAGCAGAAGGGAACGCCCGGGCAGGAACACCTGTCGCCTGACACCAGCGGCACCGGAACAACAGCCAAAATACCCAAGTGGTTGGACGGGCCCGCCGGCGTATTGAACGACTCGAACATTACCGATTTGAACGGAGCCATAGGAATAAATGCGCCGCCGAGCACCAACTTCAGACTCGATGTCAACGGCAGTACGCGCATTCGCGGCTCGAACCCCGGGTTTAATTTGGAAGGCCTCAGAGCCGCCGGAAATCTCTGGGTCTTTCAAACGGTTGATGACGACGGGCGCTTTCGACTATTCAGCCAGGATAATGTCAACCCTGGCGTGGAGCGCCTGACCATCAAGTTGGACACCGGCAACATCGGCATCGGCACCTCGGCACCCGCAGGATTGTTGCACGTCAAAGGTGCAAATCCCGTGCGCATTCTCGGCGAAACCAGCACCCTCTCGGGCTCCGAGTCGGTCGATTTCTTTGCCCGAAATTCGCCCTTCAACTCTGACTTGGGCGGCATGCGTATTCAGCGGCAAGCCGCAACCGGCAACATTGACACCCTATTTTTCGCGGCGGCCAGCGGGAATGCGGCAACGGAAATGATGCGCGTGCGCGGCGATGGCCGGGTGGGCATCGGGACAACGACGCCAGGCTTTCCGCTGACTTTCGCCAATACACTGGGCGATAAGATCTCGCTCTGGGGGCAGTCCGGCAACCATTACGGGTTTGGCATTCAAAGCAATCTCTTGCAAATCCATGCCGATTCAAGTTCGTCTGACATCGCCTTTGGCCAAGGCAGCAGCGCCGCATTTACCGAAGCCATGCGCATCAAAGGCAACGGCAACGTCGGCATCGGGACGACCGCGCCAACTGCGCGGCTCGGCGTCCTCGGTAGCGGCACAGCCGTCTATGGCGAAGGGAGCGTTGGCGTTCACGGCTTCAGCCCGGGCGGCCTCGGGGTGCGCGGCGTCAGCCCGGACGGCTTCGGGGTGCGCGGGGATAGCACCACAGGTCATGGCGTGGTCGGCTTCAGCACGAACGGCGACGGCGTGCAGGGTAACGGTGCGAACGGCGTGCATGGAACGAGCGGCAGTGGCAACGGGGTTTTGGGAGAGTCCCCCGATGGGAACGGTGTAAAGGGCACGAGCAGCAATAATTTCGGCATCGCCGGTTATACGACAAACGGCACCGGGGTATACGGAGATAATGGCAATAGCAACACCACAGGGCACGCCGGGTACTTTAACGGGAGGGTCAACATTACCGGGAATCTGTATGCCAATAATCTTGCAGGCGGGAAATTCAGTCAACAGCATACCGGGACCGGAAATTCCATCCCCTTCGGTGGGGCTATTGTGGACACTTTTACCATCACCGCGCCCGACCGCGGGGTTCTCTTCATCTCTGCCTTTGTCAACCTTGTCACAGCAACCGGGGGTTATATGCAACATGATTTTGCTCTTGAGGAAGGGGCCGGCACGGTGCTCACTCAGACGACGGAAGAAGGGGCAAACGGGGGTAATAGGCTACAGCGGACCGCACACTTATCCTGGATGCTTCGAGTCGATGCCGGCCAGTCTGTAACCATCAGATCGGTCATACGCGTAGGTCTGGATGGATGGGTTAGTACGAAATACTACGACCACAACCTCAGCGTGATTTATCTACGTAGTGAATATTAATGCCGGTTTCCGTTATCAACTCATCGGCCGCCGAGAGCTGCCTCTCACGATGTAACAAATAACTCTATGAAGATTGGAAGGAGTGCCAGGATGAAACGTAACTTCAGGATTTATGTTGTATTGGCATTAGCATTTTCTGTCGCTCTCTTAGGGTGGCTTGCCGTTGGACGAGTAAGAGCGGCGACCTTCACTGTAACCACCACAGTTGACAATGGTGATGATGTAAATCCGACGCCCGGCTCTTTACGAAAAGCCATTCTTGATGCGAATGCTGCGGCGGGCTTAGACACCATCAGCTTTAACATCCCCGGCACAGGTGTGCAAACGATCATACCGGCCTCCCAGCTCCCGTCAATCACCGACCCCTTGATCATTGACGGCACGACGCAGCCGGGTTATGCCGGCTCTCCGCTCATCGAGTTGAATGGGGCGACGGCCGCCGCGCCGCAGTTCACAATCGGGCTGATCATCTCCGCCAACGGCAGCACCCTCCGCGCCCTGGCAGTTAATCGTTACAGCGCGAATCAATCCTACGCCGTTTTTCTCGGCGGCAGCGGAGGATCGATTCAGGGGTGTTACCTTGGAACCGATGCAGTCGGTTCTGCGGCGCTCGGCAACACCTACGGCCTGGTGGTCTTCGGGGATAACAACACGATCGGCGGCACCGGCACCGGCGAGGGCAATCTCATTTCGGGCAATAACTTTACCGGCCTCTATATTCAGGCAGCCGGCAACACGGTTCAGGGTAATCTCGTCGGCACGGACATCAGCGGTACTCTTGACCTAGGCAACGGACAATTCGGCATCTACCTTCTGCCCGCATCGAGCGGTAACACCATCGGCGGGACGGTGTCCGGCGCGCGCAACCTCGTATCTGGTAATGACGTAGACGGCATCTATATTGAGGGGACGAGCAACAACGTGTTGGGCAACTACATCGGCACGGACATCAGCGGCAGCGCCGACCTCGGTAATTCGCAGAGCGGGGTCCGATTACAATCGGGCGCTAATCACACGATTGGCGGGACGACGGCCGCCGCGCGCAACCTCATCTCCGGGAATAACACGCAGGGCATTCTTGTCCTTAGCAGCAACACACAGATTCTCGGCAATTTCATCGGGACGAACGCTACGGGCACGGCCGGCATCGGCAACAGCAGTTCCGGCGTCGCAGTCTTTGGCGGAACGTCGAACCAGATTGGCGGGACGGTAGGAACGACGCCGGGCGGCGCCTGCACGGGCGCGTGCAACCTTATTTCGGGCAACAACGATAACGGAATACGACACAGTAATTCGGGCACTCTCATTATTCAGGGCAATTACGTCGGGACAGACGTGAGCGGCAACGCCGACCTCGGCAATAATTCGACGGGGATAAGTATAGACTCGTCCGCGCCTGGCGACACCGTAGGCGGGACGAGCGCGGCGGCGCGCAACGTCGTCTCCGGCAATAACTCGTTCGGCATATCGCTCGGCAACGGCGGCGGCAATACGGCAACGGGCAACTACGTCGGCCTCAACTCCGCCGGCGCGTCAGCCATCGGCAACTCCTTAGGCGGAGTAGTTATCAGCTCATCCAACAACACCCTGGGCGGGACGGCCGCCGGTGCAGGCAATATCATCTCGGGTCACAGCAATAGGGTCGGCGTTCAAATAGACATCGGCAGCAACAACACTGTGCAGGGCAACCTTATCGGCACCGACGCGTCGGGCACCATCGCCTTCGGAAATGATACGGGCGTCCTGGTCAGCGTTAACTCGACGAGCAACCTGATTGGCGGGGCGACCCCGGCGGCGCGCAACGTCATATCGGGCAACACCGGCGACGGTATTCTGATCGGCAGACCCTCCAACGCCAACTGCTGCTCAAGTAGTAGCAACACCGTAAAAGGCAACCTCATCGGCACCGATGTGACGGGCACCGCAGACCTTGGCAACGGCGGCACCGGCGTGGTCATCCGAGACAGCCCCAACAATATCATCGGCGGGACAATGGCTGGCGAGCGTAACGTGATCTCAGGCAATAACGCGAGCGGCATCAGATTAGACGTCGTGTTCGGGGGGACCACGGGGAATCTGTTGCAAGGTAACTTGATCGGCACGGACGCGGCCGGGACGAGCGCGCTAGGCAATTCCGCTTCAGGCGTTTTCATAGTCAGCTCGTCCAACAACACAGTGGGCGGCGCGGCTATGGGCGCGGGCAACCTCATCGCCTTCAATACCGGCAACGGCGTCACGGTCAGCTCCGGCACCGGTAACGCCATACGCGGAAACGCCATCTTTAACAACACGGGGCCGGGCATTGATTTGGCGGCGGATGGCGTAACCCCCAATGACGCTTGCGACGGGGATGGCGGCGCGAACAATCTGCAAAACTTCCCGGTGATCATTTCGGCAACTCATCTCCCGGGCGCTATTAGAATTGAAGGAACGCTCAACAGTACGGCCAGCACGAGCTTCAATCTCGATTTCTTTATCAACTCCGGATGTGACCCTTCCGGCAACGGGGAAGGCCAGACTTATCTCGGCTCGGCGGTGGTGATGACGGGCAGCAACTGCATAGCGGATTTCACCAGCGTCAATGCCATCACGCTGCCGATGGCTTCTCCCGGCACAGGCCTACGCATCACCTCGACCGCCACCGACCCTTCGGGCAACACATCAGAATTTTCCTCGTGCAGCAGCCCCACGGCTATCGAATGCGCTTCTTTTACAGCGACCAGCTTTGAAAACGGCGTGCGGCTCGAATGGCAAACCGGGTTTGAGGCCGATAACCTCGGCTTCAACATCTATCGAGACGAAGCCGGCCAGCGTACGCGCATCACTCCGCAGTTGGTCGCCGGATCGGCTCTCCTGACCGGCCCCGGTGTCACGCTCACTGCCGGTAGACAATATAGTTGGACTGATAAGCCAAAAGATGAACGGCGCGCGCTATACTGGCTCGAAGATGTTGACCTCGCGGGCAAGTCCACCTGGCACGGGCCGTTTTATGTACAACAGAGCGGTGACGCGCGGCCTGCGCAAGCAGAGGCCGCGCTCCTCAGTGAACTCGGCAATAATCAAGCCGACAGCACGAAGATTGTTGAGCGTGTCGCTACGCCTCAGCCGGCGACGAATGCGCAAGCGAACGCGCAAGCAAAACTTATCCGGCAAACATTGGTGAAGATTCTCGTGAATCGTGAAGGGTGGACGAGAGTGACCCAACCGGAGCTTGTGCGGGCCGGTTTAAGCGGCAACCTTGATTCGCGTTTCCTGCAACTCATCGTTGACGGGCGCGAAATACCCATCGCGGTTGCAACCAATAAAGATGGGCATTTTGACGAATCTTCCTTCATCGAATTTTATGGTTTGGGGTTAGACACGCCGTCAACTGATAGACGCGCTTATTGGCTCACGCTTGGCAATCAGGCAGGCAAACGCATCCAACAGATTAAGGGAGAAGATGGGTCTTCATCTTCCTCATCGTTTACGCACACCGTCGAGCGCAAAGATCGAACCATCTATTTTTCGTCGCTCAGAAATGGTGAGCGTGAAAACTTCTTTGGCGCGGTCATCGCGGCTTCGCCCGTTGAGCAAACCCTCAACCTGTCAAACCTGCATCGGGCATCAATCGAGCATGCCACCCTTGAAATCGCCCTTCAAGGCGTGACCCTGACGCGGCACCGTGTCACGGTTCAACTCAATGGCTTTTCCGTTGGCGAGGTGATATTCGACCAACAGCAATCCGGCGTCGGTAAATTCAATCTTCAACATTCGCTGCTCAGTGAGGGTGCGAATAGCATTCGACTGCTCGCTCAAAACGGGCAAAGCGATGTCAGTCTGGTTGATTACCTCCGTTTATCTTACCAGCACACGTTTACGGCCGATGACGATCTGTTGCGGTTTAGCGCGAGCCAAAAAGAGAAGGTTACGATCGGCGGCTTCAGTTCAAAAGCCATCCGCGTATTCGATGTGACGGATGAAGAGGGAATTGAAGAATTGACGGGTGAAATCAGCCCGTCGAAAAACGGTTACGCGATCACCATCGCGGCCCGTCAAACCGGCGAACGACAGCTCCTCGCGGTGAGCCAGGAGCGGGCCGGGCGCGCCGCTGCAATCACGGCGAATACCCCTTCGGCGTGGAGAAGTCCGAATAACGCTGCCGACCTGGTCATCATTACAATGCGTGATTTTTTTGCAGCGCTCGCCCCACTGAAAATGGTGCGCGAAGCGGAAGGCTACAAAGTCGCGCTCATCGATATTGAAGACCTCTACGACGAGTTCTCCTTCGGTCACAAAACGCCGCAGGCCCTGCGCGATTTCTTCACCTACGCGAAGGCGAATTGGAAAAGCCCGCCGCGTTTCGCGCTACTGGCAGCCGATGCTTCGTATGACGCGAAGAATTACCTCGGCTTCGGGGCCTTCGACCTGGTGCCGACCAAGTTGATCGACACTTCCTATCTGGAAACCGCGAGCGATGATTGGTTCGCCGACTTCAATGGTGACGGCCTTGCCGATTTGAGTGTCGGGCGCTTGCCGGTTCGCACGGCCGAAGAGGCGACCAACATGGTGCAGAAGCTTCTTCGTTATGCCGCTGCGGAAAGTAAGCAATCGGTGTTGTTGGTTGCCGATGCCAACGACGGGTTTAATTTCGAGCAGGCCTCGGCACAGTTGAAAGATTATTTCCCGCCCCCGTTTACAGTTGTAGAGATCAACCGGGGCGAGCTTGACGAAGCGACGGCGAAGGCGCGCTTATTGAACGCCATCACCAGTGGTCAGCGAGTGGTAAACTATGCCGGACACGGCAGTGTGAATCTGTGGCGCGGCAATTTATTGACGGCAGAGGAAGCCCGGGGGTTGGTCAACGACCGCTTACCCTTGTTTGTGATGATGACCTGTTTGAACGGCTACTTTCAAGATGCGGCTATGGACTCTCTGGCTGAGTCGTTGATGAAAGCTGAACGTGGGGGTGGCATAGCCGTATGGACTTCATCGGGACTGAGCTTGCCGCAAGATCAAGCGGCGGTCAATCGGGAACTCTATCGCTTGCTGTTCGGGGCCCAGAACTTGACGCTCGGCGAAGCCACTCGACGCGCCAAGCTCGTGACCGGCAGTCGTGACGTTCGCCAGACCTGGGTTCTGCTCGGTGACCCGACCATGAAACTCAAGTAATAGAAAAAGCCGGATAATCCCTTGTGGTTATCCGGCTCTTTGGCTTCCTGGTGCTACGGCGTCTTTCAACTCGCACTGCCGGCCAGGGCGACAACCTTTTCCGCCGCGTCTTTCATGCCTGAGGCGGTGGTGAAATTCAATCCTGACTCTTCAATCACTTTGCGACCCATTTCGACGTTGGTGCCTTCGAGGCGGACCACGACAGGAATACTGATGCCGAGATTTTTCGCCGCGGCGACCACGCCACTTGCGACCATATCCGTGCGTACGATGCCGCCAAAGATATTAATCAACACGGCTTTGACATTTTTATCGGAAAGCAAAATCCGAAAGGCATTTTCGACGCGCTCTTGGGATGCGCCGCCGCCGACATCGAGAAAGTTTGCCGGCTCGCCGCCCGCCAGTTTGATAATGTCCATGGTCGCCATGGCGAGTCCCGCGCCATTGACCATGCAGCCGATGTTGCCGTCCAGTTTAATGTAGTTCAAATCATACTTTGAGGCTTCGATTTCCAGCGGTTCTTCTTCATTCAAATCACGAAGCTCCGCGTAATCTTTGTGACGAAACATCGCGTTGTCATCAAAATTCAACTTCGCATCAAGCGCGTAAAGTTCGCCATCTTCGGTGAGTAAAAACGGATTGATTTCCGCCAGTGACGCATCCGATTCAACAACCGCTTTATACAGGGCGGTCATGAATTTCACCGCTTTGTTGATTGATTCATTCGGAATCCCGATGCCGAACGCCAGTTTGCGCGCTTGAAAAGCGGTAAGCCCGACGGCCGGGTCAATCGCTTCTTTCAAAATCTTTTCGGGTTCATTGGCGGCAACCTCTTCAATATCCATGCCGCCCGCTGCCGAGGCCATAAAGACCAGCCTGGAGATGGCGCGGTCAAGCACAATGCCTAGATAAAACTCCTGTTTGATTTTTAAGCCTTCTTCGATAAGCAATGTATGAACCGTGCGCCCTTCGGGCCCGGTCTGATGAGTGACCAGATTCATGCCAATCATCTTTTGGGCAATCTCTTTCGCTTCTTCGGCGGTTTTTGCTAATTTGACGCCGCCGCCTTTGCCGCGCCCCCCGGCGTGAATCTGCGCTTTGACAACGACGGGCAACCCCAATTGTTCGACTGCCGCATTCACTTCATCGGCGCTCGTGACGACCACACTACGCGGAACCGTCACACCGTATTTGGCGAGTAATTGCTTACCTTGATATTCGTGTATTTTCATGTCTGCTGGCTGGTAGTCGGTAGCCGGAAGTCGGTAGCCGGAAGTCGGTAATCGGTAGTTGGTTATTAGCGGTTTAGTATCAGCAAAAATCTATTCGAGAGGAATACGGATTTTACTGACACTTAAATTCTTAATATCCAACTACCGGCTAGCGACGACCGGCCACTGGCTACCGGCTACCGATTTCTCCTTTTTGAATAGTGAGTATATAAACGCCGCTGGAAAAACTTCCGGCATAGACGCGATTGCGCTCAAACGGGTCAAACATCAATGCCCAGACTTGTCGGCTCGGTAAATCCGCATCAATGCGTTCCCACAAAACGCCTTTATCTTTCGAGCGATAAATGCCGCCTCGGGAAAATTCGGTGACCATCATTTCATCCGGGTTGTTGGGATTGATGACGACAGAGGTATAATCGCCGGCCACCAACCCGCCACCTTTGCGCACCCAGGTGCGTCCGCCATTGGTCGAGCGGTAGACAAATTGGCTGGTGCCGATAAGCAGATTGTCAGGGTCGTTTATCGCTATGGCGATGGATTTCACGGTCTCTTCCGCCGTGGGTCCCTTTTCGGCAAATTCCCAGGTGGCGCCAAAGTCTTTCGAAATGAATAAGCCGTGTCGTGTGCCGACATAAATTTTCGCAGGCGTCTGTTTATGAGTTGAAACCGCATAGACGCGGCCACTAAAGTCATAACCTGTGATGGCGACCTTCTCCCAGCCCTGGGTTTCATCCACCGTTTTATACAAGCCATCCATGGCGGCGGCGAGCAGCACTCTGCGGCCTTCGCTGTCATAGTATTCGGCGATGTCATCTACTTGACTGACGACGTTCACATGCAGCGGGTCGAACGTTTCAGCAGGGGGTGGCGGAGTTGGGTTTTTGGCGGGCTTTTTCTTTGGCGCGACGGCCTCCGCAGGCTTCGCTTTGCTGGATGATTTACTTTGCGGAGTCAAAGGTTTATTGCCGGCCGATTTGTTGGTTGAACTTTTCTGAATCGCCTGGGTTTGATAACGACCGAGCGCCTTGGGAAGCGACGCGAGTTTAAGGCTCGGCGTTTCTTCACCGGTATTGATGAGTTGCGCGCGTCTTTTCGGAGAGGATTTCTTTTTCGTCGGTTTCTTGGCCGGCGTCTCTTCTTTGACGACCTCTTTGCCGACAAAGCCCCAGCTGGCGCCTCTATCGGTTGAACGATACACCCCGTTATTGGTGCCGGCATAAATGACCGATGGATTGTCTTCGGATTGATGAAGCGCGAAGACATCGCGGGGACCTAAACCTTTTGAAGAGGGTTCCCAGGTTTCGCCGCTATCGGTCGAAGCAAAAACGCTGCCGGCGTTGGCATCGTGATACACGCTGGCGAGGATTCGCCCGCGTTCGGTGGCGTCGGACATAAAGGCTAAAACATAGCGATGAATGAAGCCATTGTTGGCGGCGACGAAGCTATCGCCGAGGTCATCGGAAATCTGAATGCCAAAATCGTCGGTGGCAATGATGACGCGATTGGGTTTGTCGGGATGGACAACGACAGCCCTCAGCACGACGGTCTTCGGCGTCAGCAACATCCAACGCTTGCCGCCGTCTTTGGTGCGCCACAAGCCTTCGCTGGTTCCGGCAAAAATGATTTTCGGATTGGTCGGATGCGGCAACAGCGCATAGGTGCGGCGCGCACTGAACGGAATGCCCGGAACCTTGGTCCACTTTTCGCCCGCTGATTCCGAACGATAGATGCCGCTACAGGCATTGATAAAGACCAGCTTGGCATCTTTCGGGTCAACCGTGATTCCCATAATGTCGGAATCATCAAGCACGCCTTTTTGAATGAGCTTCCAGGTCTGTCCGCTATCGAGCGATTTCCATGCCAGATGATGCGTGCCCGAATAAATGACTTGCGGATTTTGCGGGTCACAGGCTACCGAGTTGATGTTTTTAATCTCCGGGTAAGCCGAGGTATCAACCAATTCCCAATCATTGCCGGCATCGGTCGAACGATAGAGCCCGGTCTTTGAACCGGCAAGAATATAGTTTGAATCCGAAGGCGCAATGGTGAGCGACAGAATGTGCAAGCCTTTGGTCTTACCGAGCAATTGCCAGTTTTGTCCGCCATCTATGCTTTTGAAGACTCCCATTTCGCTGCTCATGTTCGGCGTGACGGCCCAGGCGGCGGCATACATCACCTGCGGGTTGCGCGGGTCAATCACCAGATTATCAATGGAAAGACCGCGTTTGCCGATGCCCGGTTTGATGCGTTGCCAACTGCTTGCCGCATCAGTCGAACGAAACAGTTGCCCGTCGCTCGTCCCCAGATAAAATAAATCCGAATGGTCCGGCGCGACGACCAACGAACGGACGTCACCGCCAAAGGGACCGGTGATTTCCCAACGGCGGGTTTCATCTTTTGAGTTGGTGCTGACGGAAATTTCGCGCGGATTATCGGCCTTACTGATAAAGGCAGAAATCGGCAAAAGAGAAAGCGTGAGGAAGAAAACCAGATAGCGAATTTTCATTAGATTGATACTGCTCCCTGCTACAAAGTCATAAATCTACAAGTCCGACAACTCTAGCGTGAATTGTTTCACAAGTGCGTCGTGTAAACAAAACAATTTTAAAGCAAACAAAACTCGCTAGAGTGATGTGGACTATGCAAAGCGCTTAGAGTTAATCGATGACCCAAGTATCGCCGCTGTTGATCAGTTTTTCAAGATTGCCCGGCCCCATCTTTTCGATAACCGAATTGATCTGGTCTTCGAGCATATCTTCGTAGGTCGGTTTTTCAACATCGCGGAACACGCCAATCGGCACCGGATAATCCGGGTACTCCATGCGACCCAACATATAGGCCAGATAGGAGTCTGCGGCTTTCTCGTTGTGGGCAATCAAATCCGCGGTGCTCGCGCCGCCGTCGCCGAGGTCAACCACTTCAAGATGCATATCGCTGCGCATACGGATACCTTTGTTCTGCTCTTTGCCAAAGACCAGCGGTTCGCCGTGTTTGAGTTCAATCATCTTGTCATCTTTGACCGATTTTTCGGTGAACATATTGAAGGCGCCGTCATTGAAGATGTTGCAATTTTGATAGACCTCAATGAAGGACACGCCTTTGTGATGCATGGCGCGAGACACCATCTCTTGCAAATGCACCGTGAAGGTATCAACCGAACGCGCCACGAACGTGGCTTCGGCAGCCAGCGCGACAGAGAGCGGATTCAAAGGATAATCAATGACGCCGAAGGGCGTTGATTTGGTGCGCTTGCCGAACTCAGAGGTCGGCGAATATTGTCCTTTCGTCAGTCCGTAGATGCGGTTGTTGAAGAGGATGATATTGATGTCGAGATTGCGCCGAATCGCGTGAATCAAATGATTGCCGCCGATTGACAGGGCATCGCCGTCACCGGTGATGACCCAGACCGAGAGTTCTGGATTTGCCGCTTTGATGCCGGTGGCGACCGCCGGCGCGCGCCCGTGAATCGAATGAAAGCCGTAGGTGTTCATGTAATACGGGAAGCGGCTCGAACAACCGATGCCGGAAACGAAAACTGTGTTTTCGCGCTTGATGCCAAGCTCGGGCATGACTTTTTGAACTTGCGCCAGAATGGCATAGTCGCCGCACCCGGGACACCAGCGGACCTCTTGGTCGGAGACATAATCTTTTCTCGTCAGTTTGATGGTAGCGGCGCCGTTGCCGCCATTGGATTCTTCTATATTTGCGCTCATATTATTCCTCTGGCGATTTTGGATTTTGGATTTTAGATTTTGGATTCTTAAAACAGAACCCTAATCTAAAATCCAAAATCCAAAATCCAAAATCGAAATTATTCTTCGTAAACTTCGCGAATCTTCGCCGTCAGTTCACTAATCTTGAACGGCTTGCCTTTGACCTTCGGGAACGAAATTGCCGGAATGAGATATTTCGCTCTCAGCAGCAGGGCCAGTTGTCCGAGGTTAAGTTCCGGCACCAAGACGCGGTCAAAGTGCCCCAGCACGTCGCCCAAATTCTTCGGGAACGGATTGAGATAACGCAGATGGGCGCTCGACACCGAGAAGCCTTGATTTTGCATCTCTTCGACTGCCGAGGTGATGGCCCCATAGGTCGAACCCCAACCGAGCACCAGCACGCGACCTTCTTTTTCGCCGAAGATTTCCAGTTCAGGAATATCATTGGCAATCAGTTCAACTTTCTTGGCGCGCGTCAAAACCATGTGCATGTGGTTTTCCGGTTCGTAAGAGACATTACCGGTGATGTCTTGTTTTTCAATACCGCCGATGCGATGTTCGAGGCCTGGGGTTCCGGGTATCGCCCAAGGTCGCGCTAAGCTTTCTGGGTCGCGCGCGTAAGCCTGGAAGGTTGATGGGTCGGAGTGGAATTTTACTTCAAACCTTGGAAGCTCATCCATCTTCGGCAACAGCCAGGGTTCTGCGCCGTTAGCCAAATAGCCGTCGGTCAGATAGACCACGGGAATCATGTGCGTCGTGGCAATGCGAAACGCTTCGATTGCCATATTGAAACAATCGGCCGGACTGGCAGCGGCAATCACTGCCACCGGGCATTCACCATTGCGACCGAACATGGCTTGCAAAAGGTCGGCTTGTTCCGTCTTGGTCGGCAGCCCGGTTGACGGTCCGCCGCGTTGCACGTCAACGACCACCAGGGGCAGTTCGGTCATCACGGCAAGACCCAAGGCTTCGGATTTTAAAGCGAGACCCGGGCCGCTGGTTCCCGTCAGTCCCAACTGACCGGCGAAGGATG
>JBIOWC010000907.1:0-2656 GCA_044868105.1 Blastocatellia bacterium
TTCGCCAACCGCGGTGATTAAACCGTTGCGAAATACGATGGTGCCTTTTGCAATCGTCTTGCCGGTGCCGGTGACGATTTGCGCATCTTTGATTGCATAAGCATCTGCATCGTCGAGCCGTGCGGTCGGTGCAGCGCTAAGCGAAATGAGCAAAATGGCGAAACCCAACAAGCCGACAGAGAGTTTCATTCGATGTGCAAAGACCTGATGCATCAGACGCGAACCTGACTTGTCTGACATGGGTGAATGCCTCCTGCAAATTTTATTTTTGAAAAAAGATTGAGAAAAATACCGAGTCCACTGTAGCGGTTCTGAATGTATAGCAAGCACCGTGAGAGTGCAAGGCAGATGATTTGAAGGCGGTTGCCGGTTGCCGCCAAAGAGTCGTCTTGAGGCGTTCACGACCTGCTAAATTGATGCGAATGCCGGAATGGGTACCTACCGGAATGGATACCTATCGGATAGGCGGCGCCAACAAAGCTGACGGCTCCTGGATTAAAACATAGCCGACGGTCTCTTGTTTAGCTTGCCAGCACTTCCGCGACCTTACGCAGTAAGGCATCCGGGGTGAATGGCTTTTGCAGAAACGGAATGCCGGATTCTAAAACGCCATGATGCAAAATCGTGTCTTCCGTATAACCGGACATATAGAGCACTTTCATTTCGCGGCCCAGCAAGGCAATCTCATTGGCTAATCCATGACCGCTCATGCCCGGTAACACGACATCGGTGAGCAACAGATGAATGGGACTGGTAAAGTTTCCACATATCTGGAGCGCCTCATTGGCATTGCTGGCGTCGAGCACTCGGTAGCCATTTAATTCCAATACCTCATAGGCCAGTTGGCGAATCATATCTTCGTCTTCTACCAGAAGAATGGTTTCAGAACCCCGCAAAACTTCAATGTATTGCGGCAATCGGCTGGCGTCCTGAGCCGGGTCAACAACCAGCGGGAGATAAATCTTAAAGGTTGTTCCTTGGTCCGGTTCGCTATAGACCCAAATGTTTCCGCCACTCTGTTTGACAATTCCATAGACGGTCGAAAGCCCCAATCCGGTTCCTTTGCCCTGTTCTTTGGTGGTAAAGAAAGGTTCAAAGATGCGCTCCTGAATCTCTCTATCCATGCCGCAACCGGTGTCACTGATGGCCACCATCACATACTGTCCGGCTTGACTGGCGGTATGATTACGGACATAGCTCTCATCGAGTTCAACATTGGCCGTTTCAATGATGAGCTTGCCGCCTTGGGGCATGGCATCACGGGCATTGACGGCGAGATTCACAATAATCTGTTCAATCTGTCCGGGGTCGGCTTTCACCTGTCCCAAATCCTCATCCAGATGCGTAATCAGTTCAACATCTTCTCCAATCAAACGGCGCAGCATTTTCTGTAGGTCGGTGACCACGCGGTTGAGATTAAACACTTTGGTTTGCATGATCTGTTTGCGGCTGAAGGCGAGCAATTGACTGGTGAGTGAAGCGGCGCTGTGCCCGGCCTTCTCTATCTGTTTCAGATGGCTGAAAATCGGGTTGTCGGAAGCGAGCGAATTCATGATGAGTTGACTGAACCCGATAATCACCGTCAGCAGATTATTGAAATCGTGCGCCACGCCGCCCGCCAGTCGCCCCACCGCTTCCATCTTCTGCGCCTGGAAAAACTGTTGCTCCAGTTGCTTGCGTTCGGTGATGTCGTTGGCCATGCCGACCCATTCATGCACCCGGCCATCTTCGCCGAAAATAGGCACTCCTCGCGAACTCCAGAAATGATAGGTGCCGTCAATATAAATCTGCCGGTATTCAACCTCTACCGGAGTCGCATTACGTAAACATTTCTTCCAGTTGCTGAGCATTGACTCGCGGTCTTCGGGATGGATGGTATCTATCCACTTCCAGCCACTGAGGTCGCATCCCTGTCGCGTTAACCCTTCAAGGTTCGTGACATCGGTGACATTGCCTTCGGCATCGGTTGTCCAGACTACCTGCGAGCTGGCCACCACCAGCGAACGGTAGCGCGCTTCACTCTCGCGCAACTCCTCTTCGGCGCGCTTGCGCTCGGTAATGTCCTCCAGGGTGCCTTCGTAATGAATCTTGCCTTGTTCATCGTAGACGATGCGGGCGCTTTCATTTACCCAAATCAAGCGGCCGTCTTTACACCTCAGTTGGGCTTCAAATCCCGATATGCTGCCGTGCTCATGAAGGCGACGTTGAAATTCTTGACGCTCTTCAAAATTCACATAAAGTTCATCCAGCAGATTGGTGATATGGTTAACGAGTTCATCGGGAGAATGGTAACCCAGAATGCGCGCCATTGCCGGATTAACGGTGAGAAATCGCCCTTCAGGTGTGCTTTGATAAATACCCTCAATGGCATTTTCAAATATACTGCGATAACGCGCCTCGGCCTGTTTGAGGGCATCATCTACCAGGCGGCGCTCGCGCCGCAATCGGCTTTGATCTAAGGCATGGGTGACGGCTTGACCTAAGCGCACCATGCGATCTTTCAACAGATAATCCACCGCGCCGCCTTTCATGGTGGCGACTGCAATCTCTTCGCCGATGGTTCCCGAAATGATGATAAAGGGAATTTTTAACCCTTCCTGCTGCAGCAACTCAAGCGCCCGTAATCCGCTAAATTGCGGCATCTGGTAATCGGAAA
>JBIOWC010000908.1:0-5208 GCA_044868105.1 Blastocatellia bacterium
CGTCGTGCTAACGCCTTCGATTGATTTGGCGCGAAATGAAGTCTCTTCGACATATACTCCGGGAGCTAAATATTCTGGCATCCCCTTCCTCCTTTGCAAGCTGTAGCGCGAGTTGCCAGCTCACCTCTACAAGGGTCAGTGATTGGCTTTGCCGCACAAGTTGGCCGGTTGTGCGCAACTACCCTGAGCGGGTTTGAAGTTTCAAGGCGGCGATCTGAGCGGCGTAACCAGCAGCGCCGAGGATTTGGCATTTTCCGATTTCAAGATGAGTTCGCGCCCAAAAATTAAAGTGGCTTCTTCGAGTTCAAGCTCATCCTGGCGCTTCCAGATGGCGGCCGGCGGCTGCGCCAGCACCACTTGCAAATCGGGTTTGGCGGGCGCCTCGGTTGGCGGTTGATAACGGGCGGTTAATTCGATAATCCAGCGTTGCTCTTTGAGCGCCGGTCCAGCAAAAGGCGGCGAAACGAGCGCCGCGTCAGGTGGTGAGACGAGCGCGCTATCCTGCAAATCCGGATAGGGAAAAATCAGCGCCACGCGCCCGGCTTTATCGGCCAGGCCGCGCGCTATCAGCCTACCGTGCAGTCGCGCTTCGAGTAGCGCCCAGGCCGCCGGAGCGCCGCTTTGTGTATCCAATAGGTCGGCTCGCACCACTGCCATGGCCGCCGGGACAGCGCGCCCAGGGCTAGAAAACAGCGGAATGCCCGGTGGGCGATGCGGCGGCGATTCGGCGAGCAACGCTTCACCGACAAAGACCCCGCGCACCGGCGCTTGAACCGTGAACCGAAAGGGTTGAAAGCGCCCTTCTTTATCTTCGACCTCAATGATAAAGGGCAGTTTGGGCCGTGTGTCGTCAAGAAATTCTTGCTCCTGAAAGCCCTTTTCCAAACTGGCGAGTCCCGGCAGATGTCGCAAAATGTAAATGCTTGATTGATTGACCAAGGCTGGCACACGGCGATGCGGTTGATGCGCGGCATAGGCTTCAATGTCGAGTCCATCGCCGATGGCTTTGCCAGTCACCTCGTCCCAGAAGCGCAGGCCGAGCGGGGTAACCAGGCCGAAGGTTTCGATAATCTTGAATGAAGTGACCATTAATCTTCTACCTTTGCATATGCAAAATTGCGTATCTGGACAGCGCCCGCTGAAGGAATTTCCAGGGTTGAATCCAGGCTGACCATGCGAGCGACATACATCGCCGAAGCTTGCAGATTGGGTTTCAAGGGTTCCCAGAGATTGGAAATGTCTTGCAGCGACAGGGGTTCAAATACCAATTCGACCATCTCATTCAAATGGAAAGTATTTTCCTCAGGTCCGTAATGATTGAGTAAATTGGCCGGCAGGATCGGAAAATCACCCAGTTCGCGGATGCACCAACCGAGCAGGCGTTGTTGCTTATCGGCTTTTTTTCCCCAAGCTGTAAGCATGTAGTAAAGGTCTAGGGGAAGCGGCGGACGCAAGCGTTCGCCGTGCGGGCCGGGTCTGGGCGGCAGATTGCGCCGCGAGCTTGACGCCAACCGATAGAGGAACAGCGAAACCCCTTCATCCATCGGATTGCGAAAATCTTTGGCTTGATACAGCTCGAATCTCGCGCCCTCAAACTCCGGTTTCGGGCAGGCGCTTTCGAGCAGCCCGAGTATCGCTTGACTGGTCGCCGTAATTGCGTGGTAGGTTGCCAAGCCAATTTCTCCGATTCAGATTTGCCGACGCGCCTCAAGGTGTTTCAGCGGCCGACCTTGTGGGTCATTTATTCAAGGCCGATTCTTGCGGCGCCGCTGCCAACGCTTGAACCATCGCCAGGGCGTTTTTTTTTCTTCCCCATTGACCTCTGGCCTCTGTAGATAAGCGCTGATGAAGGTCAAAATATCGTTCAGGCTATTAAAATAGCGGCGTTCGCCGTCGGGAATATGTGTGACATGACCTCGCCATTTTTTTTGCTCTTCATCTTCGAGCCAGATTTTGATAATGAATGAGTGGGTCCGGGACTCGAACAAGTCCATAGACGACTCCGTTTCCGGCTTTCCCTAACTGGGCTATGCCGCTTTGAACCGCAAAGTTTACCCTCTACCGATTGCGTGTCGGCTGAGAGCTTACTCGTCCGGCGTATGCGCCGTCGTCTTCTGAGCGTCTGTGGCAGGGTCTTGGGAGTTTAATTGCCGCAAGCAGGCGAGAGCCGATTATGGTGAGGATAAGCAACTTTCGCAATCTTCAGGCCGGGTAAGTCAAGTTAGCCGAGGACTCACTCGTTAACCGGAGTGAGGGGCTTAGAGTTCAATGTTTTCTGAGGGCTTTTTCCACGCTTTGAATCTGCTTGTTAATTTGTTCTTGTAAATCGAGAAGAAAGCCTCGGATTTGTTCAAGTGAACCGCCGTTATCGCCGGTTAAATCCGCCGCAGACAGTACAGGATTATTGACCGGTTTGTCATCGCGGATTTGTTCATAAAGCATTAAAGTTTTTTGCGCCGGTTCAACATTTAATTCTTCCGCCAGAGCCGTCACACACTTTTCATATTGTCTGAGCGCAGCGGTTCGATTGCCCATTAAACCATGCAGACGCATCAGGCGACGATGGGTGTGTTCGCGGGCGCGGTCATAGCGCAAAATCTGATTTCCATAATTGACCCCGTCTTCAAACTCGTCGTGCAGTTCACAGTAGAGCATGAGTTTATCGAGCAGGGAAAGAAAGAGATTTTGCAAGCGTTCGCGCTCAAACAGGCACCACTCCTGATAACACCCTTCCAGCAAATCGCCGCGATAAAGCTTGACGGTCTCTTTAAGAACCTTTGCCTGTTCGCGGTCCAGTTGGTGACCACGTACCCCTTGCGTCAGTTCGGCAACCTGTTCAAAGGTGGCAACGTCGAGCCAGAGATTGGCCTGGGTATTGACGCGAATCCAGTCGGCATCAACATCCAGAAAAGGCGGGTCATTGGCTCTGGATTTGTAGCTCAACGCCGATTGGATATGCCAGAGCGCCTGTCTGAGATACTTCTTGGACTGCGAAGTTGAGCTGTCGCCCCAGAGGAGCGTGGCCAGCGATTCCCGCGACTGGGGGCGCGTTCGGTTCAATAGAAGATAGCCGAACATCTCCTGCAACTTCGAGGCATCGAGACCGGAAATTTCACAGTCATTACGACGCGCCGAAAATTTTCCTAACAGGTGAACGCTTAGACTAAACACGTGGATTGCCTCCTTAAGGGTACATGACGAAAACCGTGTTCCGGGCAATGCAAAAAAAGTTGTTAATTATAAAAGTGTGAGGATAGAGCGGAGTAATCTTATTCCTGAAGCCGCTTTTTTCAAAGGCGTTGTTCAATCTTCATTCCACGCCTCGCCCCAGGCGGACTTTCTGGCAGCTTTGAAAGCCGCTTTATTTTTTCTGGCAACGGTCAGTTTTTGTAACCCTTCCCGGGCGCAAAGCGCCAGTTGAATGTGACCTTTTTGAATAAAGGGACGGCGAATGATGCGCGCCGGCGCCGCCGGGCAAGCAAATTTTGCGGCGACGATATAGGAATATTTTTCATCCTCATAACCAAGCGATGCGGCTTTGGCGCGACGATGAAAGGCAGCGCGCTCGACTCTCGCGGCAAAATGGCACCAGTCGGTTTCGGTCATCGGGCAAGCCGTCGCCTGCGGGCAAGGAGCCACGAGGTGTGCGCCCAGCTTGATGAGTGCGCTTCGCGCCGCCAGCACCCGGCGAAACCCGCCTACGGTGCCCGGTTCGATAATCACCACAATTTTTTTAGCCACCTGCCAGGCTTTTTGAAGCAAGCGGGTTTGCTGAGCTTCTCCGAGTTCGCCAAGCGAATAAGACATGACGACGGCGTCGTGCGGCGCGGTCTCGAAATCATTTTGTAAATTCTCGGCCAGCCAATGCGCCGAGGCCATCGCCGGATGCTCGGCGTTTAAGGCAAGTCGCTGGCCGGTTTCAATAAACGGCTGATGGCGCTCAATATTGGTGATGGATTCAACATCGTCAAAGACTTCACAGGCCGCCCACATCGCGGTGCCGGCGCCGGCGCCGCAATCAAGCCAGCTAGGTAAGGCAATTTCCGGCAGCCGGTTTTTTATTTCCACAAAGACCGCGTGCAGGCTGGCGAACGTCGCCGGCATTCGCGTTGCCAGGTAAGCGATGCGATGGGCGTCGGAAGTTATTAGCGGAGCGGAGTCGCTCGGGGTTCGGTATTGACGGGAGAGTTCGGCCGCCGCGCGTTGGAGCGCATCAGGAGTTATCCTGGAAATTTCCGCTTCAATGGCTTCTCTGAGAATGAACGGCAGTTGCATTTTGAATGACCTCAGAAAAATTTTACGACCGTAGAGTTTTTCATTTTCTTTTTCTGAGTAGAGGTTGATTCGGGGTGGGAGGTTGACGAAGGATTTTTCCGTGAAAGCATGTAGATTTTCCAACTATCTTCCTTAGCAGTTTTCCGCCTGTGGCAATTTGCGCAACGCACTTCGCATTTGTTTATTTCCGCAGATATAATTCGCCAGGGTCTTTGAAATCTTACAAGCCTGGAAACCTCCATTAACTTTTCTTTACGATCAATATGGTCGAATTCTAAAACTACAGGAGCAGTTTCTCCGCAATCTACACACGGGTGTGATTGAAAATAATCGAGTAATCTTTGGTAGGTTTCCTCCAGGTAAGATTTTTTCCTGCGGCGCGCCTTCTTAACGTAATATTCCAGGTTGTCGGTATAGTGATTTTTAACATAAAGCCGCATGCATTCACGGCACGTAGCACAGCGCTTTCCTTTGGCTTTGTACTTCCAACTAAACTCTTCTTCTAATTTTTCTTTTTGACAAGCAGGACAAGTTTTCATGTGGCCTCCTCGCTGGATAAAAGGGAACGCGCCCGGAGAGGCTTGAACTCCCAACCCCCAATTCCGAAGACTGGTGCTCTATCCAATTGAGCTACGGGCGCGTATTAAATTTTCTTTAGCTTATCGGGAAAAAGGTGGCGGGTCAAACTTAGATGAAACGCAGAAGTTTGAAAGCTGAGCGCTGAACCGAGAATCAGTTCTCGGTTCAGCGCTCAGCTTTCGTCGCGCCTTTAAAAAGCGCTGGTTCCGACGGCCGCGTTAAACGGGCGATAGAGTTCATTGAAGTCGCGCAGGCTGCGTTCAAAGATAGCTTGAAATGAGGCGAGGTCGTCCGGGTGCAGCGTCAAATTCACGCCGTTAGCAAAGGCCAAATAGGTGTCGAGGGTGCGCAGTT
>JBIOWC010000909.1:0-13114 GCA_044868105.1 Blastocatellia bacterium
ATCAGCTTGATGGCGTTTAAGGCTGATGATGAGGCGCGCTGATTGCAGAATCAATGCCGGTCATCAATTCTTCGCGACTGAACGTTCCTTTTTGAATGATCTGCACGGAGTCGTAATTGAGTGCCGAGCGTTCTTCATTTGAAAGGTCGCGCGCCGTCAGTAAAACGATGGGAATTTCACGCCATCGCGGATTCGATTGCAACCGATAAGCGACTTCGATGCCATCCATCTCAGGCATCATCAAATCAAGCACCACCGCTACCGGCTCATTGCGCGTAATTTCGCCGATGGCTTCAAGACCGTCCTTGGCGGTCTTTACCAAATGCCCGCGACTTTCAAGCATGGTTTTAGTAATTTCCAAAGCGTCCGGGTCATCATCAACCACCAGAATAAACTCTTCTTTTGGGGCATCCGATTTTTTCAAGGCATCGGTCAACGCGGTTCGACTTAAAGGTTTGGGTAAAAATTTGTCGGCGCCGGTGTTGAGTGACCGACGTTCCATTTCGGGGTTATTGGAAAAGGCGATTAATTTGCCACCATCTTTATAGCCGGCCAGTTGATTGAGCAGGCTGGTTGGATTATCCAGGCCATCCAAATCCACGGCAATCAATGAAGGCTTTGCCAGGCGCACGACCTCTAATCCTTGAGCCGGCTCGCTGGTTGTAGCGGCCGAGTAATCGGCTTCCGAAAGATATTTCCTGATTAAATAGAGCGTCGCCGCGTCGTTACTGATGACCAGCGCGGTGCGGTCCGGGTCAACGATTTGTCCTGCGGTTTCCGCCGTCGGAGCGACACTCGATTCAATTTCCGTTGGCAGCGTAAAGGTAAATACCGTGCCTTCGCCGACCGTGCTCGACACCGAAATCTCACCCCCCAGTAAGACCACCAGGCGACGGGTGATGGGTAGCCCCAATCCGGTTCCGGCTTTTGCCGTATAACTGGTCTGCCGCAGTTGACGAAACTCTTCAAAAATTTTCGAGAGGTTGGATTCCGCGATGCCGATGCCGGTGTCGCTAACCGTTAAACGAACGCGGCGGTCGCCGGCCCGCAAAACCGCGACCTTGATTTCACCTTCTTTGGTGAACTTGAGGGCGTTTGATAAAAGGTTTAAGAGAATCTGCTGAAGTTTGGTCTTGTCGGTGCGAATCGTTGGCAACCCTTCATCAAACTCAACGCTGAGTTTAACAAACTTATTGGTTTTCAAGCCCTCGGCGATTTCGATGGCGCGTTCGACGACCTCTTTTATGTTGACCGGTTCAGAGTAAACATCCATCAAGCCCGCCTCAATCTTCGAATAATCGAGAATGTTATTAATAAAATCGGCAAGGTCGCGCGAATTCTTTGAAATGCGCTCCAGGCTATGGCGATGTTTTTCGGAAAGATTTACCGAGGCATCATCGAGAATCAGCGAGGCAAAACCAATGATGGCATTCACCGGCGTGCGCAATTCGTGCGACAAGTCAGCAAACATTTTCAACTCGGCTTGGGCTTTCAGTTTGAGGCGCTGGTTTTCCAGCAAGATGTCGCGGTTCTTGTGCTCTATCTCGGTGCGCAAGCGTTCATTCAACTCAATTCGATTGCGCAAATTGTTGGTGGTCTCTTCGAGTCTTGGGACGACCAGATCGAGCGTTCGGACGGCATCGTCAAGCTGGTTTTTTTCTTCTTTTATGGTGGTGTTCTCCTCGACTAAAGAAGCGTTCTCTTTGACGAGTTCAGCGAGGCGTTCGGCTGACGGTAGAGTTTCCTCAAGTTTGGCGTTGAGTTCTGCGATTTGCGCTTCGGCGCTGGCCAGTTTTTTGCTCAGTTCCTGGCTCTGTTCTGAAACCTGGGTTTCGGTGGTCGCCAGTTGCTCGCTGGCGGCCTTATGCAAATCATTGAGCCGGGAAATTTCTTCTTTGAGGCTGCTGTTGGCAAGTTGCATTTCAGCCATCTCGCTATGCAGACGCTCTCTTTCTGTCAGGAGATTCGCTTTTTCACTATGGGTCTGCTCAAGGGTCTGTCGCAATTCGTCAAGCTCTCGGTTTTGAGATTCAGCCGCCGTCTGGGCCTGCTCTTGTTCCAGGCTGGCTCTGGCGTCTTCCGCCAGGCGCAAAGCGCTCTCCAGATTTTCTACATTATCGGTCAGAGAAGCGTTGTGTTCAGCTAACTCCTGATTTGCGGTTTCTAAGGTCGCCAGTCGGGTTTCGAGTTCTTCGGCTTTGCTATTGGCCTGTGCCAGGGCGGCCGACATGTCCTTTAAGTTTTCCGCTGACTCGGTCAGCGAATCAGCGGCGGCCTGAGCTTCGAGGCTGCCTTGCGGCGCATACCAGCTGACCAGTTGTTGAAGTCGCGCATTCTCTTTTTCCAGTTGTTGCAGGTGATTTTCCGTCTCCTGTTCAACTTCCTGCAACTGATTTTCCGCCTCTTCCTCAAGCTGTTGTAAACGTTTTTCAGCATCTTGTTGAGCGGCCATCCGCACAACATATTCGGATTGTAAGTTGTTCAACTCATCTTTCAGTTGATTATTGGCCGCTTCCAATTCCTTGACCCGATTTTCCGACAGCGTCAGGTTCAAGGCATCGGCGGTCTCTTTTTCAAGCTTAAAGCGCAACGAATCGCATCTCGCTTGTAGTTCGGCGATGCGAATCGCCGCCACCGCTAAGGGCGCCAGTTGCGCGAGAATTTCTACACCTTCAACCTCAATTTGCGTGTCGCTGAAGATGCCGATTAAGCCAACCGTCCCGGAAATTCCGCGCAACGGATAGATGGCATAGCTCGATTGATTGCTGTGATATTCCTGACTTTGAAGGCCGAAGAGTTTCTCCCCGGAAAGATTGTTTTCTTTGAAATCGGCAATGCCGCCACGCACGATTAAGGACGAATTCAATATGGAAAGCGGAATGCGCGGATACTCTTTTTCAAGGCTGGTGCCGCTGGCGGCAATCAAATGCAAACACATTTGCCGATTGGTGCAGACTTCGGCAAGCGGACAACGTTCACAAATATCGCCGTGTTTAACCACCCAAATTTTGCAGGTTGGCGCTTTGAGATCAGCCGCCGCTTTATGGGCAATTAAGGTTAAAGATTGGTCGAGGTTTGACCCTCTGGCGATCTCGTCAAAAATATCAATCAATCTCGGCTCTTTTACGGTTTGCATAAGATTTGGTTTCCAGTGAACGGATGGGGGTCGCAATGTGAATTTTTCGTCCTGCTGACAAGGCAGATTCTACCCCGTCAACAAATGAGCGTCAATTATGTAAAAATCTTGGTCGCGTTCTCAAGGGTGGGTTGGGCGGTTCGATAGCCCGGAAGCCTAAAGCTCAGCGCCTCAGCGCTAGGGCGCAAGCAGGCGGCGGGTTCGAGCCCGACGAGCGGCCAATTGCGCCTTATCTGCCGATAGCGTCTTAGCGGTCGCCCGCTTCGCAGGTTCCGGATTTGAAAGAAGCGGAGGTGAAGCGCGGGGTTTCACCTCTGCTTAATTTTTTTCTGCTGCGGACAATCCGCTTTTGCGTTTACTGATACACGCTGATTGAACAAAGCAGATGACTAAAAAGCGATATCTTCAAAGCTGTTGACTTCGCGCGTCACCTCGGCTTCGTGCAAATTGAGCGGGTCGGAGGTTGCCAGGTTGCCGA
This sequence comes from Blastocatellia bacterium, assembly GCA_044868105.1. GTDB lineage: Bacteria > Acidobacteriota > Blastocatellia > UBA7656 > UBA7656 > JBFMDH01. The sequence continues at coordinate 3,615 of JBIOWC010000909.1, forward strand.
ATTTCAATCCGCTGAGGTCTTCTATCTTTTTGACGCGAACCTGAAAAGTCCGATACGCCCCGTAAGAGAAGACTTCGGCTTCCAGATTGCTGATGAGACTCGCTTGACTGAGCAAGTAGGCAGTTGCTGAAAGCTTGCCAGTATCTTTTTTCACCATGGTCACCACTTTCCAAAATTGTTTGGGCAATTTGATGCCGCGATACTGTCGGTCATTGTTTGCAAATACCGGACCTGTAAAAACCGTGACTTTCAAATCCTCGGCCTTCGCGTTGTTCAGGATATAGTCCTCGAGACCAGCCCAAAGGGTTTGCCCCTGATTGAAATCCTGATGTTGCGGCGAGCAGTTGGTAAAATGAAAGGTGTCATCGTTGGCAAATTTCGCCAGCGTTTGCGAGCTTCCCCAGGCCGGGTCGAGTCTTCTAACCAAATGGCCGCGGTCTAAGGGATTATTTTTGTAAATTGCTTCGCCTGCCTGAAACCCATCATCAAGGCGCGGGTCCATAATCCATCTGTCGGTTTCGCGCTTGATGCTGAAATGTTTTTTGCCATCAATGTTGACGGCCGTGTAAAAGGCCAGTTTGCGCTCTTTATTCATCACAATGGTGAAGTGATGATAGGGAATGAGCGTTTTGTCTGCACCCGTCGCTTCACTGTTTTCCGCGGCCTTGGCTTTCATCGCTGCCGATAGTTGCGGCAAAGTGACGCGCTTCGTACCGGTTCCCAAAAAGTTTGCGTTATAGCCCTGCCGGTTGCTGTAATCCGGGTCAATGCTGACGGCTTCTATGTCAGGCGGTTCAACTGGAGGAGGCGCAGGCGCGATAACGCCGCCGCCACCCGCAGCAGATTGAGCCGCGCCTGGCACCCCAAGGCCAACGGTGATCGTCAGCGGCAAGGTAATGCTGATTGCGCCCGTGCCGGTGGAACCCACCTGGATGGGCGGATTGGCCACAGACGGTGATGCGTTGCCGGTTAAATCTGGCGCTTCATTCATATCTCCTCCCGAGGTATCGTTGCTCGGCAAAGCCGATTCTGCGAGCATGCTTTTAATAAACGGACTATTGCCCGAATTGCGTGTGACATTATCCAGAATGCGGCTGACGCGAACGCCTTCGTTGGCTATCCATTTGATTTTGTCTTCGCCCATGGCAGCCATCCACACTTGCCCGTTAATCGCCAGTATCTGACCTTGGGCATTTTTTTCAGGCACTCCTGAATGATGCAAAGCGACCATCTGCCACAAATCATTAAATACCGGCGAGCCGGATGAACCGGGCGCCGTGTCGGTCTTGTACCAGAGATGATTTTCGGCAATTTTGAGCAGTTGGTTTTCGCGTATGGCAATCTGTTTGACCTGCCCGCTCGGATGTTGAATGATGGTCAAATACTCGCCTTCGGAGACTTTGCCAATGGTGGGGTTCAATTTCAGAAAGCCAAACCGCGAGAGCGAAACCTGCCCGGATTGCGATTTTTTTTCGACCGCGACCAGCGTGAAATCGAGATCAACATTGGTGTAAAAAAAGTCATTAGGGCGCAGCCCGAACAGGTGACTGGCAAGCGGTCTGCCGCTTTTATCGAATTGATAGTTGAATTCCGCCTGACTGTTACGCGCCGCCTCTTTATTCGTTAACACGTGATTGTTGGTCATTATCAAATTCTCGGAAACCATAAAGCCGGTTCCGTAACCGAGCAGTTCTCCTGAACTGCCGCGAACCGAGATTCGCGCAATCGCGTTGGCCGCCATCATCCCTTTTTCAAGGTAATTGATGTTCATCAAATCGCTGTTGTTAATGATGCGCTCAAATTCAATGCGTGCCGCTTCGCCAGCTTCGTTCATCACATGAGCGAGCCGCAGATTAGCCCGTACTTCTTCGGCCGGCGTGGTAGCAATTAAAGGGTTTTTTCCTTTTAATTCTTCACTCCTTTGTTCGGGATTGAAATCAAGCCGCGCTTCGGATTGTTGAATAATTTCCTCAGAAATCATAATCGTCGCCTACTCCTTTGCTTTTGAATGGTTATGGAAAGCCGTCTTTTGTTTAACCGAGATGAGTCAGGTTGCTCACCTTTTTGATTGAGTGCAACAGTAAGCCGGGTTGTAATCGGTTGAGTGAAAGCATCTATCGAGAGGAATAAATCCTTTCAATTGAACATGGGAAAAAAGCGAAAAACATTACAGTTCGTTCAGTGAGGAAGAATGCCGTAAAAACCCGAATGGCTCAAAATGGTCGCGCCGCGCCGCGTTCCCACGTTGAGCCATTTGAGATGAGAATAAATTTTTACCCGAACGGGCTTTTAGTTCAGGGGCGAACAGAATCCTTTTACTTAATAAATTCGCGGATGTATTGATTCACCAGCGCAGGTTTTTCGTGAATCACCCAATGCGTGCCTTCGGGGATGCGTTTAATCGTCAGTTGCGGCACGTATTTATCAAGCCCTTCGAGGTTGCCCGTAAGCAAGGCGGTGTCTTTCTCGCCCCAGATGACCAGCGTCGGGACTTTCACACTTAAGGAATTCAAACTGGCGGCAAAATTCAACTCGCTCTTTTCGCCGCTTTCGGTCGGCGGTCCGACGCGCGCCGCGCGATAATAATTCAAGCCGCCGGTCAGCGCTCCGGGTTGTGACCAGGCTTCGAGATACATCTGCTTATCGGCTTCGGTAAACACGCCGCTCTTTAGCCCTTCGCCGAGCACGACCTGCACCAGCAGGGCATAGTTATTTGCCGAAAGCGTTTGTTCGGCTTGCGAACTGCGAAACATCAGCATATAACCGCTGGCTTTTTGTTGCGCCGGATTGTCTTTGAGTTCGCGTTGAAACACCCCCGGATGCGGCGCGTTGATGATGACGAGTTTTTCCAAATAGTCGGGATGCGCGATGGCAAAGGCCCAGGCGATGGCTCCGCCCCAATCATGGGCCACGAGGGTAAATTTTTTGTGCCCCAATTTTTCTGCGAGTTGCTTGAGGTCTTCGACCATATACTTCACTTCATACTTTTCAAGTTCCGCAGGTTTTGCCGATAAATTGTAACCCCGCATATCGGGGGCAATGGCGAGATAGTCTTTACCGAATTCTTCAAGTTGATTTTTGTATTCGTACCAGAATTCCGGGAAACCGTGTACAAACATCATCATTTTTTTACCTTGTCCGGCTTTGACATAGTGCAATTTAACGCCGTTCACTTCGGCGTATTCGTGAGTCAACATAATCTTCTTTGCTCCGTTCTTTTTATCGTCCGGTTGGTTTGCATAGACGCAAACCAGAAGCGCTGTGGTAAGCAGAAAGCTTGCCAGAAGGCGCAAGCCTAAACGCCATAGTTTTGTCTTCATGATGGTCAACCTCGTATGAAACATGCGGTTGAGCCCTGGGTCTAAGCGCTCAACCGTTTTCAGCAATATTGAACTTTTTATCCGGGCTATTTCTTCTTCTTTTTCGATTGCGGGTTGAGAAACTGTGCCAATGGTCCTTCGTAAATCGCGTAGCAACGCTGACAGCGATGCAAGGTGTTGCCGGGCGCGGCTTTCGCTTTATCTTCAGCCGAAGCGGTAAACCATTGTTTAATATGCCCTGCACAATTTTCGCCCTTCTCATTTTTCACCGTGCAGACCGTCTGTCCGGTCAAGAGCGGCAGATAAGCACTGGTCTTTTCCGTCGGCGCTTGAATATATTTTGATTTGATGTCGGGAATTCCGGTTGAACTCATCTCAGCGCTCCAATGAATAAGAATTTTTTGCGTCGCAATGTTAGGGGAAGCGCAATCTATTGGTCAATGGAGATTCAAAGGGGAATTGGCTAAACCATTTTTCCGGTTTAGCGTGCCTGCGGGCCGGTCACGGTTCATTTAATCAACGACCTCCGCGAAGGCACGCTAAATCCCGATGTCCTTATTGATTATTTACTGGCGCAATTTTTTGCGCTTTACTTTTTCTTTTACTCGCCAGATAAGCTTTCGCCTGTTGGCCGACGAGGTCAACGAGATTGCCCATCGCCAGATTCACATCAATCAAATGTAATCCCCAGTTGGCCTGGACCTGTCCGTTGGTAATCACATCGCCGACAATATCATCGGCGCGCGGGTCTTTGGGGTCGCCGTGTACGGTGACCGCTAGATAGTAGCCTTTTTCGTTGGCGACACATTCGGCGGTCAATAACCCCGGCACACTCACAAAAGGCGTGTTGATGGGCTGCGCCGGCGTCACCCAAGGACGCGGCTCTGCCGATGAGCCATTCCCCCGCCCGCCCGCCGAAAGATAGGCGTGCAACTCGCCGCTTCCTCCGCCTAAAGCTGCGGGGTTAACGCAAGCGGCAACCATATCCGTGCCTTGTACGCGACCAAAGCGCGTATCCGAAGGCGGTGGCACATTGGCGCGGAAAGAGGCATACGCAACGACGCAGGCGGTCTGTTTTGCCGAGTGGCAAAGCGGAATATTTTTAAAAGCGCCGCCGACATCTTTGCCCTTGGGGACCGCCAGGCTGGTTCCCAACAACAAGGCAGAAATCAACCGTTCCTGCACCGGCTTGCCGTCAATCTCATTGCGAATCAGTTGCGTGAGCACGCCCGACCCTTGCGAATGACCAATCAAGACGACGCCGCGTCCCTGATTGTCATGTTCGAGATAATAATTCCAGGCGGCGACGACATCGTTATAACCCAGTGCCCGGTCAACCGCCATCGGCTTACCGGCAATCCCTGCGCGTAGAGCAGTCAACGTCACTTGGCGATAGAGCGGCGCAAAGACGCGACACTGAGAGCCGAAGCGGGCAAACTGCGCGCGGATGACGCTCATCTCTTCGGGCCCGGCATTCATGTCGCTGTTCGGTGTCTGGTCGTTAGAAACCGTCGGGTAAACATAAAAACAATCAATGGGCGCTTGCGGATTCGCGGCCCACTTTTCGGGTTTCAATTTGCCGTTTGCAGCCACAACGGTGGTCGTCAAATCAACCGTACAGGCATCTTGTCTGCCGGGACGACAAAGCCAGGTGTCTCCCTTGCTATAATCGTTTTTTTCCGGTGCGGTGGTTGGGGTCTGCGCTTGAACAACCGCCGATGTAGCGATAGTTAATCCCAAAGCGAAGGCCAAAACAGATACAAATTGGCGAAGCATAGTTTCCTCCCCGTGAGTTTTTTTGAAATGTTGAGCTTGCGGTTAAAGCAGTATCGCCGCCTCTGAGACAAAGCGCAAGCGGTGAATAAACCCGCAAGCGGCACCTTCGTGTGTGGATAATTATGAGGGGATTGGCCAGTTAATTTTCATTCAAAAGAGAGGCGATGCGGTCTGCAAACTACAGTGATACTGTTGCCCAATTCATTTTTAGCTTTATTTTTCTACAACCCCGCTCATAAATAACAGCGCCCGCTGAGGAGGCGCGGTCGTTGATCGCAAAGCCTCGCCATAAGGTGGTCTTCTGGCCGCCTCTCAACCAGTTCTGAAGATTTATGAGACTTGTTCTAGATATAATGGTGTTATTTGGGCTAGCCATAGCAACGGAACAATTTTTTACGATCTTCGCTTAAAGGTGCTTAAACTCAATTTCAATAAGGACATTCTTGAAAGGGACTGGCAAACAGGGATGCGTGTCAGTCCCTTGTCGCGATCAGAGCCTCAATCCCGCGAGCGTCGCCGTCAGCTTCTCGATGGCGGGCTTCATCGCTTTCGTTTGCATTTCGGCGGCGCCGTTTGTCCTCATGGCGCTCGTACTCCGCTGCGTCGTTTCGTCCGCGTGTTTGACCTTGCCGGTGGCCACCTCGATGAGCCGGGTCTTCAAGATCACAAGACCAAAGCCGTCTGCACCTTTAGGCGTGTATTCCACCACGGTCCCGGTCAGGACATAGCTCACCCCGAGCTGCTTGCCGAGCTTTACCGCCGCGGCAGTAAAAGAACCGCCGTTGAGGGCCGCCAGATCGCTCGCTGACGCAGCCCGCGTCCGCCTGACATCGACGACGTCGAATCGTTTGCTTTCAAAAAGTGCGAACGCCAGACTGGCCTGAAGCTGTCGCTTGGCTTCGGCGGTCATCCCAGAGGCATTCGGCCCCGGGGTGAACTCGATCACCGCCACCTTCACCTCGGCCGCCTTGGTTGCAGGCCCTTCACCGGCCTTGTCTTCCGACGAAGGTTGAGCGAGCGAAACGCCCGCAAACGCAATTCCCAAAATAACTGCTGTAAATAAGTTTTTCATGACACTCTCCTCTTAGTTTTCTAGCCGCATTTTCGCGGCTACCTTTAAAGGCGTTTGAAACAGAGAAAAATTATCATGCGGGCACGATTTTTTTCGGCAGGTTAAAAACGACGGCTTGACGAGGTTGCGGACCGTAAAAGCATAGCTTTCCCGCGAATTGGCGGGCCAGTCCCCAAGAAAAAAGTCGAAATCCTTTATTGCGGTATTGGTCATTCAGATGCGTTGGAATTTAATCGGAATAAAACTATTGTGTGCGCTTAGCGGTAAAAGTAGAATGCGGGTATCCCAACACATATCAAGTTGGTTCTTTCGTTAATCATTTGAGGCTGAACGAAGTCGCGTTCGTTCAGCCCGTTTTTTTGCTCCGGTACAATTTATTTCGGATTGGCGGCGCGACGAGGGCGAGTCTGTTTGCGCAAGACTTCATCACTGGCGCGCGGTTTACCGGCCATACGCCATTCGATGCGTTTGATTGCCAGGGTTGCATTGTTAGCCGTCTCTACGCCGGATGACGTGGCAATCGGTTCAAGCTCTGATATGGTCGCTTTATCGCCCGTTTTGCCGAGAATCTCGATGGCGTTTTGGCGCACGTCCATGTTTGCAGAACGAGCATACGGATAAAGGTCGGAGATATACTCAATCTCCATCAAATAGCCGTACGCTTGTTCGCGTTGTCCCGAAGAGAGCCGGGGAGCGATGTTTTTAATCTGCTCGCGCTCGCCCATTTTATAAAGCGCCCAATTCATCGCCAGTTTCACATCGCCATTTTTTTCTGTGAGGATTAACCGCGAAAGCTGATTGACATATTTCTGGTCAGCAATGCGCGCTAAACCCTCGACGGCATAGCGGCGACGTTCGCTGTCTTTGTCATCCAGATTTTCGAGAAAGATTTGTTCAGCCCGATCGTCGCCAATAAGCGCCAAGGCCCAGAGCGCAGCTTTATCGCGGGGCGGCACCGAACCCGTAAAAACATCTTTCATGGTTTTCAAGGTGCCCTTGGGTTCCGCGCCACGACCGTACACAGACATCAGCGGTTGCACCGCGCCGCGATATTTCAACATGCCGGTGGCAAACATCGCCTGGGTTCGCACCTCTTCATTTGAATCGCGGAAGAAGGGAACGAGATAACGACCGGATTCCGGGTCGCCGATTTTTATCATCGAGCGAATCACATCGACGCGGACATTCTGGTCGGCGTTGAGCGCATCGGCAAGTTGCGGCGTCGCATCGCGTCCGCGCAACACCCCCAAAGCGCGAATGGCTGCCAGACGAACTTCGCGGTCAAAGTCGCCGCGCGCCGTCTCGCCTAAAGCTTTAATGATGGAGGGGTCAACCGTGGTGTAAGGTTCGATGATTTCATGGTCATCGGTATCCATAAAAGGATTCAAGCGATTCCAGCCTTTGCGATGATTGGTGATGAAATCAATATCGTGTTCGGTGTAGAGCGCAACCAGCGAACGCACCGTCATGTGGCGCACGGCTTTGCTCGAATCGCCGAGCGCATCAACCATATCGGCAAGCGCCGTGAAATCCTTTATCAAACCGAGCGATTTAATCGCTTCAACGCGCACCTCTTGTATCTCATCGCGGCGCGCGGCAACCGCTAAAGCATCCACCGCGAGCGGGTCGCGCACCCGGCGTTCGCCCAATTTACGCGCGGCATCGCGGCGCGTCTCCATGATTGGGCTTTTCAAATACGCCAGTAATGTTTCCAGTGATTGAGTCTCAGCCAAGGCCGGCACGATGAGGGAGACTAACAAAATGGCTGCAAGCGAGAGCGACAAATTCAGTTTCTTTGAAGGCATAGCAAAACTCCTGAGAAGTCTGTCCTGAAATCAGGTTTCGTGGGGGTAATAAAAAGTTGGAACTTGTCTTGGGTGTGAACATTGTTGTCCGTATCCGTTAATTAAGTCAAGCAGTTCTTGATTGCTTATAAAATGTATATCGGATTTTCAGGAACAAGGAGTGGATGAAGCCAGGTGCGGGGTCGTTGCCTGACCAGCTTGAGAAAACGCGCGGGCGAGGCTCACCCGCTATTTTTTTGCCGCATAATAACCGCGCCGTGAACGCACCGCCAGTTTTGAATTGGCAATCGTCACATCCAGTTTCCGCCATTTGCCGTCGCGTTTATCGTTGGTTGAAAAATAGGTCAGGGTATATTGATTACGCAATTCCTCGACAATGTTTGCAAAGACGCTTTCCAAATCATCGCCCTTCGGCGAATTGACATATTGCGCGCCGGTCTGAGTGGCGAACTCTTTCATCTCGTTTCTGCCGCGCAACATCTCCAGCGCGCCGCTGCCCGTTGAATTCACTTCGCTGCTGTCTATCAAATCAACACAATAAATATTGACCCCGGCGTTCAAGGCTTTTTTCATGACTGAATCCATAGAGGCTTTTTGACTGCTGGTATCGCAACCATCCGAGATCAGTAAAATGGCTCGCCGCTTTTCGGGCCTTGCCGCCAGCGCGTCTATTGCTTCGTTGAGACAATCATACAGTTTAGTGGTCTCTTTGGCTTCCGCGTCCCAGATATAGTCCGTGATGTCGCGCACATTGGAAAAATCCTGCATCTGTTTTACTTTGTTATTGAATCCGTAAACCGCTACCTGATCGTTGTCGCGAATATTCTCAATAAATGACGCGGCGGCGGCGCGCACCAAACCGAATTTGTAGCCCATGCTGCCGCTCATATCTACTAAAATGGCCGCGGCAAACGGCGCTTCTTCAGCGGCGAACGAGTTGATGGTTTGCAAAACGTTGTCTTCCATCACCATAAAATCTTTGCCCTTTAAGCTGTGAACATATTTACCGAGCGCATCGGTAATGGTGACGCTGACCACCACTAAATCCGAGTGCAGGCGCACCGCTTCATCTTGTTGAGCCTCCCCCTCACCGCTCGTGGTTGGGCCCAACATGTCGCGATACTCCACAAGCTCCGCCTGCTGGCACACGCGCCCGCGCGCCGGCACGACGAGCGTGCCGCCTTCCAGCCAGGTAAGAGGCGTGTTGGGAATCGCAAGATCGATGAGGTCATTGAGTGCATCGATCTCGCCTTGAATCGAGCCGCCCTTGTCGATCACCTCGATTCCCTGGCCGTTCAAATAGAGCGTCTTGAGCTTCTGGTTGAACAGGGTCTGCGTCGGCCACGCGCCTTGGGCATGACCCTCGGCGCTCATGCGTTGCAACGTAGCAAGCGTCGCCACGATCGGCGCCGGCGCGGGCGGCGCATTGGGACCGCTGGAGCTTTGGCCGAAGGGTGTGCCGGCCTTCGACAGCACCTCGTTGCCTCCCACATGATCCGCTGCGGCGCTGGTATTGAAAAGGTAGCG
>JBIOWC010000910.1:0-13344 GCA_044868105.1 Blastocatellia bacterium
AGTGGTTGGAAAATTTAACGAAGCAGTTTGCCCCATCACATAGAGGTTGCCCGCCATATCAACCGCCACGCCAAAACCCGCATCAAGCCCGGCGCCGCCCAGATAGGTTGAAAAGAGCAGTTGATTGCCCTGGGCATTCAACTTGGCAACAAACGCATCCGCCGAGCCGCTCGCGTTTTCAGGTTGCAGATGATTTATGGTCGGAAAATTTTTTGATGCGGTAAATCCGGTCACATAAACTTCGCCGGTTGAATTGACACTTAGCGCCGTAGCGCCATCAATATCATTGCCGCCCAGGTAGGTTGCATAAAGCAAAGCGCCCAAAGCCGTCAATTTGGCAATGAAGGCATCGGCGCTGCCGCCCGGCGTTTTTTGCAGAGCGTTCACGGTTGGAAAGTTGCTTGAATCCGTATCGCCTGCGACATAAGCATTACCTGCCGAGTCAACGGCGATTCTGAAAGCCCGGTCTTCGCCGCGGCCGCCCAGATAGGTTAAAAAACCGAGGCTGCCATTGGTTGCATTCAACTTCGCTACAAATGCATCAAAGAGACCGCCGCCATGATTTCGTTGCGGCGCATTGACGGTTTGCAAATTCGGTGAAGTCGTTAGGCCTGTAAAATAGATATTCCCCGACTGGTCAAGCGCCAGACTGGTCACCCCATCATTGCCACCAGCGCCCAGAAAGGTTGAAAAGAGCAATTGATTGCCCTGCGCATTCAGCTTGGCAACGAACGCATCCGCCGCCCCGCCGAATGCCGATTGCACAGCATTCATCATCGGGAAATCCGCCGAAGTCGCCACCCCTGCAATGTAGATGTTGTTTGCCGCATCAACCGCGATGCTGCTCGCGGCATCGCTCAAATTTCCGCCTAAATGGGTTGAATAAAGCAGAGCGCCTGCGGCGTTCAACTTCATCACGAAGGCGTTGACTGAACCGCGCCGGCTCGCTTGCAACGCTTCGCGCACCGGAAAATTCGCCGAACCGGTGAAACCTGTAATATAGGCGTTGCCCGCCGCATCAACCGCAATGCTGCTGGCGTTGTCTTGCCCGTTGCCACCGAAATAGGTGGCGTAGAGCAAGGCGGTTCCCGACGGATTCAGTTTCATCACAAACGCATCCGTGCTACCGCCGCCAAAATCTGGTTGCGCCGCCTTCGCAGTCGGTAAATTGAGCGAATCCGTGAAACCGGCAAGGTAAACATTGCCTGATGCATCAACCGCGATACTGTTGCCCTGGTCATCGCCGCCTGCTCCGAGGTAGGTCGAAAAGACCACCACCGGGTCAATCACCAAAGGCCTGGTTGCATCGTAATCTCCGACTGCGAAAGCAACCTCGGAATTTTGGAATTTAGATTTTGGATTTTCGATTAAGCGGTAGCGGCAGGCAACCGCGTGCCGCTCGCCATTCACTTCCTGATAGGCGACGGGTTTCCGGTGTCGGACTTCGCCACCCGCGACCTGCAACGCCAGATCGCCCTGGCTATTGATTTCCAGTCTATCGGCCCCGTCAAAGCTCAGTCGTATCGCCGCAGGATTGGCTCCGGGAGCCAGTTTGAAGTCATATTCAAGCTCGCCTTGATGGCCATAATAGAGCAGGTCAATTCCTTGATAGACCTCCTCGAAGCGGACTTTGGCGAAGTTGGCAACCCCCACGCGCCACTTCGTCGGGTCCTGGCCGAACAGATAATTGGATTGCGTCGGCTGTTTTTCAAGCCCTTGAACTTTCGCGTTCGGGTTAGCGCCGCTGATTTTCATGCGCAGCACAACGGGTTGCGCGGGCGGCTTAAGCCTCTTATGAATTACGGGATTGAGAAATGGGGGTTTGCTACAGTGGTCTATGGTGATATTTTTTCCCAAGCCGTAACCCACCGGAGGCTTAAGCCGGCCTCGCCATTGAAAGGTGGCATCAGTCGCTGTGAGCCGTAAATTCGAGTCTGCGCCGCGTGCGATAAAGGTTCCCGGGGCCCGGGTTTCTTCTTCAGCGCTCTCAAACCTGAGAGGCAACTTGCCATCAAGCGGCATCGCTGGCGTCAATCTATTCTCAGTGGAGGGGGTTGACGTCAAGCTCGCGTCACACACCCGCGTGTCGCCCACCCGCGTATTGCGCACCCGCGTCTTGCCACTCACGACAAACCATTGACAACCGAGCAGCGAAACCATCAGCAAGGCACCAAGCAACCGTCGTAGCGCCAGCTTCAATTTCCGGCGCCGTCGTGAATTGAACCCGTAGACCAGCCAGAAGAGTCCGAAAGGCGGAAGGAGTTGGCGGTTTTGTTCGATGAATTGCAGGCTCTCGCCAGTTGGCAATTCGCGCTTCGCCCCTTCCGTAACGATGATATGGAATTCGCTATGAACTTGCGGGTCGCGTAAATCTTCGCACACCTGCTGAATGGCCCGTTGCATCTCAGCACTCCCTTTTGCGGCGAAACGATTCAAGAAGTTATCAATTTCATCCAGGTCGCCGGCCGTAAGGGTAACCGGTTCGCCGGCAAGCAGGGCTTCGATGACCGGCTTGTATCGCGTGATGATTTCGCGTGAGCGCAACGCGAGCAGCGGATTGAAGAGCATGACGCGCAGGGCTTCGGGCGAGAAGCGATAGTAGGTTTCAATATAGCTGCGTCCGCGCTCGCTTCGCCGCAACACCTGCTCGCGGAATTGGCGTGAAAGCTCAAGCGTGGCGCCGCCGTCGTCAACGGTTTTCATGGTCTCTTCCATCGGACAGATCTCTGGTCGTCTCCAGTTGATTTGGGCGAAACCAGTGAGTCCTTGAACCGTGGCCCTGACCTCATCCTTGAGTTCAATCCCTCTTGTATAAGAGATCGAGGCGCGTCCGTGCGCGTCGGTAACCGCCGTCAGATGCAGCGGCATGGTGTTTTGTTCGTCGCTAATGTTGAAGGTCACGGTCGCGCCGAAAACCGGCAGATAGTTTTCGTCCATTACGGTAGCGACCACCAGGTGTGGGGTGAAAACCTGCGCCCCGGGTTCAGTAAAAATCGCGCACCGGTCATCAGCGACCGCTATATCCAGGCAGGCGCACAGCAGGGTGCCGGGCCCGCCATCCAGACAGAGGAACCAGTCGCCCTGCGCGTTTTCACCTGCAAAATCAACCTCGAAGATGCCATCGCAAGCTCTATCCGGTCGAAAATCCGATATGGTTCTGACCACGCCTGATGGTGAGGTGAGCGTGGCTGTGATTTTATCACTCGGGTTATCGAAGGTGACGCCGGTTTGAATTTTCAGTTTATTAACAATGGCGCTGTGGTTGAAGGGAATCGGCGTACAGATTTTGTTGGCGAACGGTTTTGGCAGAGTTGGGGCGCACGTCCGCGCGTCTTCGTCCAAGATGGTGCAACAAACGATAATGCCGATAGGATTTGCGCCGACAATATCGTAGAGGTGAAGATTGAACCCTTTGTTCGGTTCGGGCAAGCTATCGCCGACCAGTTGTACGGTGATGGTTTCGTGAAAAGTCCCAGCCGGACCGGGAGGAAAGGTTATCCTGCCGACTTGAGCGATATAATCAATCCCGTCTCTGGCAATTGCACCGCTGCAGAAATGCTCCTCTTGAGTTTGATAATTCAGCGTAACCGGGAAGTTGCGAGCGACCGGCGAAGTGAGGGTGACGGGGATGCGCATCACGCCGGGACTTTGCGGACTGCCTTCAGGCACTGAAACACCGGTTATCGAAATCATCGGCGGCGTCAGGTCATCATTTCTTATCGTACACCCACCTCTATCATTGATAAACGACAGGCAACGAGATTCCAACTCCACAAAGAAGGTTTCATCCGGCTCTTGCTGCACATCGCCGTTGACGGTAACTCGAATTTCTTGTGCGGTGCTGCCTGGCGGAAAGATGAGAAATCCGTGTCGGTCATCATAGTCCTTTGAGAATGCGCCTTGTTGCGCCGAGCCATCTCTTGTCCGATATTCAAGCGCTGATTGAGCATGCAGGGGAAAGGTCAGGGTGACGACAAAGACCGCTTCTTGGGTACCGCTGTCGCCTTCTATCATTTCAATATCTTGAATGGAGAACAACGGCAGTTGGTCATCATTCAGAATCGTACAGAATACGCTTCTGGCGCCAATAGTCGCGTTGACCGGGTTGCTGAGTCCGACGATAAACAGTTCATTGCATTCGGCGAAATCGTCACCTCGGATCTCTACTGAGATGGTTTGTGTGGTGGTGCCGGGTGGAAAGGTCAAGGTGCCGGAGGCGCTGACATAATCGTTATCGGCAACCGTAGCGTCAAGGTCAGCGGTGGCGTAATCAATGGTCACCAGCGTGGCGCTAGGCTCAGATAGCACAACCGTAAACTCGCCCAGGCTGCTCCCGGTGTTTCGCTCAACAATAGTCAGGCCCCTTCGCGGGTCCAGGGAGACCACCGGCAGACTTGGTGTGCCAACGGCATCCTGAGTGACGGTGAAGGTCTGGCCGGCAACGCTGATGGTGCCGGTGCGCGCCGCGCCGGGATTTGCCGCCGCCGTTACATCAACGCCGCCATTGCCGCTGGTGTTCAAATAGGTGGATAGCCTTAGCCAATTTTCAGTGGTCGTCGCAGTCCACAGACAACCCGGCAGAGAGGTTACAGTGAAAGTTCGGATGCCGCCGTTTGAGGGGAAATTATGGCTTGCGGGCGCGATTGCATAATTACAAGTGGTTACCTGATTAATGGTGAAGGTCTGGCCGGCAACGCTGATGGTGCCGGTGCGCGCCGCGCCTGAATTCGGCGCGACCATGTAAGATAGCGCGCCGCTTCCTGTGCCCGTAGCGCCAACAGTAATGGTTAGCCAATTGACATTACTCACCGCCAGCCACGAGCAGGTCGCGGCCGCGGTAATGTCCAACCTGCCAAAGCCGCCGTCCGGCCCGAAGGATTGCTGGGTCGGTGAAATCGAATAGCTGCAACCTGCTTGAAAAGCCGCTTGCGTCACCGTGAAGGTCTGGCCGGCAATCGTCAGGGTTCCGGTTCGTGGGCTCGTATTCGGATTGGCCGCGACGGTGTAATTCACCGTCCCGTCTCCTGAACCGCTGGCTCCCGAGGTGATGGTCAGCCAATTGATGTTTGCAACCGCCGTCCAATTGCAGCCGTCGGCAGTTACGACCTCTACGCTTCCCAGCCCGCCGCCAAAGGCCATCGTCGCGCTGGTCGGACTGATTGAATAGGTGCAGCCATTACTCACATCGTCGTTGACAATCGTGCCCGTCCCTTGCCCGCCCACCACAATCACCTCAGGTGTTGAAGTCGTTATATCAACAAAGAAGATTTCATCCGGTTCAATGAGGGTTTCGCCGCGCACCGGCACGACCAGCGTTTGCGTCAAATTTCCGGGACCGCCCGCCGGAAAGGTGAGCGTGCCGCTGGTGCTGGTGTAATCAAAAGGCGCGACAGCGCCGGTCGGCAGCGGCCCATCGGTCGTGAAATAATTGACGGTAACGATATCGTGATTGCTGCTTGAGAGCAGCGTCACGGTGAACCGGGCATTTAGAAATCCGCTGTTGCCTTCGACTACGGACACGTTATTGATGGAGAGCGCCGGCAGGCTGCCGGCTGTTTGATTGACGGTGAAGGTCTGGCCGGCAATGGTCAAGGTGCCGGTGCGCGCCGCGCCAGGGTTTTGCGCCACGCTATAAACGACCGTCCCGTTGCCCGTGCCCGACGCGCCTGAGGTGATGGTTATCCAGCTAAGGTTATGGGTTGCCGTCCAGGCGCAATTTGCCGGCGCGGTCACGCTGACATTGCCGCTGCCGCCCGCTGCCGTATAATTTTCGCTCGTCGGATTAATCGAGTAATTGCACCCGCCATCATCATTGATAATCGTGCCGACGCCCTGCCCATCCGCGACCGTTGCGGGGCTATCAATCACGCTCAGGTTGACGAAGAAGGTTTCATCCGGCTCGACGGCCGTATCCCCATTGATGGAAATCGCCAGGGTCATCGTCGCACCGCCAGCGCCTGGAGGGAATATCAAATCATTCGTGGTGCTGGTGTAATCCGACGGCGCCGTCGCTCCTGTTGGCGGCGAGCCGTTAGCCGTTGTATAGCGTACGCCAATCGTCGGGTGCTCGCCGGATGCGGTTAAGGTCACCGTAAAGACCATATTGACGGTGCCGCTATGGCCTTCGATTACCGACGCATCGTTGATTGAGACGCTATTGCCGCCCTGCGTCGCCAGTTCCGTGTAGCTTACCGAGGCGCGGCTTTCGAAAAGGGGCGCGGGCAGGTTGAAAACCAGACTCAACATCATGGTCAGAATGATTATCACCAAAGGTTTTCTCATTGTTCTTCCCTCTGAATCAGTTGTGCGTTTGTGACGGGTGGTTTAGTTGTCGCCTTCACCTTCCGACGTTTCATCTGGTGCGGGGCTTGGGGGGTTGCTTTCGGGGGTGAGGGCGCGGCGCATCAGATTCTGCATCTCTGCAAAACTGGCGACGCGCTGGCGCTCACCCGTTTGAATGTGCTCGATTTCAAAGACTGAGCGGTCGGCTTGCGAGGTATTTCTGAGCAACCAGCACCGTATGAGAAATGAGTTGTAGGTTTTCATCATCTTCATCGCCCGCTCATCTTCACGGCCCATCTCTATTTGAAAGCGACACCGTGTGGCCGCGCCGCCCCGGTGGCAATCGCCGTATTAAAGTCGAGGGTGAACCGGGTATCGAGTATCAGGTTATCCGGCGTGACCAGCGCGACGTGGATTTTGTGGTCGCCTTCGGCGTGGACTTTTCCGAAATCATCTTCGTTCAAAAAATAATCGCTAATCACCAGACGTTTTTCGTTTTCCGTCAGCGCGATGTAGTGCGGACCTGAGGCGGCGCCGAGGTCTAAAACTTTAAGCACTCTTGGGCGCTCAGGGTTTGAGGTATCAAACATGACGACTTTGCCCGCGCCGTTCATGGAAATGAATAACCGTTTGCCGTCGCGCGTCATGCGCATCAACTGCGGGAAACCGCCGGCCGCAAGGGTCGAAAAATCGAAGACCGATTTGGCGCGTCCGCGATTCGTGTCTACTAGATAAAGATTATCGTCAGCCATGCCTGCGGTGTAGGCGCGTTGATGCGGGTCGTCGGGAATCAACTTGATGTCAATGGTTCCGACCGCGCCAGGAATTTGGATGGTTTTTAAAAGCTTTCGCTGTTTAAACAGCCAGACGCGTACGCTGCCACGCAGGTCGAGGTCGCCGGGCACGGCGTGCAAGGTCGTTGACGGGCAGACGAAATCACTGGTGACCATGAGATTGATTTCCGGGCGCACCGAGATGCCGTGCGGATTAAAGCCATCGTGCGGCGGATTGTCAGGATATTCGGCAATCAATTGCAGGTTTTTGTTGAACTCGGCGACGCGCCCCGGATGAGCACCATTTGCGCCGCCCATCATGGTGACGAGAAAACCGCCGCCCGCTAAGGCATAAAACTCATCGGTAATCGCTGAGAGCGGCGGGTCAGCCGCCGCCAGGAATTGCGGCGCCGAAGGCGTTGATACATCAAAGAAGAAGATTTCCTTTTGCCCTTTTAAGACGCTCAACAACCCGCCACAGGCTAAAACCTTTTTGTCGCTCGACAGCCCGACGTGATGCGGTTCATTGCCGCTCGCTCCGGCGCCCGGCAAGGGAACCGTGGTAATCACTTTCCCATAATTTGCCGACGCCTCATCGAAATCCACCACCGCCAGAAAATCGGGCGCTTGCCGGGCTTGATCCCCGGCCCACACGAATAAAAATTTTTCAACGCTATGCGATTGCCGTTCCGCAAGCTCTTCTTGCGTGGCTTGCCTTCTATCTAAAGCGGCGGTTGCCGCGCTTGCGATAAAGAGGGTCATCGTGAGCGCAATTATTTTTAATAGTCGAGGGTGCTTCCTGCTCTCTTGATACATCTTCTCTTTCCTCCTAATTGAAATAGATTTCCCTAGCCATCAACAGGCTGCGGGCTCTCGCTGAATTGATGCGGGCAGCTTACGCGAAGCGATTTCCCAGAAACTTCCATTCGACTTCCAAATCGCTTCCAGATGGTTCAGGAAAGTGGTGGGGAGTAGAGTCGCTGGCTCATCGGAATACTGAAAGTGGGCGCAGGGGGCGAGGCGCGTAGGGGAAACCACCAGGCTCACGGTCCTGATTCCCAAAGACTGCGGGAACCGTCAGGCTCGTAATGGAAAACCACCGGGCTCACCATCAGGGCTCAACTTCCCCGCTGATCGGGCGGATGCAGTAGGTTCACGCGGATTTTTAATGCTCAAGCAAAGCTGTGGAGAGGAACAATTGGGTTTCATCCAACGCGGCGCAGCAAATCCTCAAATCGCCTATCGGCGCGGAGGTCATCAAGTACGGGGTCTACTTTGAGCCAGATCATCCAGGCATCGCGCTCGGCAAAGGCGCGTTCAAGCCACGCAAAAGCTTGCTCGTTATCATTCAGGCCAGCGTAGATGGCGGCTATACGATAAGGCGGAACATACCCTTGCTTCGCTAATTCGTTCAATTCGTCGAGCACGGCCCGTGCGGCATCGCGTTTTCCTGAAATGGCATAAGCGTGTCCCGCCAGGGCGAGCGCTAAGGCGCTTCGGTCGGAGAGTTCAATGGCCAGGTGAAATTCCGTTATCGCCTCTTCAAGCATCGCCTTTTGCTCATAGGCCAGTCCCAGCATCCAATGCGCAATGATGAAATTCGCATCCATATCGAGGGTCTTATGATATTGCTCGATTGCCTCGTCGTAGCGGCGCGCCAGGTAGAGAAGCGTGCCGACGTTGGTGCTGATGATGAGCGACAGCGGCTCCAGGGCCTGCGACCGCTGCTCTTCTTTGATGGCTTCATCCAATTGTCCGGTCGCCGTCAAATAGATAAAGGCATACCAGTGACGGGCTGTGGCATAGCCCGGTTTTAGTTCAAGGGCACGCTTGAATTCGCGTTCGGCAGCCGGCCAGTCCCAATAATAATAGGCCAGGCTGAGCGCCAGCGAGGCGTGAGCCTCGGCCAGTGCATCGTCAACCTCCAAGGCTTTGATGGCGGCTTCCCGGGCTCGCGGAAAGGCTTCTTTGGGCGATAGCGCGCTAATTCCAAAAGCCCCCAGGATGAGGTACGAGTCAGCCAACCCGGTATAGGCCAGCGCATAACAAGGGTCCAAATCAATGGCCTTCTTGAAATACTCCAAACCTTGTTTGACATCTTTATGGGTGCGCTTGTTCCAGTAATAACGCCCCCTGAGATAGGCGCGGTAAGCTTCAATGTTTTCGGTATAGCGCTTCGTTAGTCGCTGCTTTTCATTGCCGCTCAACTTCAGCGCCAGAGCGGCTGCAACTTTTTCTGAGATTGAATCCTCGACGCTGAAGATATCGGTGAACTTCTCATCGAACTTATCAGCCCACAGCGACCGGCCGTCGGCGACAGCCACCAATCGCGCCGTGACTCTGAGGCGCTCGCCCAGTTTCTGAATGCTTCCCTCAAGCACCGCCTCGACTTGCAACTCCCGGCCGGCGGCAACCGCGTCTTGCTCAAACTCGGCGTACTTGCGCACCGAACTGATTGACCGAACCGCCAGGCGGCTGAGGTTGCTCAGTCTGGTTATTAAGGCGTCGGCTATGCCGATTTCCAAATATTCATCGCGACCTTCGCGGCTGATTGGATTGAAAGGCAACACGGCAACACTTCTGGGCATTGCCCACCCGGATGGGATTACTTCTTCCGCCTCTATGAGCCTCATGCGGCGCAGCAAATCTGCAAAACGCGGGTCGCCGCGAAGGCGGTCAAATTGCGGCTCCACTTTTATATTGAAGAGTTCGCCGTCATGCACGGCGTAAGCTTTTTCAAGCCAGTCAAAGGCTTCGTCGGGCTCGCCAAGCGCCGTATGAATTAACGCCATTCCGTAAGGCGATACATAATGCTGCCGGGCCTGCTCTTTTAATCCGTCGAGCACGGCGCGCGCTTCAATGGGTTTACCCCAGGCGGCGTAGATCAGGCCGATGGCCCAGGAGCGTTCCAGCGTACCTTGCAAAAGTTTGGTCGCCTGTCGAAGCTCAATGATCGCTTCTTCATAGCGGCCAATCTGCCCGTAGGCGCGCCCCAGGTCAAGGCGCGCAACGGCAAAGTTCGCATCCATCTCCAGCACCTTGAGGTTTTGCTCGATGGATTGTTCGTAGCGCCGCGCATAATAGAGCACATCGCCCATATGCGCATTGATGATAAGCGACAGCGGATCAAGTTCTACGGCGCGTTTCACTTCCGCGATGGCTTCATCCAATTGCCCGATGACGTATAAATATTCCGAATACCAGTGATGCGCCGAAGCATAGCCGGGATTGAGAGCCAGGGCTTGTTTGAACCCCTGCTCGGCCTCGTCCCATTCCCAATTGTGAAGCAGCGCATGGGCCAGCGAAGCGTGCGCTTCCGCTAATTGATTATCTATTTTTAAAGCCATCGCCGCTGCCGCTTTGGCTTTTGCAAGTCCGTCGTCCGGCGGCAAGGCTTCGCGGATAACCAGCAAGGTGTAGGAATCGGATAACCCTGCATAAGCCGCGGCATAGCTGGGGTCCAGATCAATGGCCTGGCTAAAATGTTCAACGCCTTTTTTGAGCCATTTGGCGGTTCGTTTGTTCCAATAGTAACGCCCTTTGAGATAGGCGTGATAGGCCTCGGTGTTTTCCGTGTGGCGTTTGGTCAGCCGGCGTTTTTCTTCGCCGCTCAACTTCAGCCGCAGTTGCTCTGATATCTGGTTAGAGATTTCCTCTTCAAGGTTGAAGATGTCCGCGAGCTGCCGATTATAATGCCCGCCCCAGCGTTGCGACCCGTCGGCAACATGAACGAGTTCAACCTTGATAACCAGCCGCCCATCAAGGTGCAGTATGCGGCCGGTGAGTACAGTGCCGACCTCCAGATGGCGGCCGATGGTTTGCGCGCTGTTGGGGCTATCTTTATAGCGACATACGGTGCTCCAAGCCATGACTTTCAGACCCGGCAGTTGCGAGAGATTATTGATCAGGCTTTCGGTAATCCCGTCTGAAAGGTATTCCAAATCGGCATCCCCGCTGGCATTGACGAGCGGCAAAATGGCGAGTGATTCAAGCGGCTGGCGCGCTTCTTTCGGGGCGCTGGCCCCCGGGAGTTTGAGTCCGACGCGCTCGACCAGTTTTTGAAACCTCGCATCCGAATGCAAAACGTCGAGCCGCGAATCCACGGTCAGATAAATCATCCATTCGGCCTGCTCTTCAACATCGAACAAAGCAAAGGCCTGATCGTTTTCACCTAATCCTGCATGAATGATTGCCCGATTATAAGGCGATACATAGGTACGGGCTGACAGCTCCTGCAATTGAGCCAGCATTTTGACCGCCAGGTCCCGCAATCCACACACCGCATAGATGTGACCAAGGGCGGCCAGGGTGTCGGCGTTATCTTCGGAAAGGGCTCTCGCTTTTTCAAACTCGGCGATGGCTTCCTTAACCATTCCCTTTTGCTCGTAGGCGCGACCCAGAGCGATGCGCGCCTGAAAGAAATGCGGGTCCATCTCAAGGGCTTTTTTGAAAGCCGCAATCGCCTCTGCGTAGCGGCGAGCAAAATATAACAACTCTCCGAGGTCGGTGTTGATCGGCAGCGATAACGGATCCAGCTCCAAAGCCCGTTTGATCTGCATCAAGGCCTCTTCGTCGCGCCGGTTAAAGATCAAATAATAGGCATACCAGTGGCGGGTTGTCGCATAGTTCGGATTTAACTCAAGGGCGCGTTTGAAGGCGCTTTCGGCGGCTTCCCACTCATAATAGTGCATATGCAGATGAGCCAGCGAGGCATAGGATTCCGCCAACCCGGGATCTATCTGCAAAGCTTTTAGGGCGGCGGCGCGGGCTTTTGCAAACGCCGCTTTCGGGGGTATCGCGGTAACGCCGACATCGCCAAGTTTGGTATAGGAATCCGCCAGCCCGGCATAAGCCAACGCATAATCGGCATCAATTCCTATCGCCTGCTGGTAATATTCGATGCTTTTTTTCGCCGCCTCCAAGGTACGCTTGTTCCAGTAGTAGCGACCCTGAAGATAAAATTTATAGGCTTCCGGGTTTTCGGTGTGGCGTTTGGCGAGTCGCTGCTGCTCTTCGCCGGTTAATCGAAGCCGCAACTTCTCGGTTATGTCTTGAGCGATGTCTTCCTGCAAAGCAAACATATCACAGAGCGGGCGATGATACTGCTCGCCCCAGAGCTGCGAGCCATCGTTTACATCAACCAGTTCGGTTCTGATGATTAAGGCTTCGCCCACCTGAAGAACCCGCCCGCTCATCACGGCGCGTACGCCCAATTCACGCCCCACGCTTTGTAAATCAAGCGCCTGGTCTTTGTAGCGAAATACCGTGCTGCGCGCCAGGACGCGCAACTGTCGCAGTTGCGATAGTCCATTGATGATACTTTCCGTGATGCCGTCGCTCAGGTATTCACCATCCGGGTTACCGGTCGCATTCACCAGCGGCAAAATGGCGAGCGAATTGATCGGCTCCTGGTCAGTGGCGACCAGTCGATTTGGGATTGGCGCAACGGGTGTGATGCGGCCGGCGATAATCTGTTCATAAAGCTTGATGGTGGCCGGTTCGGGTTCACTGTCGAGGTCTCGACGCACCGCTTCCAGGCATTGTTGATATTGCTGCAAGGCTTGATGGCGACTGCCGAGTTGGGCATAGAGACGCATCAATTGCCGATGCGCCGCTTCGTTTGCTGAGTCGCAGGCCAGCAGTTCTTTTAGACGTTCAATGCTTTGCTGATAATCGCCGCCCGCTTCAAAAAGCTGAGCCAGCCTGACCAGCAAATCTTGCTGCAAAGCCCGCAGTTGTTCGCGCCGCGCGGCCGCCCAATCCTCATAGAGGTCTTCAATCAACAGGTCGCCTTCGTATAGCTGCAAGGCTTTTTGGCAGCCCTCCGTCGTTGAACAGTTAAGCGCCTCTTTGGCCTGCTGCTCGAACTGATCAACATCAATCAAGAGCTGTTCGGGAGCCCGCAAGAGAATCTGTTGCGCGCGAGTGATAATGAAGCTCGACTGCGCCCCGGATTTGAGCGTGGGTTCAAGGGCGCGCCGGGTTGCGTGAATGCTTTTATGTAGATTATTGGTAGCCGAATGCCCGTCAAGCTCAGGCCATAAAAGCTCCATGACCTGTTCACGATGAAGTTGGTGATGCGGTTGCAGGGCAAGCAGTTTGACAAGCAGGGTCGCGCTGCGCCGTGACCAGCGGCGAGCTTCGACGGGCCGGCCATCCACCAGGACACGAAAGGGGCCGAACAAGCGAATCTCCAGGGTTGAAGGCGGCGCAGGTTCCATAATTGAAAATCACCGTCTAAAAAGTCATTAGCGACGGTTCTATTACTAACGCTTTTTGCGCTTAACCT
>JBIOWC010000911.1:0-2867 GCA_044868105.1 Blastocatellia bacterium
ACGGCTTGTTTTTCACCTACTTCATCACTGCTCGCTTCGCGGGAAACATAAATCGGCTCGGCAATCAAAGCCACCGCTCGGGTAAAGGGTTTGGGAATTTGCAAACGATCCCAACTTGGCAGTTCCCAGTATTCTTCGAGCGCGATGTGAAAGAGCAAAATCGCTTGTCCGCTGTGACGCGCCAACGTCACGGCACCGGGTTTGGCGACGAGTGCCGGACCTTTGGGTCCATCAATGGTAAACGCCACATCAATTCCCTGTTCCAGACAGCCAGACATTTCCGCCAGGGCGCGACTGGCGCCGCGCGTTGCCGAGCCACGGGCGCTGCCGTAACCAAATCGCTTAATCAGTCGTGAAGTAAACTCACCATCTTTGCTGGCGCTCGACATCACCACAATACGGCGGTTACGCCAAAACCAGGTCGCGCCGAAAATACAACTGTGCCAGAAGGTAAAGATTGCCCGATGGCCGTTTGCATAGATGGCCTCAAGGTGTTCGAGGCCTCGGCTTTCCCAACGCAGCGTCGCGCAGAGCACCCGAATCAAGATGAAAAAGGTTAGATCGGCAAGGCGGATATTGACCCGCTCACGCCAACTATATTCGGATAAATCGGCAAAATCATAGATACGGCGGCGGAGCTCTTCCTGGCTCGTCAGGCCATATTTATCGCGAACGCGACGACGCGAAGGCGATACCGTCGCCGGCGAGGCGGTCGCCGATGAAGTTTCCCGCCCGAGGTCAGTGGCAGGCGATTTTGTTGCCGGCTCGTCGGCCGGATGGGCCTCCAACCTATTGGTCGCGTCTGCATCAGTCATCTCGGCATAAAAGCTATTGATTGCCTCTCGATAAGTCAAACCAAGTAGGGGAACTGATTGACAAAGCCAGCCCACCAAACGTAACCTTTTTTTGATCTTCTTCTGAACTTTTTTAATGACAAGGCGTTTTTTCAATTTATGAATTTCAACGAATTTCCCGGCATAGACATCAAAGATGACCCCGACATAGAAGTTACCCTGCCCGAAGAAGAGCTTTCGATGAGCGCAAGCATTTGGGCCGAAGTCAAATCCATCGCTCGCGATATTGTTTTCGCAGCTTTGATGGCTATCTTAATCGTGGTCTTCATCATTCAACCGGTTAAGGTCGAAGGCACCTCCATGCTGCCGCGACTGGAAACGGAAGAGAGAATTTTCGTCAACAAAATTCCCTTCCTCATTCAAGCCTGGAAAGAAGATGCCAAGCCGGTTGACCGCGGCGAAATCATCGTCTTCTGGTATCCCGAAAATCCGTCGCAATCGTTTATCAAGCGGGTCATCGGACTGCCGGGTGAAACCATTCGGATGGATCAACGCGGACAACTGTATATTGATAATCGTCCGTTGGAAGAACCTTATTTATCGCCCGACCACAACCGCAATCCGCGCATCATTCCTGAAACCTACGTCAAACCGCATTATTATTTTGTGATGGGCGATAACCGCGACGCTTCAAATGACAGTCGTCATTGGGGATTGGTGCCGGAAAAATATGTCTACGGCAAAGCCCTCTTTCGTTACTGGCCGCTCGGCCGGGCCGGAACGCTTGATTAAAAAAGTAGACCGTAGGCGATTGGCAGGTTGATTTCCGGTCTCCCTGGTCATTTTCAAAACCCCCGGGTTACGAAAGATATGGTTTACGGCCTATCGCCTATAATTCAGTACTTGCACTCCCTAACCTCTCGCCTGTAACCTTGCAACTATGCAAGCAATTTTAGCCCTTGAAGACGGACGCATCTGGCGCGGACGCGGATTCGGCGCTGAGGCCGAAACCGTTGGCGAAGTGGTGTTCAATACAGCCATCACCGGTTATCAGGAAATTTTGACTGACCCTTCCTACTGCGGGCAGATTGTGACGATGACCTATCCACTTATCGGCAATTACGGTATCAACGAAGAGGACGTTGAATCGCGGAAAATTTTTGCCGAAGGTTTTATCGTTCGCGAACTATCGCGCACGGTATCAAACTGGCGCGCCGGTCTTTCGCTTGACGACTATTTGCGGGCGCAAAATATTCCCGGCATCTCCGACATAGACACGCGCTCGCTGGTGCGTCACATACGCGAACGCGGTTCGATGCGCGGTTGTCTTTCGACCCAGGCGACCAGCGAAGAAGAGGTCGTCGCCAAAGCGCGCACGGCGCCCGACATGGTCGGATTGGATTTGGCTTCGGTCGTGACCTGCAAAGAGCCTTATGTGTGGACCGATGCGCAAGGCGCAGCTTACGGCTCACCGGTTATGCTACACGGACAACCCGACAAAATTATTGAACCGCGCTTTCATGTTGTGGCTTACGATTTTGGTTTGAAATATAACAGTCTGCGCTCGCTTGTCGCGCTCGGTTGTAAAGTGACGGCGGTGCCGATGCAGACTTCAGCCGAAGATATTGCCGCGCTGAAACCGGATGGCCTCTGGTTATCGAATGGACCGGGCGACCCGGAACCGCTCACCGGCGTGATTGCGAATTTGAAAAAGCTCATCGGTCGCTATCCGGTTTTCGGCATCTGCCTCGGGCATCAATTAATGGGCCTGGCGCTGGGCGGCAAAACTTATAAACTGCCTTTCGGGCATCACGGCGGCAATCAACCGGTCAAGGATTTAACCACCGGCAAAGTTGAAATTACCGCGCAAAATCACGGTTTTGCCGTTGATGCCGATTCTCTGCCAGCCGATGCAGAGGTGACCCACATCAATCTGAATGACCAAACGGTTGAAGGACTCAGACATAAAAACTATCCGGCGTTTTCCGTGCAATATCACCCGGAGGCCGCGCCGGGTCCGCACGATGCGTCGTATCTGTTCAAACGCTTCATCGCCATGATGGAAAGCGAAAA
>JBIOWC010000912.1:0-21812 GCA_044868105.1 Blastocatellia bacterium
GAGCGGGCGGGTGGTGAGCTATGCGTATGACAATCTCTACCGCTTAACCCAGGAACAGATCGCCAGTGACCCGGTGAGCGCCAACAACGGCACCATTGATTATGCGTATGATGCGGTGGGCAATCGCCTGTCGCGGACTTCAAGTATTGCAGCGGTGCCGTCGAGTAATTCGAGTTATGACAACAATGATCGGCTCATGAGCGACGGCTATGATGACAACGGCAACACGCTGTCGTCGAATGGCAACGGCTATCAGTACGACTTCGAGAATCGCTTGCTGAAGGTGAATGCCGGAACGCCAAGCGAGGTCTCGTTTGTTTATGATGGCGACGGCAACCGGGTGAGCAAGACAACTGGCGGGGTGACGACCAAGTATCTGGTGGACACCAATAACCCGACCGGCTTTGCGCAAGTCGTATCGCCGGCGGCGATTGGGAAGCCGTTTCATATGGGCAGTGGTGGCCAAGTCTTTCCGAAGAGGAGCGAGAATCAATAGAGCACAGTTTTGCGGCGGCATGTGTGGGTGAACTGGCACGTCGTTCGCTTAAGGAGATGTCACGCACAAAATGATGGAGAGTGGTGATGAAAGAACAACAAATCAGTAGCCGCCAACTTCTTGTATCGATAACGGTGATGGCGCTGACACGTTCATTAGCCGTAGATACGTTAGCATAATCTAGAAAAATAACTCGGGGGCGAGCACCACAAAGCCGGTTCAATCCACAACTCGCAGAGCAGATCATTCGTATCGCCCGCGAGGAAGGGCTTGATCCCTTACTCACGTTGGAAGTGATGCGGGTCGAATCCGGTTTCAACCGGCTAGCTCTTTCACCAAAAAGGGCCAAGGGGTTGATGCAGATGATTCCGGCGCCGGCCTTGCGCTTCGGCGTCTAAGATCCTGACGACCCGGTGCCGGCGATACGCGGCGGCTGCCGGTTTCTGAAGTTCTTGAGCGAGCGTTCCAGAGGGCAGCTGGAACTGATCATTGCAGGCTATAACGCCGGCGAAGGGCAGTAGACAAGTACGGCAGGCGGGTCCCGCCATACAAGGAGACGCGTGGGCATAGGTACCAAGCGATCGCAGGAGAGTTGGGGTATTGCACGCGAATCCGGGCAGAACACGTACTTCCAGATACCTGCGTGTTTGAGAGGAATTTTCAAACGAACGGATAGAGAAAAGGCTGAGGTGATCTACTCTTGGACCTCGCCGGCCGATATGTAGGTTGTCACAAAGTGCGACAGCTAAACTGTAATGAGTTTTGAAGCCTATGCTTGACAATTTCGCTCATGCGAGATCAGCAATTGAAAATTAGGGGATTCTTTAGTTGTGAAGAAGAGGGAAGAAATTCCCATGCATACCCTCTATTTATTTCTTCCTCATCAAATTCTAGAAAAATTCTAGTTTGGAATAATTCCGCAGTTCAGCTGGTGCATTCGTTTTCACAGGATTGCTATCAGTGACAGCATATGTGGCAAAGGGTCTCTTGTCCGATTTAGCACGGCGAAGGGTCAAATTCTTGTGCGGCGTCCACTATTCAACTATTAAAAGGGCGGTGTACAAAAACTCCTATTTTGACAAGCTTTTTGTTGTACCTGTAGATGAATCTGCAGATAATTGTTTTTGAGGAGTTGAATTTACTACTAAGTTGTTGAATATATGGAGCCAGCGAAGGGATTTGAACCCTTGACCCCCGGTTTACGAAACCGATGCTCTACCACTGAGCTACGCTGGCTTTTTGCGTGTCAAAGAAGACTTTTGAAGGTACAAGACAGCGCGCTTGGCTGTCAAGCATTGCCTTTTTACTTTTGCCGGTCAAGTTCACCGCCCGCTTTGCCCTCGGATTTAATTTTTACTCGCTTCCCCTTGCAGCTTCTGCGAGATGCGCTCGACTTCAGACATCACGCGCAATAAATTTTCACCCAATACCTTTTTTATATCCGCATCCGAATAACCCCGCTTCATCAGTTCAAGGGTAATATTCGGCAACTTCGATACGTCTTCCATGCCTTGGGGCGAGCCATCAAGCGGAATGCCATCGAAATCCGCGCCGATACCCACATGGTCTATGCCGGCTACTTGAATGGCGTGAACGAATTGATCCATCAACATGGAAAAAGGGGTGGCGCCGATTTCATCAACTTTGTTGGCCTCGCGCCACTGTTTCATCTCCGCTTCGATGCGCTTTGCATCACCCGGATATTTTTCGTTCAACTCTTCCTGCAAGGCGCGCGATTTCATGGTCCATTCGGCTTTGCGTCCATCTACAAAACCACTGTAAAAATTGATCATTATCACGCCGCCGTTTTTCGCTAAAGCTTTCAACATCTCGTCGGTCATATTGCGCGTGTGATTGGCCAGCGCCCGACAAGATGAATGCGAAGCGATGATCGGCGCTTTCGTCGTTTCAATCACATCATAAAAAGTTTTGTCGGCAACGTGCGAAATATCGACCATCATTCCCAGGCGATTCATGTCGAGCACCACGTGGCGCCCGAACTCACTGAGCCCATTGTGATGTTTGACATTCGTATTCTTTAAATCGGCTTCCGAATCCGCCCAGTTATTGGTGTTTGTATGCGTAAGCGTCATATAGCGCACACCCAGTTTGTAAAACATTCTTAAGGCGTGCAGGCTATCTTCGATGGCGTGACCGCCTTCGATGCCCATCAAGGCAGCGATTTTACCTTTCTTGGCGATGCGGCGAATGTCGCTTGCGGTGGTCGCCGCCTCCAGCACCTCCGGGTGGCGATGCACCTGTTCATCAACCAGGTCTATCATATCCAGCGCGCGACGAGCCGCGCCGCCGCCTTCCGAAGTTTTTTTACCGACGAATAGTTTATCAACGTAGATGGCAAAAAACTGGGCGTCCAATCCGCCCTTTTTCATTCTCACCAAATCGGTGTGGGTTTTGATTTTGGCCTTCGGGTCGGCGCCGTTCATTGCCAAATCGAAACCGTCATCAATCATCGGGGTCGTAACATCGTTATGAGTATCAATGACAATTGATTCGCGGTGCAGCCGCTCGGCGCGAGCCCGAAGCGTCGCGTCGTCCGTGGGGTTTGATTGCTTAGGCATAACTCTCTTTTGCTTTGAATAAATTTTCACACTGCCAAGTGAGGGCAATCCAACGAGGGCGATAGAAATTAGCGCCAATAAAATTTTAACCTTTGCAGTCATCGGGTGAAATCCTTTTTTAGAAATGCTGAACGATGAAGTAGGAACGATGAACTTTCCTATGGATTTTCTGTTCATCATTCATCGTTCATACTTCATCGTTCATTTTGATGTGTAATAGCCGCGCCGGGCGCGCACTTGCAGGCCCGGACGTTTAACTTCTACGCGAATTTCGCGGAAGACCTTGGCGTTGCTGTCATTTTTTGAATAATACGTGAGCACATATTGAGCGCGAACTTCGGCGCTGATCCGCCGATAGATTTCATCAAGGTCGCGAGACTCTTTTTTCTGGTCATCGTAAATCGGCGGGAAGAACGCTTTGCCGCCGGTGTCTTCGCACATAGCTTTCATTACAAATTCGCCGCCCAAATCCTGCACATTCACCGATGGCGCAATGCCTGTTGAATGTACCGAATAGATGACGATGTCGGATTTCTGTACCTCTTTCAAAGCCTGCGCCAGGGTGATACCCGAGGCGGTGTCCGTGCCATCCAAAAGGACGACCATCACACGACGACCTTCGGCTTTTCGCAGATAGACGGCCGCATCGCTGATGGCATCATAGAGCGCCGTCGCGCCTTGAGGTTTGAGATTTGCCAGGGTGTTCACCAACCGGTCAACATCGGCGGTCAGTTGTATCTCAAGCCTCGGGTCGTTCGAGACGCTCATAATCGCCGCTTTATCGTCGCTCCTCATGGTATTGCGGAAAAACTGAGCTGCCGCGCGTTGCTCAAACTCAAACCGTCCGCGAATGGAAGTCGAAGTATCGAACAAAAAGACCAACCGAAGCGGCAGTTGTCCTTCGCGATACACCCCTTCCAGGTCTTGCGGTTTGTTGTCTTCGTAAATGATAAAGTCTTGTTTGGTTAAATCATTTATTTGATTGCCCGCCGGGTCGGTCACGGAAGTGATGGCGGTAACTAAATCGGTTGAAAGTTTAATCGGCGAGTCGTCTTGCGGCTCATCCGGATTGACCCGACGCGGGCGGGTTTCTGGAGTTGGAGGCGCTGACGGTTTTTGCGCCGGTGGTTTGGTTTGTCGGCCCGATTGTGAAGACGCCAAAGCCGGAATCAATGAGCAAAGCAATAGGCTCGCAATTAAAAACCCTTGAAATGGATGTCGCTTAAAAAATTTCATTGTTTGAAAAAAATTCATTGTTTGGATGCTGCCTTAATCGGTTCTCAATCTTCGTCTCTGTTTTACGTTCTCAGCGCCAGCGAGGTTCACGACAAACCGTTGGCTAAATAGTTCAGGCGCCACGCTTCAAAATCCCGCAGTCCAAGTTCGACCTGTAAGTTATGACGCTCGCGTTTGCTCTTGGCCTTCTTTCGCAGGTCCGGTTCCAGCGGCGGCAGTAAGCCGAACATAATATTCATCGGTTGAAAATTTTTCGCTTCGGCATTGGCAACATAATTGGTGAGGCTGCCCATCGCCGTGCGCCGCGGCGGTTTTTCAGGCCTCTCGCCGCGCCCCATTTTTGCCGCGTGGGCGCCGGCCATAAAACCTGTCGCCATCGCCTCAATATAACCTTCGACACCGGAAATCTGCCCTGCAAAGAGAATGCGAGGTTGGGTTTTCATTTGCAGGGTTTCTGTCAAAATCGCCGGCGAGCAGATAAAGGTGTTGCGATGCACTTGCCCGAAGCGTATAAATTCGGCTTGTTCGAGTCCGGGAATTAATCTCAGCACCGCTTTTTGCGCGCCGAATTTCAGATGATTTTGAAAGCCGACTATGTTGTAACTGTCGGCCAGCAAAGTTTCCTGTCGCAGTTGCACAATCGCATAAGCCATCTTGCCGGTGCGCGGATTGATTAAGCCTACGGGTTTCATGGGACCAAATCTGAGGGTATCGCGCCCGCGTCGGGCAAGCTCTTCGATCGGCAGACAGGCTTCAAAAAACCGGGTCTCTTCAAATTCATGAAGCGCTACCGATTCAGCTTGAAGCAGCGCCTCATAAAAATGTGTGTACTGCGCTTCGTCAAACGGACAATTCAGATAATCGGCGCCGCCTTTATCGTAACGCGCGGCGCG
The DNA here is from genome assembly GCA_044868105.1 of Blastocatellia bacterium. GTDB lineage: Bacteria > Acidobacteriota > Blastocatellia > UBA7656 > UBA7656 > JBFMDH01. Next base: position 5,205 of record JBIOWC010000912.1, read on the forward strand.
CCACACCACCTCGTAGTTGATGGTCTCAGCATCAACGATCGGCGAAATCGCATCATAAAAATAAAGATGCGTTGAACCCGTCAGGCGCGTGATGGTTTGGGAAAGCGCCGGCGATGTCAAGGGTCCCGTAGCGATAATCACCACCCCTTCATCGGGTATCGAAGTGATCTCTTCGCGAACAATTTCAATATTCGGATGCGCTGCGATTCGTTGGGTGACCGCCAGGGAAAACTTTTCGCGGTCAACCGCCAGGGCGGCGCCGGCCGGAACCGCCGTTTGATGGGCCACCGACAGCAGGAGCGAACCGCCGCGCCGGAGTTCCTCTTTTAACATAAATGGCGCCGTGCCCGGTTCATCCGATTTCAGCGAGTTCGAGCAAACAATCTCGCCCAAATTCGCGCTCTTGTGCGCCGGCGTCGGACGCCCTGGACGCATTTCGCAAAGCCGGACCTGTGCGCCGCGTTCGGCGGCTTGCCAGGCAGCTTCGCTGCCCGCAAGTCCGCCCCCGATGACTGTTACTTGGGTTTTCATAAGTTAAATGTTGGAGGTCAGAGGTCAGATCTTCGTCACCCTTTTTGAGCATCAACCGCAAATGAAAAAACCGAAGATTTGAAAATCTCAATCAACAAAAGGGAGGCCTACCGACAGCTGACTTCTAATATCCAACATCTGATATTAACATCCGCTACGAAGCGCCTCAAAGTTGGCGAGTTGTTGTGCTTGTAGCCCGAAGAAACATTCGATTAAACTGGCTTTTGAGGTTGTTGATTATTTTAAGAGGTTTGAATGAATAAATTTATTTCGATTTTGGTCGTCTGTTTTTGTCTTTATAGTTGTTCAACTCAAGACCCAGCCGTTCAATCAGCCTCGCAAACTCACCCTTCAACAAAACAGAAACCGGCTGATAAACCACCGTCATCAATCGTTTCGGTGGTCTGCATTGACCCGGGTCATGCTTCAGAGACCAGCGCCGGAAATGTCGTACAAAACGGCACCACCGAAGTTCATATCGCCTGGGTTGTGGCGATGAAATTGAAAGCCTTGCTTGACGCTGAAGGCATCAAAGTCGTGATGACGAAACATCGCGAAGAAGAAGTGGTCACCAATAAAGACCGCGCCCGACTGGCCAATCGCGCCAAAGCCGCTTTGATGATTCGCCTGCACTGCGATGCCTCGGAAGATAGCGGTTATGCCGTTTACAGTCCCGACCGCCAAGGGACTGTGCAAGGGGTTACGGGACCTTCGCAAGCCGTGATTGACCGCAGCCGCCTGGCTGCCGAAGCCGTTCATCAAGGGATGGTGAGCGTGCTCGGCGGGGTGTTGAAAGATGGCGGGGTGCGCGGCGATTCAAAAACTTTTATCGGCTCGAAGCAAGGCGCGTTAACGGGATCGATTTTTTCCGAAGTCCCGGCCGTGTTAATCGAAATGGTTGTTCTCAGCAACCCGGCCGACGCGGAATTTATCAAAAGCGAAGACGGACAACAGAAAATGGCGCGAGCTATTGCAGAAGGCATTAAACTGTATCTGCGGCAAAACAGATAAAAGCCTCTGGTGCCGCCAAGTTGCATCTCAGCGCGGTCGGTACACATGTCTAAACAGGAAAGGAGATCGTCATGCAAAGCAGATTCAGCCGGGTCTTACAAGCAAGCCTCTTGACCATCTGTAGCCTCACTTTGCTCGGTGGGTTCACTTTTCAAAAGTACCCCAACCTGGCGAAGTGGGAAAAATTTGATTTCGCTAAACAGTCAGTTAAGCTTGAGCAGCTTCAACCGCTCTCTTTAAAAGAACTCTCCCTGCTTCGCGGCATTGTCTTTGGCAAACATGGGCGCATCTTTCGCGAACAGGATATTCAAAATTACCTTTACTCGCGCGATTGGTATCAAGTGAATGATGAATTTAAAAATACCGTGCTCAATGATACGGAACGCCGGAACATTGATTTGATACGCGAAGCGGAATCGAAAAAGCATACGAAAGTCGAACCCGGCGATTTACGTTTTTACCGCGACCGCCTCATCACACGCGACCTGCTCGGCAAACATTCGCTCGCCGAATTGCATATTATGCGCGCCGAAATCGAAGCCATTCACGGCAAACGTTTCGACGATGAACCGACCTTACAAACCTATTTTGAAGAGCGTTACTGGTACGCGCCGGTTGACAAATACGACCCGCAAACGCTCAACGAAAACGAGCGCAAAAATATGGCGCTTATGGCCACGGCCACCAAAGAGCAACGCAATTTGAAGCTGGCGCCCGGTGATATGAGCTATTTTCAAAATCGTCCGCTCAGCGAAGAGTTGCTCAAAGGCTTGAGCCTTCACGAACTGCGGATTCTGCGCAATGAGATATATGCGCGGCGCGGCCGGCTGTTTCGCACGCCCTGGCTGTCAGACTACTTTTATTCGCAAGAGTGGTACAAGCCGATGGACGATTTCGGCGAACCGGAGCTTTCCGCCACCGAAAAGAAAAATATTGAAACCATCGTGGCCTATGAAAATCGCCTTCACGAAGATTTAAGCGCCAAAGTCATGACCAGAGATTTGTTTGAAGGGATGTTTTTGGAAGACGCAAGCAAATTGCGCAATGAGATATATGCGCGGCGCGGCAAGGTCTTCAAAGACAAATGGCTGAATAAATATTACGCGAGCTTTTCGTGGTACAAAGCCAATCCCGGTTTTACCGAAGCCCTGCTGACGGCCACGGAAAAGAAGAACATCGCCACCATCAAAGCCTATGAAAAAGAGGCGATGAGCGTGTGGGATGCGGTCGAAGGCTGATAGGCTAACCAGCACGTCCCGCGTGTCGGGACAGAAAAAATTTTGCATTTTAGATTTTGGATTTTAGATTTCAGCAGGCCGAGCGCCGGCCCTGACCTCTAAGCTCTTTTTTAGAAACATCAGATTTTTTATTTTCGTTCGTCTTTGCGACCGCAAATTCAGCTATAATCCAAACGAGGTTTCATTGGATGAAAAAAATTCTTTTAATCACGCTTCTTGTTCTCTCCCTGTCAATCTCTATCACGGCGCAGAGCAGCCCATCTACGCACTCTGCGGTGGTCACTGCCACGGATGATTCCAGAAGTACCGTGCAACTGCGCCAGGAAACATTTGATGTCGTTTGGCGCACCGTTAAAGACAAACATTTCGATCCCACGCTGGGCGGCGTTGATTGGTACAAGGTGCGCGAAAAATATGAGCCGCGCCTGAGTTCAATCAATGACAACAACGGGCTCTATAGTTTGTTGCAAGAGATGCTCGGCGAATTGCACCAATCGCATTTCAATATTATTCCGCCCGAAGCGATTGTCGCAGATGATGTCAAAGAGCCGCCCAATGGCGGTGTCGGAATTGATGTGAGAATGCTGGATGGCAAAGCCGTGGTCACGCGTGTTGAGGCGCAATCGAAAGCCGCGCTGGCGGGAATCCGCGCCGGGTTCATCATTAAGAAAGTTGAAGACACGGCGGTTGAGGATATGTATGAACGCGCGCGCAAGAGAAAAGAGCCGGCGAGTTGGGTGAATTTGCGAACCGGGCGCGCGGTGATGGCACGGCTGAATGGCAAGCCCGAAGAAAAAGTTCGCTTCAGCTATCTGGACGAGCGCAACAAAGAGCACGAAGTGACGCTTGAGCGTGAGCGGTTGAAAGGCGAAATGTCCAAACCGCTGGGCAATTTCCCGCCGCAATACACGGAACTCGAAAGCAAGCGCATAGCCGGCAACATCGGCTACATCCGCTTTAATACCTTCGCGTTGAATTTAACCGACAGAATCAAAGAGGCGGTGCGTTCGATGAATAGCGCGGACGGGGTCATCTTCGATTTGCGCGGCAATCCCGGCGGCGTTGGCGGTATGGCGTCTTCGATTGCCGGTGTTTTATCGAATCAATCGGCGTCGCTGGGGACGATGCGCATGCGTACGGGCGAAGTCCGCTTTGTGGTTTTTCCCCAACGCGAAGCCAATCTCAAACCGGTGGTGATTTTGATTGATGGCAGCAGCGCTTCGACCTCGGAAATCTTCGCCGGCGGCATGCAGGAGATTGGTCGCGCCGTGATTGTCGGGGACCGCAGCCTGGGCGCGGCGCTGCCTTCTTCATTTCAAAAACTGCCGACTGGCGCGTTGTTTCAATTTGCCATCGCGGATTTCAAAACCCCTAGAGGGGTGTTGCTCGAAGGGCGCGGCGTGATTCCCAATGTTGAAGTGAAATTAACCCGCTCATCCTTGTTGCAAGGTCGTGACCTGCAACTTGAAGCGGCGATTGAACAGATTCAAAAACGCTCGCGAGCAGTAGCCAATATCCGCTAACGCGATAGCAAATTTTCTTGCGGTGATTCATCCGTCACCGCTTTACAAACTATTCTTTAGCTTCGCAAAAGAAAGGACTCGGTATGAAGCGCATTTTAATTAGCTCGGTTTTTATTTTGCTGGCGGTGATGTCGGCTTTGGCGCAGGAGAAGGCGGCCACGCCGACGGTTGACCAGATTCTGGATAAATATGTACAAGCCATTGGCGGCAAAGCGGCTGTAGAAAAACAGACCAGCCGCGTCGGCAAGGGCAGTTTAGAACTGCCCAGTTTCGGCGCCAGTGGGACGCTCGAAGTCTATGCCAAAGCACCGAACAAAACGCTTTCGGTCATCAACATTGAAGGGTTTGGGATTGTCCAACAGGGCTACAGCGGAACCGTTGCCTGGTCATCCGACCCGCAAAGCGGGCTGCGGGAATTAAGCGGCGGCGAGTTAGCTGCCGCGAAACTCGAATCCGAATTTTATCGTGACATCAAACTCAAAGAGTTATATCCGAAGATGGAGCTGAAAGGAAAAGAGAAACTGGCTTCAGGTGAGGCTTATGTCATTGTCGCAACCCCCACAACAGGTTCGCCTGACACGCTCTATTTTGACGCCCAATCGGGACTGTTAGTTCGTCAAGACGGCAAGCGGGAATCTCAGCAAGGCATCCTAAATGTGCAGGTTTTGTTCGAAGATTACAAAGAGGTGGATGGCGTAAAAATCCCCTTTACGGTGAAACAAAATTCTGACGCCATCAGCTTTATCATCAAGCTTTCGGAAATCAAACACAATGTGGCGATTGACGATGCGAAATTCAATAAACCCGCGGGGCAGTAAAAACCGCCTTTATTTGCCATTTCAAGGGCTCAACCAAAGCGCCGATAGTCGAACGCTATCGGCGCTTTTCAATTCCCGCCAAAAATCAAGCAGCGAAAAATGTTTTTCAACCCTTCTACCTTGTCACGCTTATCTGGCTATGATAATTTCAGGCTTCTGAAAAATCTTCCTGGAGATGGGTTATGAATATTTCTGAAAGAGTAGTCGAAGGTGTAAGCGTCTTGGATTTGTCAGGCAAAGTGGTGCTTGGCGAAGGCGATATGCAAATCAAAGATCGCATTAAAGATTTACTTGCCGATGGCCAACGTAAAATTCTGCTGAACCTTGGCGACGTAAGCTACATTGATTCGGCCGGGCTGGGCGCCATGATTAGCTGTTATGCGACAACCAAACGCGAAGGCGGCAACTTGAAATTGGTGAACCTGACAAAACGCGTTCAAGACCTGCTGACGATTACCAAGCTCATCACGGTCTTTGATTGCTACGACAGCGAAAAAGAGGCGATTGACTCTTACGGCAATTAACGATTGTCGCTTATCTAATCTCTAATTTGCTAAACAGAAGGGGCGCGGTCTTTTGTGAGCCGCGCCTTGTTTCTTTAATAAAGTGAAAAATTAGGGTTGCCCGGCGAGCGTTTTGACGCGCTCGATGCTCTGTTTAATTGCCGGGTCGTTGGTTACCAGGTAGGCCTTCTCATAAATTCGTAGTGCCTGTTGATACTGTTTATCGTTTTCGTAGATGTAGGCAAGCTCTGACATCGCGGCGACCGAATCGGGGGCCAGTTGAATGGTAATTTCCAGGGCTTCCATGGCCTTGCGGGTCTTGCCGCTGCGCGAAAGCGCGATACCGTAATAAAGCCAGGCTTGTCCGTTGTCGGTGTTCTCTTTCGCGAGTCTTTCGAGCGGGGCGACCGCTTTTTCAAAATTCTTTGCGCCAAGATAGGCGCGCCCTAACAGGTTGGCGGTCTTCGCATCATCACGCAGCGCTTTTAATTGTTCGCCTGCAGTTGCCGCTTCATTCCATAACGCAGTCGCCGCATTCACACTGGCGGGATTGGCATTGGCGCCGACTTTGCGCGCTTTGCGCATCAAGCTTTCCGCCAGGAGTTCCAGGGCATTGGCGTCTTCCGCATTGGTTTTCACCGCCTCGCGAAACGCCGGGATGGCGCGGTCATCATCCTCTTTTTTGAAATACATCACGCCAATCAAATAAGCATTCGTCGCTGTGTCTTTGGCATTTTCATTTTTGTTCGCGGCCAGCAGCGGCAAGGCTTCGTCGTAGCGTTCAAGGTAATAATAGGCGCGCCCCAAAGCGGTGCGGGCGCTGGGGTCAACGTCGCGTTTGGCTTTGGTGTTAAGGTCAATATAACGCTTGAGCGGGTCAAGCGCTTTGTCGTACTCAGCCAACAGGTAATGCGACAACCCGATGGTATAAAAGGCGCCGGCAATATCCGGGCTTTGCGGGGTTTGCACTTCGAGCAAATCAACGGCGCGCCGGAGCGGCAAGGCGACTTTGTTGTAGCGTTTCAAATTGAATTCGCAAAGCCCTATGTAATACCACGCGCCGGCGGCCTCCGGGCGTTCGCGCACGAGGTCTTGAAATTCGGCGAGCGCCCCGCGAAAGTCGCCTTTTTTATAGAGCGCAACGCCGCGCTCCCAATCGGCCGCCACAGTTGTCGCGGCCAGTAAAACGATGAGTAAAATGGCGGTTTGAAAAATTTTGCAGCTTGGTTGCATTGAACGAAAATTATTACACGCCTGGCTTGCCACCTCAAACAGCCATGCGAAAGGATTGCTTTTCCAATGAATCGTCAACACACTTTTATGCGGGAGAGAGCGATGCGCCTGGGACAGTCACTTACCGGCCAATTACCCAAGAATTTTTCACCAGGTGAGGTGCGAGTTTTTATTTTAATCGTTATCTCTCTTGCTCCGCTCGCGTTTTTAACCCCGGAAGCCTTGGCGCAAGTCTCGCACATTCGCGCCAATCAAATCGGCTATCTGGAGAGGGATGACAAAATCGCCGTTGCTTTCTCGCGAACTCCGCTGGCCGGCGATTTTTCTTTAGTTGATAGCGAGACCCAAAAGGCGATTTATCGCGCTCCGCTTAAAGCGCTTCCCGCTTCTCCCTGGGGCGGTGAGTTTCCTTACTACTATGAATTGAACTTTTCGTCAGTTAAAACCGGCGGTCGATATTTTTTGCAACTGGCGCAAAGCGGTATCACCTCGCGAACCTTCTCGATTGGCGCGTACCCGAGCTATCAGGAAGACCTGCTGTTTTTCATGCGCCAGCAGCGTTGCGGATACAATCCCTATCTCGACACGGTTTGTCACCAGTTGGACGGCCGCGCGTTTTATGCGCCGCTGCCCGACGAAACGTTCATTGACGCCAGTGGCGGTTGGCATGACGCAGGCGACCAGTTGAAGTATCTGATTACCGCCAGCAACGCGACGGCGCGAATGCTCCTTGCTTACACCTTAGCGAAAACGAAGTTCAGCGATAAAGTTGACGCCCTCGGTCACACGCAAGCCAATCAGATTCCCGATCTTTTAGACGAAGCCCGTTGGGGGCTTGATTGGATACATAAGCTGCACAGAGCGCCTGACCAGCTCTTTCATCAAGTGGCGGATGACCGCGACCATCGCGGCTTCAAATTACCTAACCAGGACCCTGCGGATTACGGTTGGGGGGCAAACAGTTACCGCCCGGTCTATTTCGCTGATGGCAAACCGCAAGGACTCGGCAAATGGAAAAGCCAGGCGACCGGCATTGCCAACCTGGCCGGACGTTCGGCAGCCGCGATGGCCATGGCTTATCGAATTTGGAAAACCGATTTGCGCGATACATCCTTTGCGCGGCGCTGTTTGCAAGCGGCGCTTGAGCTTTACCAAATGGGCAAGCGACAGGAAGGTTATCAACAAGGCAATTCCTACGGCGCGCCCTATCGCTACAACGAAGAGACCTGGGCCGATGATATGGAGTGGGCAGCCGCTGAACTGTTTAAAGCGACGGGCAAGCGCGCATTTCTCACGGACGCAAAACGCTATGCCCACCTAATCGGCGCAACTTCCTGGATGCTGCACGCCACAACGGAACATTATCAGTTTTACCCGTTCACGAATATCGCGCACTTTGCTTTATATAATCTGGTTGATGCAAAGACGAAAGTGCAGCTTGCGGCTTATTATCGTGACGGCATTGAAAAAATTTTAGCGCGCGCCAAGACCAATCCCTACCAGATGGGGGTGCCGTTTCTCTGGTGTTCAAACAATCTGGTCGTGGCTTTCGTCACCCAGGTTTTACTTTACGAACAAATGACCGGCGACCGGCGTTATCACGCGCTTATGCTGATGCATCGCGATTGGTTGTTGGGGCGAAACCCCTGGGGGACCTCGATGTTTACGGGAATCCCTGAAGCGGGCGAGTTTCCCGAAGATGTTCATTTACCGACCGTACAGATTTTGAAGAAACCCGTGCCCGGCGGCCTGGTTGACGGTCCCATCCTGAAAAAAACTTATGCCAGCCTAATCGGTTTACACCTCAGTCAAGCGGATGAATTTGCTGAGTTTCAAACCGACGAGGTCGTGTATCACGACGATGTTGGCGATTATTCAACCAACGAACCGACCATGGATGGAACGGCGGACGCGATTTTAATGATGGCCATGTTCAGCCGTTCGAGTGCAACCTCGGCGAAGAGAACGACCGGACAAACTCGTAGTGTTCAATCGTCAATCCCTATTCATCCGTCTACTTTTGAGCAAGGCGCCATCGTTCGCGGCAATAAAATCCAAAAAAAACTCGCCCTGGTTTTCACCGGTGATTTATTTGCTGATGGCGCAGAGACGATTATGCAAGCCCTGAATGAAAGGCAGGTGAAAGCCTCTTTCTTTTTTACCGGGCGGTTTTATCGAAATCCCGATTTCAAAGCGACGATTGTCAAACTGCAACATCAAGGTCATTACCTGGGCGCGCATTCTGACCAGCATCTGCTCTATTGTTCGTGGGAAGAGCGCGGCAAATTACTGGTCACGCAAAAAGAGTTTCAACAAGATCTCGAAAAAAATTATGCGGCGATGAAACGCTTTGGACTTTCAAAAGCCGACGCGCCGTTCTTTTTACCGCCCTTTGAATGGTACAACCAGACCGTCAGCGATTGGACAAAGGCCAGGGGTTTGCAGTTAATCAATTTCACCGGAGGCACACGCTCGAATGCCGATTACACAACCCCTGAGATGAAAAATTATGCGAGCAGCGAAGCCATCCTTCAACAGATTAAAAAGTATGAGCAACAAGATAAGGCCGGGTTAAATGGCTTCATCTTGTTGCTGCATATCGGCACAGACCCTCGGCGAACCGATAAATTTTACCATCGGCTGAACGAGTTGATTGATTGGCTGAAAGCCAGAGGATACGCCGTGGTGCGCATAGATGAATTGTTACAAATGGATGAAGAGGTAAAGCGGTGACCGTGGTTTCAGTACCATTGGATAAACCACAGCCTCACAGATTTAAATCAAATGATTACCACAAGAATTTTGAGAAAAGGTTGGAAAGCATATTACCCTTACTCCCCTTCTCCCTTTCTCCCCTGGTGGCTCTGAGAAAATTACTGCGCCACCAGTCCTTCGATTTTTCTCACGACCGGCATCATCATCGGCGGGTCGTAATTGGTCATCACGATAACGGTGTAGCCGAGTTCAGGAAAAATGTTCAGGCTTGAGGCGATGCCCGGGGCGCCGCCGTTGTGACCGAAAGCGCGTTTGCCGTTGATGCGCAAATCACCAAACCCATAAGCGTACTGGTTGCCGCCCATCGGTACTTTTCCGGTGGTCACCAGCTCTGTGTATTTGGCGCTGAGCAATTGATTGGCGGTAAGCGCATTGGCAAATTTCAACAGGTCTTCGGGGGTTGAATAACCGCCGCCGGCCGGACCGCCGCGATTCGGGCGCGAATGGGTATTCTCTTTGCGGGTATTCAACGGTTGTCCTTCGCCGGCCGGACCGCCATGACCGGGGCGGGAAACCGTACTTCCTTCGGGGCTCTTCAATGCCGGCACGTCGGGTTCGCCCTCACTGGTATAACCCATCGCCATATTCGGCGTGTTTTCACTCATCTCGAAACAATCCGTGTTGGTCATTCCCGCCGGTTGATAAATATGCTGGCGCACATAATCGAAATAATTTTGCCCCGATACTTTTTCGATAATTGCACCAAGCACAATGAACCCTGAATTGCTGTATTCAAACCTCTCGCCCGGCGCAAAGCGCAACGGTTCATCGGCAAAGAGCGCCAGATAGTCGGCAACGGTTTTGATTTGCGCGCGGCGTTCGTCAAATTTTTTATTCCAGTAAGAACCTAGCCCTGAGGTATGCGTGAGCAGGTGATGAATCGTCACCTTGTCGCGCACCTCCTGGTTCGGATAATCGGGCAAGTATTTCCCGACTTTGTCATCGAACGCGAGTTTGCCGGCCTGCGCAAGTTGCGCAATGGACACCGCTGTGAACATCTTATTCATTGAACCAAGATTAAATTTCGTATCGCTTTTGTTCGGCGCCTGGGTTGTTTTATTTGCCAGCCCATAAGCTTTTTTAAAGATGGGCTTGCCATCTTTGGCAACCAGCGCGACGCCGGAAAATTTATCTGCCATGGCTTGCTCGTCGAGGAAGCTTTCAATCTCTTTGAGCTTTTCCGCTTCGGTCAATTTTCGCGCGGGAGTTGAGTTGTTCGCGGCCTGACCGGTGGCGAAAAGAGCGCCACCGGGCGCCGCTGCCGGTTGAACGCGAATCGTATCAATCGCGTGTGGCGGCGAGGGTTGAACTTCCAGGGTCAGTTTTAGCCACCTCCCATCTTTCCTGGTTTGCACCAAGGCCGAGAGTTCTTCATTTGACGCGCTGGCCAGGCTGTGTAATTTCAAGCCGCCGGTTTGCTGGTAAAATTCCAAATCTTTCTCCGCAAGCTCCGCGCCGTCGCCGCGCTCTTGATGAAATTGCTGCATGGTTTTGAGGTCGCCTGAATTAAAGGCTATCAAAAAGGCTGCGAAGGTTTTGCCCACGGGGGTGTCCGGCAGTTTCGGCTCATCGGCCGAAGGCTTGGCTTGCGGGGTATTTTCCCCGGCCGGCGCAGAAGCCGGACGCGCGCGAATGTCGCCTATCGGATGCGGCGGATTGGCGCCGACTTCTATGCCAAAGTTTATCCAACCGCCGTCTTTTTTCTTTTGCGCCAGGACAGTGATTTCAGTTGGCGAAGAATTGACCACGCTTGCGACTTTCAAGCCGCCGTTGGCCGCGAAAAATCCCATGTCTTCCTGAGCGTTATCGGGATTGCCGCCGTTCTCTTGATGAAACTTCTTCAAGGCTTCGAGGCTGCCGGTATTGAAGGCTTTCAAGAATGCCGCGAGCGTTTTGCCGGCCGGCGTATCCGGCAATTTCACCTCGTCGGTGGCTGGCGGGGCAGCACTGTTCGCTTGAGTTACGGGGACGGACCTGGGCGCATCAACCTCTCTTTGCAGCGAAGCTATCAGTCCGCTCAATTGTTGTTTGAGTTCCGGGTTGGTCAGTTTGGCCGAGACGCTTTTGACGGCTGCCAGATGCGCGACCTTTAACGCCTGGTCGGCCGCAACCTCCACATCGGGTTTCACGCCCGTGCCTTCCCAGTTGGTTTTAGTGATCGGATTGATGGCGCGACCGCAGGGAACACCGATACCGAAATATTCATTGATGCGACGAAATTCAACCGGGTGGGCGCCGCCGCCGGTGGTTTCGCCGATGATGGTCGCGCGTTTCAAATTCTTCAGATTGTAGGTGAACTCTTCGGCTGCTGAAAATGTTCGGCGACTGGTTAAAACGTAAACCGCTTTTTGTTCGCCGTAGCGTTTGCCGGCAAACTTATCGAGCGTCCAATACTCTGTGGTTTTATTTGTCGGCCGCCAGTAGATGTCATTCAGGTGCGTTCTTTTATCGAATAAATAACTGCAAATCAGCGCTACCATCTCCGGTTGCCCGCCGCCGTTGTTCCGGATATCAAAAATCAGCGCATCGGTGTTGGCTAATAAATTCATCGCCCCGGCTAACGTTTCCGCCGCCCAATCGGCTTCCATAAAACCGCGAAGATCTATGTAGCCGATATTGCCGTCCAGACGTTCGACTTTTTGAAAGCCGAAATTCCTGGCGGCGGCAAACGATTTCTGCCGTTCAATCTCTTCTTTGCTTGGCGCGCGATTTTCTCTAAACGATTCGCGGCTGTATGTGACGCGCAGATGTTTATCGTGACTGACCTCTTGAAGATGAGCGGTAAGCGTTGAGGCAAGGGCGCCGGGACTGGTTATCGCGTCGTACTCTTTACGCGCCAGGCGCTCACGAATCGCGGCTTCCATCTTTTTGGCGACTTCAGGAAAAACATAAGCGTCGTTTAGTTGCTTTAACGCTCCTTCGATGACTTGCGCGCGCAGGGCTTCGTCAAGTTGAAGATTTCCTTGCTGGGCGAACGCACAAGGCAGGAACAGATTCAATACAAAGACGGCGCTGATTAAAGCGAGAATTTTTGTTTGCGATATTTTTATTAGTTGATAAAAGCTTGTGGTCATGGGTTACCTCACATAAAACCTTTGCGACTTCGCAAGAGAAGCTTTGCAAAGTCGCAAATAGTAATGATGGCTGGGGAACAAAAAGCTCGGGCTCAAGTGTACTACTGAACCGGGTGCGCCTGCACCCGCAACATGCCATGCGGCGCGTTGGTATCGACCTCGATGGCAAAATTCAAGCGCTGGGCGCCGGTCGTGGTTTCAACTAAAACCTCAAGCGCATAATCGGAAGAGCTGTTGACTTTGACAAGTTTCAAGCCGCCGGTCTGTTTATAAGCATCGAGATCGCGCTCCGCATTATCGGGATTGCCGCGACGGTCGCTATGGAATTTGCGCATCACTTCAATATCGCCGGAGTTAAAAGCGATTAAGAAAGCCGCAAAGGTTTTGCCGGCCGGCGTATCCGGCAACTTGACGCTGTCGCTCGACTGCGCTGTTGCCAAGGGCGCAGATGGCGTTTGCGCCACAGTTGTACTCCCTGCGCCAAACGCAAATAGCGCGACCAGTGAAGCCATTAAAAATTGTTGTTTGAATATCCGTGTCATTATTCTCTCCTTAAAAGTTAAAAGCTCATTCGCATGCCGGTTTCGATTCTTCGGCCGGGCAAAGCGGCGGTCGCCTCGCCGAAGAAAGGTGAGGTCTGTACCCCCGAAAAATTCAGGCGATTGGTATGGTTGAAAATGTTATAGGCCTGAACATAGAGTTCGCCGCGCCAGCGTTTGTTTACGCCGCTGACGCCGCCCATCGAACCGAGCATATCGCTATTGCCTCCGTGAATAATTTTGACCTGTGGCCCGCCGCCGCCGGCCTCTTCTTTCGGTTTGCCAAACCCAAATCCCCAACCAAGGCGCATCCCCATATCGAAGCGCCCGGCGCCGCGGGCGCTGTTTCGACCCACCCCGGCCGGCCGGTCGTTGCTAACGCTGTCGCCATTCTCATCAAATCCTGTGGTGATGTTGTAAGGCATTGCGGAATTGGCTTGCAAAATGGTGCCCACGCGCAGAGCAAACGGGAACTGATAATTGAACATGGCAAAGAGATGATGGCGCAGGTCATAAGCCGCCGGGCCGCGTTCAGCTCTTAAATCCGCATTGTTCACCGGTAAACTAAACGGGCTATCGCTTTCATTGGTCGCCTTCATAAAAAAATATCCGAAGCTAGCGAAAACCGGCCTTTGCTGTTTGCCCATAAAATTCATGTTCATCTGCACGCCGAGTTGATGCCGCGAAGAGAAAGCCGTTGATTCAACTTGGGTGAGGTTGCCCAGCGTCGCGTCGGGGCGCACCCCGTCAATTGGCGCATTGAGGTTGTGCCCGCGCAATCCGTGAACCCCGCGTTGATAGGAATAATTGGCGTTGAGGTTGACGGTTTTGGCTACCTGTCGTTGCACACCGAATGAAAACTGTTGCAGGTAGGGCATCTCTAGATTTGGGTCGCCGATGATTTTGCTGGGCGGCAAAACGATTTGCGAACCTCCGGCCAGGGGATCGGGGAAACCGGGATTTTGCACGATTAAATCGCGTTGTCTCGTGCCATCTACGCGCAAGATTTGTTCGCTAACTTCGGAACCGACCCAACCGTAAAAAATCCCCGCGCCGGCGCGAAACGTCGTCTTGCCATCTCGAAACGGCGACCAGGCCAGGCTCACGCGCGGCGCAAAATTATTTCTGTCTTCGACGTTGTTTTGCCACTCGTAACGCAGGCCTAAGCTGAGGGAAAAGTTTTTGCGGAATTTGAAATCATCGAGCCAGTACAAACCAAATTGATGTTGCGAAAATTCAACCCGCGGGTCGCCTGTGCGTTGTGAGAAGGTCGTCGGGCGATTGGCGCGATAGTCTGTGAGGCTTGCGAATACAAAGGTGCCGTTGGCGTTTGCGCGCTCATTGCTTCGATAATTGCCGAACTCATACCTCAGGCCGGCGCGCATGGCGTGTTTGCCGAAAACGAAATCCACATTGTCGGAAAAGTCAATCTCCTGGGCCTTGCGCGTGCCGGAAACCTGCGCGCCGCCACCGGTAAACGCATTGAGAACTTGAATGGTTGGCGCTTGTGAAGCGGAAGATTTATCAAGCGCTTGCCAGCGCGCTTGAAAGAGTAATTCATTGACCAGTTTTTTACTGATGGCGCCGGTGTCGGAAACCCGCAACAGATGTTCCGTGGTGTCTGTGGTGTAGGCGCGTTCCGCAAGGTCGAAATCGCCGACGCCGAGATTGTCAAAGCGCGCCGCGTTGCGTTGATATTCGGTTCTCAGGGTATGGGTTTTGTTGAGCGCGTGTTCGATTCTTGCCGACAGGTTCAAGGCTTTCGACGGGCGACGAATCACATCGTTGAAGGCTCCATCGGCAAGCGCCGCGACGATGGTTTTTGATTCAAAGGCGTTATTGCCGTCGGCATTCAAAAACAGTGAGGTGCGATTTTTCCACAGCGGCCCGTCGAGAGAAAACCCGAAGCGGCGAAATTGTTCGGGGGCGCGAAACGGCGCAAAGGCATTGCGCGCATTTAAGGATTCATCGCGGAAACCGACATTCGCCGAGCCGTGCCAGTTGTTCACGCCGGGTTTGGTGAGGATGTCAACGCTGATGAAATTGGCTTCGTGATTATCGGCGGAATAGGGATTCATGCGAAAGCGAATTTCGCGGATTTGCGATTTAGGTGGCAGTTTGCCGCCGCGAAAGCCGTTGACCTTAAAGCTGGCGTCGGGTCCGGCCATATTGCGAATCGCTTGCTCGAATTCCTCAGGGTCATCGGGAAGCTCGGCCAGTTGTTCAGCGGTTAAAACATTAGTAAAGGCTGTGCCGCGTGTATCCAATCCTTTGTCGCGTTCGCTCTGCGCGATGGTGACCTGCTCTTTCACGCCGGCGATTTCAAGTTGGACTTCGAGTTTGTTGTTGCCGGTTTTGAGCGATTTGTCTTTCACGTCTCTGGGTATAAATCCGGCGGCTGCGACCTGTAATTCATAATTGCCGGCCGCAAGCCGCAGAAAAACGGCTTCGCCGCGTTCATTGGTTTGCGCGGTCTGCTCTCTGCCATCGCCGAGTTTCAGTTGCACGGTTGCGGCCGCAAGCGCCGCGCCCGTCGGGTCAACCACGGTGACGCGCAAAGTTGTTTCGGTTTTTGATTGCGCCGGAACCTGAAGCAGGGTTATCGCCAGGGTCAGCGCAAGACTTAAAACTTGAAAAACCAACTTTCTTTTCAGCATCGAAAATCCTCAGGAACGATTAAACAAAAAACGATGAACGATGAATGATGAATGAGTAAAATCCAGCCGACTTCTGATTCACCATTCATCGTTCAAAATTAAAAACGCTTAGCGCCTTCTGCTGCGGCTCACTTCTTGAAGCGCTCAGCTTTCAATGGAGGATTGAGTTTGAATTTAGCAATGTCCATCTCTTCATTGACTTCGCCGTTCACCTGTCGGGTGATTTTGTGCGGTAATGACAGGCCATCAACTTTGCGGTAATCGGTGAGAAAAACCTGAATCTCACTCTCGTTCTTCTGGGCTTTTGCCATCTCTTCTTGCGCCTGTTTATCAACCTCTTTTGCCATCTTCTCGGCTTCACCATGTCCATGGGCCTGAACGGTATTGACCATGATTTTCGGCACCACGGCGCGATAAGCGAGCATCAAGGGTTGGTGTGATTTTTTGTCGAGGAAGAGCCGCGCCGCAAAATTATTCGCGCCTCTGGCTTCGATGACATCGGCTTTGCCCTCAGGGGATTCAGCTTCGCCCGCATAACTGAATTGCAGTTGCGCAGATTCAGGAGGGGTCAGTAATAAAAGCAGCAGGGTGCGGGTCGCCTCGGATTTCACGGTAGCGAGCCGCGCGGCTTTCGATTTTTCATCATCACCGCCGCCGCGTCGCATCACCACCATGCCGCCGCCGCCGCCGGTATTCTGTTCCTCTA
>JBIOWC010000913.1:0-7594 GCA_044868105.1 Blastocatellia bacterium
CTCCAAGATACATTCAAGGCGATTTCTCGAACAGTGACATTAACGTCAGACTGCAAACCGTCTGTAATGTTAAGGTCAATAACGTGCCAAATGGAACGGCGAGTGGTACTTCAAACGATGTCTGTGACCCAACCAAAGGGTTCAGTTTCACGCAAGACACCATCAATAACTTTGGTAAAGTCACCAACAAACACGGTCATCGGGTTGTTGAATTCGCGTTGAAGTATTACTTCTAATTTTTCCTTCACTCCTGTAGCGGGAAGATGGTGCGGAGAATTCGTTCATTCTTCGCACCATCTTCATTTTTATAGCTCTCAAGCCGCAACCCTGTCGCCAGATGATGAAATCCAGGATGACAAAAAATTCACCAAGCCTTTTTGCAATCGCTCTACTGTTTGCGCTCGGCCTGAAAACCGCCGCGCAAGATTGGCGGCTGACCTGGGCCGATGAATTTAACGGCGCAGCGCGGGCAGCTCCCGATTCGTCAAAGTGGGATTATCAAATCGGCGGCTCAGGCTGGGGCAATAACGAACTGCAATATCACACCCATCGTCGCGCTAATTCTCATTTGGATGGCAGAGGTCATCTCGTCATCAAAACGCTCAAAGAAACCTACACGGGCGCAGATGGCGTGAAGCGCGATTACACCTCGGCACGCCTGGTTACAAAAGGCAAATTTGCGCAAGCGTATGGAAAGTTTGTCGCGCGAATCAAATTACCCTACGGACAAGGCCTGTGGCCCGCTTTCTGGATGTTGGGCAATAACCTTGATGAAAAAGGTGTTGGCTGGCCGCGTTGCGGCGAAATTGACATCATGGAAAATATTGGCCAGCAGCCGTCCGTGATTCATGGCTCTTTACACGGACCCGGTTACTCAGGAGCAAAGCCGCTCACCGGCACCTACCACTTGCCAAATCGAAAAAGGTTTTCCGATGACTTTCATCTCTTCGCCGTTGAATGGGAGGCGAATGCTATTCGCTTCTATGTTGATAACCATCTCTATCAAACCAAAACACCAAGCGATGTGCCGGCAGGCAGTCATTGGGTTTTCGACCATCCGTTTTTCATTATTTTAAACATCGCTGTAGGCGGCAATTTTCCCGGCGACGTTGATGACACGACGCGCTTTCCGCAAACCATGCTGGTTGATTACGTGAGAGTTTATTCGCATATGAATAAACCAGGTCGCTCGTCAAACCGTGCTGCAGAGGGCTTGCGAAGAAAATAGATTCGCGTCAGACTGAGAATGTTCAAACGCGGATTCACCGAAAATATACGGCCGCAAATATTCACCTTAATTTTGAGAGAGGAGTTTTATGAAAGCTCGGTTTTGCTCTCAACTTTTAGTTGCCACCCTGGTCTTGCTCTATCCGCTTGCCTTTACTTACGCACAGGACCTATCAGACCCGCGAATGCCGGTTGCAGATTCGGGTAATGGAATAATTTCAGGTCGTATCACCCTGCCTTCAGGCTTTTCTGTTGCCTCCCAAATTCGCGTTGTGCTCAGCAAACCGGAAGCGCAGTTGATGACCATTTATTCCAATAAAACTGGCGAATTTACCTTCTCCAACCTGCGCGCAGGGCTTTATTATGTGCGAGTCGTGGCCGACGAAAATATCTACGAACCGGTCTTGAAAGAAGTCCGTATCACGCCCGGCGGACAAGCTATATTGATTATCCCGTTGAATGAGAAAGTGCTCCCCACGGGTAAGGCAAAATCGGGCACTGTAGTTTCTGCGAGCGAAGCCGAAAATCAAATCCCTCTGGCCGCCAGAAAAGAGTACGACAAAGCTGCGCGTCTTGCGAAAAAAGGCGAACTGCAAAACGCGATTCTCGGTTTTCAACAAGCGATTTCGATTTATCCCGCATATCTGGCGGCGCACAATGATCTGGGCGTGCAATACCTCAAACTTAAACGCTTTGACGAAGCGGCTGGTGAGTTTGAAACGGTGCTTGAAAAAGCGCCAAAGTTTTTTAGCGCCCGCTTGAATCTCGGCATTGTCAGAGTTGAACAGCACCATTACAGTGAAGCGATTGACCAGCTCACCCAAGCCGTTGCGCTCGATAGCTCAAACCCGGCGGCGCATCTTTTCTTAGGGATTGCGGCACTCGATACAGACGATTTGCCGGTCGCTGAAAAAGAACTGGTCAGAGCTTTATTGCTGGGTGGGAACGATTATGCAATCGCGCATTACTATTTCGCGCACGTCTATTTGAAATCGGGCCGACGCGAAGAAGCGGCGCGCCAGTTGAAACTCTATCTCGCCTCTGCGCCCGCAGGCGAAACCGCAACTCACGCGAAGGTCATGGCCGAGCAGTTAAGCGCGAAATAAATCGCGACTCACTCAAGCATCCAAATTCAATTTAATTTTCGACCGCAAAGGCTGCCACACGTGAAACGCTGGCTTGACCATCATTCACGGTGATTTTCAATTCGTAACTTCCCGGTTGAAAACTATCCAACGGAATGGCGCTCGCAAATTGAATGCGTCCGCTCGCGTCAGGCGCGGGAAGTTCTGCCGCAACGCCCGCCAGTTTCTTGCCGCCTTGCATCACTTCAATCATCAACTTGGGCGCGGCTTTTGCCCCTTGCGGCATATAGACATTAAAGAACACCGGCAATTGTTTGGTGGTCGCTTTTTTTAAGGATTCGCCGAGATTGGGATAAATCACCAATTCGCCGTAATGAAAGGGATTGGCAATCTTCTTCTCTTCTTCGCTGAGCCGTTCGGCGCGTTTGAGTATGACAACGCTACTCATGCGCAGTTTGCTGTCATCTTTGCCCGGGACTTCAAAACCCGCATTCTTCGTACTCGCTTTCTTGCTGGTCGCATCATAAGCAACAGCTTCGATGGTATAGCGCCCCGGCGCAAGCTGAGTCTCTTTGTAGAAAAGAATTTCGCCCTGTTTGGCTCCCTCAATCTTGTCGAGCGGACCAGTGAGCACATAATGTTGACTGAGTTTACTAACCACCTGCTGCGCTTCGTCTTTGACGACGGCAATGATCGAAAAATCGCTGGTATAAATGTTCTTCTCTTTGTTGGGCGTAAAGGTAATGGCGCTCGCTGGCACTTCAATTAACACCGGCACCAACCCCGTGCGCTTAGGTTCGGGAAAACTGAACCCCATCACCCGCAGGGAAAATGCGCTGGTCGGTTTGCTCAAGGCAGCCAGTGCGGGCGCTTCATAATCCAGCACCGGGGCGGCGCCCGTCGAACGTACGGCGTAATAACCTTTGCGCGTTTGGACATCCAAATCAGATCGTTTCAACCTCACCGCGACTTTGCGAAACCGGCCATCATATTCCTGATTTTTCGGAAGGTAAGAGAGCACATAATGCGAGCGCATATCTTCATCAACGCGGCGCAACCCGGCGCCCAAATCGTTGGTTTCGCTAATCAGCATTCCGCCGGTTTCATTTGCCAAATCGCTCAGGCCGCTATGCGGATTGAGCTTGAGCAAATCTTCGTTGCGTTCGAGCTGCATAGACATGGGGCGACCCGAGGTGTCTTCGCGTCCCGAAGCGGTCTGGTTGGCGCGCCGATTCCCCAGCGCGCGAATTTCGCGCGCCGATTCCGAATCCGTACTTTGCACGCGCAAACCGGCCGCATCAACCGTATAGACGCTGACGTTGGCGCGATTGGCGGCATTGATGACGGCGCGAAAATGCGCCTGTACGGCGGGCGGAATCGCGACGCCTTCGGAAAAGAAGATGATGGATTTGCGCCCCGGGACATTGCGCAATGAATTGACGACAGCCAACAGCGCGTTGGTCGTTGCATAACCTTGCTGGTCGCGCTCCAACATATCGAAAACTTCAAGGGTGCGCAGATTCATCTCGGCGAGTTTCATTTCAGCAATGGCCTGTCCATTCACCGCCGTCGAACTGGTACTGCCGGGTCCGCCGCCGCTGGGCGCTGAAGATTGATTGCGCAAGCTCTCCATGCGGTCTTCAATTTCGCCGCGCGTTTGTTGCCCGGCTCCGGCCGCCGTAAAGGTTGAGGTACTTGCGGCCGCCGCGCGGTCTATCGCTTGCCTAAGCAGTTGCGCATCACTGGTGTAGGGTTGCAAAACCCTGAGTGACAGGTCTACCGCGCAGACGGTTGCCAAATCATCGGGTTTGAGGCTTTCATCAACGAAGCTCAACGCCGCTTTATGGGCCAGGCTGCGCGCGTTGGGGGACAAACGGTCGAAGACCAGGGCGATTAAACTGACGTTGGCAAACGGTTCGCGCGCCGTTGTCGGCGTCACGGTTGTTGACGTTGTCGGGTCTTTCCGGGTGTCGGCAACCGTTGTCGTATCACGAGCGACCAAACGAAATGAAGTAACATCTTGGCGAACTTCATCTTCAAAAACTTCAAAGTCCGAAGCTTTCAGGTCTTTGACAATTTTGCCTTTCTTGTCGCGTACCACAATATCAAGAACCACTTCACTGGCGCTCAAGGTGATTTTGTCGTCATCTTTCTGCGGATTTTGTGCTTGTATGAATGCAGAATTGGCGGTAATAAAAAAAGTAAGAAGCAGACAAAAAGTTATTCGTGATTTCATAAGGAAATCCTTTCAGATTGTTCATCCGATTAATGCGGAACCGTCGCACGTGCTCGCTGCCGGAAATTGTAGCGATGCAGTTATTCTAAATCAGAAACCGTCCTGATGCTACGCAGAATCATCAAGCCGGGTGAGGCCAGCGATCCAGGGGCGCGGCTATTTAATTTCATCGGGTAAAAATTTGAACGCGAAAAGAAAGCCCAGCGCTCTGTTTGAGGCGCTTTTCCGAGCTTCTTTCACAAGTTCGGTAAATTTTTATTCAGCCTGAAACCTATTCGTCCATCGCGTCACTAACTAGCTAAATCCATCTAACTTTCAGGAGGCACGCCTTGGAAACACTATGGCAAGACATTCGCTACGGTTTGCGTATGCTGTTAAAGAAACCGGGATTTACGGTTGTCGCGGTGCTCACACTGGGGCTCGGTATCGGCGCCAACACGGCAATGTTCAGTGTGCTGAACACCTATCTATTTCGCGCTCTTCCCTACCCCGATTCAGAACGACTGGTGCGGATTTTTCGCACCTCGCCGCATTCGCAAAGCTGGCCCCATTCGCCAGGGAACTTCTTTGCGCATCATGACCAGAATAATGTTTTTGAATCCATGGCGGCATACAATTTCATTCGTCCAAACCTCGCCAATCCCGGAGAATCTGCAGAGCGCCTACAAGGAGTCGCAGCGACGGCGGATTTCTTTGCGGCTCTCGGTACGCAGCCCGCCTCGGGGCGAGTTTTTACACCCGAAGAATTTGAGCCTGGCGCTGACACAGTTGCCATCATCAGCGACCGCTTCTGGAATAATCATTTTGGCAGCGACCCAAATATTTTAGAACGCACGCTACGCCTTGATGGGCAGGATGTGAGAATCGTTGGCGTTATGCCGCAGACTTTCGAACATCCCTTGCTTTGGGGCACGGTTGATTTATGGCGACCGCTGGCCTTTAATGCCGAAGCCCGCAATAATCGCGGCAACAACTACCTGAGGTCTTTTGGACGCTTAAAAGCCGGCGTGTCAATCAAACAGGCCGAACAGGCAATGGTCGCGCTGGCCGCAAGCCTCGCTGCGGAGCATCCTGAAAACACTGGCGAGAGTCTGCGCCTGGAATCGTTACAGCGTTCCGTCACCGACAACATCGGCCGCAAAGTGATGTGGCTCACCTTTGGACTTGCGATTTTCGTATTGCTGATTGCCTGCGCTAACCTGGCGAATCTGCAACTCGTTCGCACAGCGGCGCGCGCCCGCGAATTTGCCGTGCGTGCGGCGCTCGGCGCCGGCCGCGGGCGTTTGATTCGACAATCCCTCACGGAAAGCCTTGTCGTTTCCCTGATGGGCGGCGGGCTCAGTCTTGTACTCGCGCTCGCAAGCGTTGAATTTATCAGCCGCCGCCTATTTAGCGAACTGCCGGGCGCAAAGGTGACGCTCGACTTCAGCGTCTTCGGTTTCGCGTTGTTCTGTTCTCTGGCAACCGGTTTGATTTTCGGCACCGTGCCGGCGTGGCTCGCCTCGCGAACAGATTTGAATCAGACCTTAAAGCAAAATGTGCGCGGCTCGACTGCCGGTCGTTCACATCATCGCTTGCGTCACGCTTTGATTATTGGCGAAGTTGCCTTTGCCTTGGTGTTACTCACGGGAGCCGGTCTTTTCCTGCGCGGCTTGCAACGGTTTACGCATCTCGATCCGGGTTGGCGCATAGATGGGTTGCTGATGGCACAAATCAGCCCGCAAGGGCAAAGTTATTCGACCGGTCCTCAGCGTATCGCTTTTTTCCAGAAACTTGAAGAACGCCTGCAGTCGCTTCCCGGCGTCGAGCAGGCGGCGCTGTCTGGGTCGCTACCGGTCTTTGGATTTAATAGCAGCGGAAGTTTTCGGGTCGAAGGTTTGCCCGAACCTCCGCCTGGCGAGTGGCCGGAAGTCATCTTTGAACCGGTCAGTCCGCAATATTTTGAAACCCTCGGAATCCGCCTCCTGGAAGGTCGCGCCTTTACCTCCGCAGATACGAGCGATAGCCCGCAGGTTGTCATCATCAACGAAACCCTGGCGCGGCGTTACTGGCCGGGCGAAAGCCCGATTGGCAAGCGCCTTGGCCGGCCCGGTCAAGACCCCCGTTGGCAACAAATCGTCGGCGTGGTGAACGATGTGGACGCGCCAGCAAATTTGGGCGAACCCTACACGCGCTTTCAAGCCTTTCGCCCGATGACGCAAAACTTCGCGGGAGGTATGACGATTTCCTTGCGTACGTCCACCGCGCCGGAAACGCTGGCAAACGCCTTGCGTGCTGCGGTTGCCGAAATTGACTCAACCCAACCTGTACATCGCATCCGAACGGCGCGCAGTTATGTCGAGCAGGGGTTGGGCAATATCTCACTTCTCGGCACCCTGCTCGGCGCCTTCGCCGCGCTCGGGCTTGCATTGGCGGCGATCGGGATTTACGGGGTGACGTCGTATTCAGTCGCGCAACGAACCAGTGAAATCGGTATCCGCATGGCGCTGGGAGCCGGGCGTCTGGATGTGCTCTGGCTGGTGCTCAGCAAAGTCGGTCGCGTCGTTCTTTTAGGAGTCGGGCTTGGCGTCGGCGGCGTTTATGGTGTCGTGCAATTGCTTATCGCGGTTATTCCGGAATTACCCACGCGAGACCCTCTGGCGCTGGTTGCTATTACCATGGCACTGGTTGGCGTAGCCCTCCTGGCTTGTTTTGTACCGGCGCGGCGCGCCACCAAAGTAGACCCGATGATTGCCCTCAGATATGAATAAATAAAACGGCAAAAGTAGAAAGTCAACCGCATCACTTTTTACTTTTGCCTGGTCAAATACTTGCCGCCCCCTGGGCTGGAACTAATACTTCAAACAGGTGCAAAAATCGAAGCTTCGTAGGAGCGGCCTGTTTTTAGCGCGAATGCTTCATTCCTTTTTCAGCTCCTGAGGAGCAAGGTAATTAACAGGCCGCTCCTACGAAGCTTGATTAATCGGATGACAAGGCTATAAAAGGGTCGCCTCTATAGCGATTGGCGATTGAACGTCGGGAGATTGTAGGGGCAGGGTGAGTAAGT
>JBIOWC010000914.1:0-3331 GCA_044868105.1 Blastocatellia bacterium
CGATGTTCTTTAAGGTATGTCGCGTGTTGCGGGGCACATAGATGGCATCCCCGGCGCCGACCTCTTGTTGCTCATCGCCAACCGTCATCACCCCCCGGCCTTCAATGAGGTAATAAATCTCTTCAAGCTCGCGATGGTGATGCGGGGTGACCGCCGCGCCCGGCGGCAAGACCTCTTCCGCCAGACTACACTGCGTGATGCTCGAAGTCGTGCGGTCCATCAGCGGGCGAAGCTCGCTGCCATGAGCCGTGTGCACCACCTGAGCTTTATCACGATTGATGATTTTCATTTATTGCTTCTGTTCGATGGCTCCGGCGGCTTGCACCCAGGCAGCCCAACCGCCCTTTAAAGCTTTGACATTTTTATAACCATGTTGAATGAGCGTCACTGCCGCACCGGCGCTGGTATGTTCGCTCGGTCAGGCACAATAAAGAATGATCTCTTTGGTGCGCGGAATCTCTTTTAAATGGGCTTCGACCTGGTCGTAAGGGATTTGTAAGGCGCCGCGAATTTTCTCGCTGTAAGAATCCAGCACCCGCGCGTCAATCACGACAAAGGTGGTTTTCTTTTTTGCCATCATTAAAATCAATTCATCAACCGTAATGCGCGGGACAGCATCCGGATTAATCTCTTTTGCGGTCTGCGTTTTCGCTGGCCTTGAAGATGCCTTTGTTCCCTTTTGATAGGCCGAAGCTTTATCGGCGCTGGCTATCAATAAAAGCAGGGACAAAAGCCAAACCATTTTTTTCATTATTGTCACGCTCCTTGAATTGCTGTTGGAAAATCATTCTGCCATGCGCCAAGAGCCCTTAGCCAGTTGATGACTGGAAACTTTGAGTGCCGATGAACCGAGAAGGTTGCACGTAAGGAGAATGAGATTTATATCAGCGGGGAAATACCCCTGGTAAATTTCTCAACCTCTTCGGTCATAGACCTAACTTTCCTGACGGTCGTTGACACGGACGAGGAAATTCAAGTATCAATCTCGCGCCCATATTTCTCATCACTGCAATCGGAGAAAAATCCATGAAACGAAGCCTGGTTATTGCCCTCACCTTTTTTCTGACGCTCTGTTCGTTTGCCGCCGATAAACCCGCAAAGCGAGCCGTTGACAAATCGCGCGAACAACAAATCGCTGAAGCTGCGGAAGCCCTAAAATCCAAACTCATCGAAACCCGCCGCGATTTTCATATGCACCCGGAACTTTCAAACCGCGAAGCGCGTACCGCGCAAGTCATCGCCGAACGCTTGCGCGCCCTGGGATTTGATGACGTTAAGACCGGCGTGGCGCGCCACGGCATCGTCGCCTTGTTGAAAGGCAAAAAGCCCGGCCCTGTGGTCGCCGTGCGCACGGATATGGATGCGCTGCCGATTCAGGAAACCCTGAATGTGCCGTATAAATCTCAAAATCCCGGGGTCAAACATGCCTGCGGTCACGACGTGCATATGACGGTCGAACTCGGCGTTGCCGAAGTCTTATCGAAGCTGCGCGAGCAAATTTCCGGCTCCATTAAATTCATCTTTCAACCGGCAGAAGAAGGCGCGCCAACCGGCGAAGAAGGTGGCGCGAATTTGATGGTTAAAGAAGGGGCGCTCGAAAACCCGCGCCCGCAAGCCATCTTTGGCCTGCACACCATGCCGAGCATCGAAGCCGGACAAATCGCTTATCATTCCGGCGCGGCAATGGCTTCCTCTGACCGCATCTTAATTACCATTCGCGGTAAAAAATCGCACGGCGCGCAACCGCAACTCGGCGTGGATGCCATCGTTGTCGCTTCGGAATGCGTCACCGCGCTGCAAACCATTCGCAGCCGCCGCACAGACCCGCTCGACCCTCTGGTGTTAACCATCGGCACCCTCAACGGCGGCGACCGCTACAATATTATCGCCGACGAAGTGAAGATGACCGGCACCATGCGCGCCCTCAGTGAAGAGACCCGCAAACGCGCGCAAGCCTTGATTCGCGAAACCCTCGCTGGCGTGACGTCAACCTATGGCGCAACCTTCGATTTGCAATTCGACAACGCCAACCCCGTGACCTATAACGACCCGGCGCTCGTCGAAGAGAGTCTGCCGACCTTGCGCCGCCTCGTTGGCGCCAACAACCTGATTGCGCCCAAGCCCTTTATGCCGGCGGAAGATTTTTCTTACTACCAACAAGTGGTTCCTGGCTTCTTCTATTTTTTAGGCGTCGGCAATAAAGCGCGCGGCATTACGGCCGCCTGGCACACCGCGGAATTTGATGTTGATGAAGAGGCGCTCGTCGTCGGCGTGAAAGTGATGGCGAATGTCTTATTGGATTATCTAGACCGCCATGCGAAATGAGTATGGTGAGAGGCCTTTGAAAGTTGATCAGCCTCGTCTTAGTGTCAGTAGCCCGACTGTCAAGGAGGGCGTAGAACTTATGTCGCGCTTTTCCTGCCGGTCGGACTGCTGACTCAACCGCCGCGTTTACCTTCGCTCAAGAATCGGAGTGGGAAAATCTTTCAGCATCTTCCAGGCAATAATTAAACTTCCGTCCGAATCTTGACGCACCACGCGCATCGCCACCAACACATCCGATCGTTGATAGTCAATCGAGCGCAAGACATAAGTGCGGTTGGCTCTTGCACCCGTATAGCGGCTAAAGGTGAAGCCTTGTGCGGTAATCCCTGTGCCACTGATTTGATACTGTTCATGGGCTTGCGGCTCTGTGGTCGGGGTTTTGAAGTTGGCTAAATACTCAACCGCAGGATGAGCAAGGGTCACTTCTTCAAGTGGCACATCGCCAATCATGCTGATGAAACCGAGATTTGTGCACGCCGAAAGTCTGCCCTGTTCCAAGCTGATATCCGAGCCATAACCGTATTCGTGGACTAACCGGCTAAACGAGTAGTAAGCGCCGCCTTCGCGGATCAGTAATCTGTTTTGATATTTCTCTCTTGGCATCAAGCGAATCAAACCGGTATTGGGCTGCGCCAGAAAACTGGTGAAGGCAAGCTTATCTTCCTTGGAAGGCTCAAGAAATTCTTTCTCTTTTTCTTTGATTTGCGCCTTCAACGCGTCAATCTCTTGCACCAGTTTTTCGCGGTCTTGCGCGAACAGAGTCGTCGAGAAGCCGAAAGCAAGAATCATCAATATCATCATTGAAAGGTATCGCCATCGAGTCATATGACCTCCTGAAGCTGAAATTTTTCGGAGCCGGATATGAGCAGATTAGTTTGCCGATTAATGAACGCCAAAAATGCTAGCGTTGTTAAATTTTGAAATCAACTGCAGACCATCAATCTTCGTTGATTTTAGATGCGTCAGTTTGTAGAGTAACCGCGCAGTGGAATTCAACGAAAGGGAG
>JBIOWC010000915.1:0-8925 GCA_044868105.1 Blastocatellia bacterium
CCTTACGTTATTACTTCCACACGCGGAGTAAATACTTCGTAGGTAGCAAAATATTAGGTTTTCAAAATCTAAACTTGCGCTTTGGAATAGAGCAATTCTCAGACCTAATTTTTTGCCTTAACTTAACCTATTCAGGTAAAACAATTGCGCATATTTCAGTTTTTTTTAAGGGCCTGGGGTATTTCAAAAATTTGGAATTTTTCCAAAAAGCTGGAAAAACTTGCGCCTTGCCAACCGCTCATCACGTAAGTTTGTCGCGCCCCCATCAACCATACGGAATTTCACCTTTCAGCTAAAAGACGTGTTGCTCTCTCAGGGGCTCTGAAAAAGAGATTTAATCAGGTGGGAAAAAATGTTGCTAAGCAGCAAATTTGTTTACTCTTTAACAAATACGCAAATCGGATTAAAGTAGAGACAGCCTTGTAACTTCTGTGTTACTATGCGCCGTGGGAGATGCCAAAATTATCTGGTGGAAAGATCTAAGCCCTCGCGGTTTATTTGCACTTCTTAGTTGTTAGCCCCTAAGGAAAATTTTATTATTACGACTTGAGCGCACACTCAAGTTCGTTGCAGATATTTTTCGGTAGTCCTCAATCGTAGTCGCAATCAACGTAAAACTGCATTTGCCCGTAGGGGCACGGAGGGAAAGAGCGCGATGGGAAGTAGAATTTTATTAGCCGATGACAGTATCACGATTCAAAAGGTCGTCAATCTCACTTTTCAAGACGAAGGGATAGAAGTCGTATCGGTGAGTAACGGCGATATGGCGGAAAGACGCTTGAAAGAAGTGAATCCGGATTTGGTTCTGGCCGACATCTTTATGCCCGGTAAAAATGGTTATGAACTTTGTGAATCCATTAAACAAGACCCGGAACTGCGTATGGTTCCGGTGGTCTTGCTGGTCGGCGCCTTTGAACCATTTAACGAAGCCGAAGCGCGGCGCGTTCATGCCGATGCCCATTTGACCAAACCGTTTGAATCCCGCGTCCTGGTTGAAACCGTCCGCACCTTGATGGATAAATATCCCAAACCGCAACCCGCGCCGGTTGCGACTCAAGCCGTGCCTGAAGCAGCGGCCTTTCCAACCGCTCAGGCGATTGCCAATCCGCCATTCAATCTCGATGCCGCCTTGATGGGCGAAGGCTATCCGCAAGGATTAGGCAATGCGGATTTTCCGCCACTTCATAATCAACCCTTGCAACCCGAGGCCGCTTTTACAGACCCGGCTCCGGCGGCCGACTTCTCCGACCCAGCTCCGTTTACGAACTCATTCCCGTCCGCTTTTGAAAACCACCCAGTACCTGCGCCGACCTTCACCATTGAAGATGCGGCTCGCGTGCAAAATGACTTTTCAGCCATGCCAACGCCTGGTACGACGCAGCCGATAGAGGGTTTCGCCTCGGCCGCAGATGACTTTCAAACACCGCTGGCTCACGAAGAAACGCCTTTGCAATTGGATGAACCGGTTAATCTGAATCCTGAACTTCTTAGCTTCTATGAGCAGTATGACAAATCACCAAGCCAGGCTGAAAAGACTCAAGTGCTTGGCAGCGCTCCGCCTCAAGGTGAAGCGAATAAAGAAAGCGAGACGGCCTTCGACCTGGTCGTTGATTTCGATCAGGTTGAAAACTTTGAAGAATCCACGCCGGACAACGTTGTGGGTTTTGATGTCGATAGCCTGGCCGTGACGAGCAAAGCAGATGACGTTGCGACCGAGCAGCCGAAAACCTTTACTGACCCAACCGCCGCTGCCAGAAAATTCGATACCAATGAATTGGAATCTGTCAGCACGAAAACAACCAGCCCTAAAGGCTACCAACCTGTTGCGCCGGCAAACAATTCGCACGCAAGTTTCCAAAATGATTTCGCTCAGCCGCGCTCAGCGGTCTTTCCCGAACCTTCATCACCTGCGGAAATCCTTGCTACAGATGAACCCTTGGGCGACGTATTGACCAGTCTGCCGTCGCTTGAAAGCGTGCGAGATACCATCAATAGCGCCTCGCCGCTTGAACTCGATGACCCCTATCTTGAGCCAGCCGTCGTCCGTTACAAAGCGCCCGAATCGGTTGACCTGTCGACAACCGCAACGCCGCAGGTCGTCGAGGCGGTGCCGGTTGAAACTGCAGCCAAACGCGACGAGGCGCCCGTTCAAACGGAAGTCGCAAGCCAGGAACCGAAATCCTTTAGCGAATCTGCTGTCTCATCGCCAGTCTCGCCCGACACCTTCAATCCCGCAGATGCCAGCCTGGTTCATTCACCGGTGGCAGAAGCGCTGGCGCCGGTTGAAGAACCGGTGCTGCAAAGGGTTACCGCAACCGAGCCGCCAAGCGCATCTTTTGCGGCAAAAACGCCTTCACCCTATAACGGATTGGATAAAGCAAGATCCGATGCCGACAATCTTTTAGCTGAATTTACGCCGGTCAATCTGGAAGCGGTGGTGCCGCAATCAACCGTCAGCGAAAGCGCTACCCAAGAACCAATTGTTGAAACCTCAAGTGAACCCTTGCCTGCCTCCCAAGCGTTAGCCGAACAAGATTCCGTGCCGGAACACCCTTCTTCAACCGAATCTGTCGCCGTGAATCATCAAGGAGGAGATATGTCGCAAGAAATGATTGATGAAATCGTCCGTCGCGTTGTCGCCCAACTGAGTGAGAGCGTGGTACGTGAAATCGCTTGGGAAGTGGTGCCCGATTGCGTCGAACGCGTTGTCAATAATCTGACCCGCGAAGGCATGAATAATAAGTTGGCGAACTAAAACAAACCGCTTGCAATCTACCCAATACGTTTTCGTCTTCCATTGAGGATGAAGCAAGGTTGACCATCTTTGCTTCATCCTTTTTAATTGGTTACGCTATTTTATATTCGATTTCGGATTTTAGATTTTGGATTTTGGATTGCCCCGGCATCGAACAGCTCAGCTTAATCGGCTGATCAACCCTCTGAGACCAAGCGATCGTCTGGTGGCAATCACAATCCGGTTAATCCAAAATCCAAAATCTAAAATCCAAAATTGTTATGATTGAAATTCCAAAAGCTTACGAACCGCATAGTGTCGAGAAGAAATGGTATCCCATTTGGATGGAACGCGGGTACTTCAAACCCTCAGGCGAAGGGCAGACCTATACCATCACGATTCCGCCGCCGAATGTCACCGGCTCGCTGCACATCGGGCACGCGCTCTGTTACACCATTCATGATGTCTTGACGCGCTGGAAACGCATGCAAGGGTACAAAACCCTCTGCCTTCCGGGCACAGACCACGCCGGCATCGCCACACAAAATGTGGTTGAAAGAAAGATCAAAAACGAACAGCATCTCTCGCGTCACGATTTAGGGCGCGAAAAATTCGTCGAGCAGGTATGGGATTGGGTGAATACTTATGGGGGGGTCATCATCGGGCAGATGTATCGGCTGGGGTGTTCATTCGATTGGAGCCGTCTGCGTTTTACGCTTGATGACCGGTATGTTGACGCGGTGCTCGAATGCTTCGTTGACTGGTGGGATAAAGGCTACATCTATCGCGGCTATCGCATCACCAACTGGTGCCCCAGGTGTCTAACGGCCATCTCCGACATCGAGGTCGAGCGCGAAGATCGCAAAGGCCATCTCTACCACCTGCGCTACCCTTATCAAGACGGTTCCGCGTATGTGGTCGTCGCCACCACGCGCCCTGAGACAATGCTCGGCGATACCGCGGTTGCCGTGAGTCCCAAAGATGAACGCTATAAAGACCACATCGGCAAAACCCTGGTTCTGCCGCTCGTCGGTCGCTGGATTCCTTTGGTTGCCGACGACTTTGTTGACCCGGCATTCGGAACCGGCGCCGTAAAAGTCACGCCCGCGCATGATGCCAACGACTATGAATGCGGATTGCGTCACCATCTGCCGCAAGTCGTCATTATGGATGAACACGCCAAGATGACCATTGAAGCGGGCGCCGACTACGCAGGGCTCGATCGTTTCGAAGCCCGCAAAAAAGTGGTCGCCGACCTTGAAGCGCAAGGTCTCGTTGAAAAGATTGAAGATTACACCGTACCCACGGCGCTTTGCGAGAGATGCAAAACCGTGATTGAGCCGCGCTTGTCCGAGCAGTGGTACGTGAAGATGAAGGAACTGGCGCAACCGGCGATTGATGTGGTCAAAGATGGGCGCGTTAAATTCGTGCCCGAACGCTACACGCGCATCTATCTGAACTGGATGGAGAACATCAAAGACTGGTGCATCTCGCGACAACTCTGGTGGGGACACCGCATCCCGGTCTGGTACACCGAGGACGGCGAAATGTTTGCCGCCCGAAACGAAGAAGAGGCAAGGCAGAAGGCCGGCGGCAAAGCCATTCGTCAAGATGAAGACGTTTTAGACACCTGGTTTTCATCAGGGCTTTGGCCGCATGCGACGCTCGGCTGGCCCGATATGAAGGCGCCTGATTTGCAAACCTTTTACCCAACCGATGTGTTAATCACGGCGCAGGAGATTCTCTACCTATGGGTAGCGCGCATGATTATGACGGGGATTTATCATCAAGAAGAGATTCCCTTTCACGATGTCTATATTTATGCAACCGTGCTCGACCACAACGGCGAGCGCATGTCAAAACAGAAAGGCAACGGCGTTGACCCCCTTGAAGTGATTGAGTTGTATGGTTCAGATGCTTTGCGTTTTTCGCTCCTGGTGCGCTGCGCCAAAGGTCAGGATATTCGTTTCGCGCCACTTGAACGCGACAAAACAACCAAGCAACCAACTCGTCACAAACAGGTCGAAGAGGCGCGCAACTTCGCCAATAAGATCTGGAACGCTTCGCGCTTCGTGATGATGAATCTCGGCGAAGGCGAAAACATCGAAGCCAAATGGATTGCCTCCGACACCCTGGCCGACCGCTGGATAGCCGACCGTTTAAACGAAACCATTCAAGAAGTGACTGCCGCGCTTGATGATTACCGAATGAACGACGCGGCGCAGACGCTCTATCGTTTCTTCTGGGATGATTTCTGCGATTGGTATATCGAACTCTCAAAATCCCTGGTCACGTCGCAAGCCGACACCGACGAAGTGCGCGCGGCACGTTGCCGTATGGTTTATGTGCTGGAAAAGAGCTTGCGTCTGCTGCATCCGCTGATGCCCTTTATCACCGAAGAGATTTGGCAGCGCCTTCCGCACGAAGGCGAATCTATCTCAATTGCGAACTTCCCGACGGCTGACGCCGCGCACGAAGACCGCCAGGCGCGCGCGCAAATGAATCTGCTCATTGAAACGATTACCAAAGTGCGCAACATTCGTTCGGAGGTCAACGTCGCGGCCTCCGCAAAAATCAATGTCTTTCTCGCCACCACAGATGAAGCGGCGAAACAGTTAATCAACGATAATGCTGAAAATATCAAACGTCTGGCGCGTCTTGAAGAGTTGACGGTTTCCGAGAGTTTGCCGGACCTGAAAACGTCGGCGCGCGGTATCGTGCAACAGCTTGATTTGCTGATTCCGCTTGCCGGTTTAATTGATGTTGAAAAAGAGAAAGAGCGCATCAATAAAGAGATTGCCAAACGCGAAAAAGAACTCGGCGGGCTTGCAGGGCGCTTGAAAAATCCGTCCTTTGTTGAACGCGCCGCCGCCGAGGTCGTGCAACAGGCGCGTGACCGACAAGCGGAACTGACGGATGAAATCGCTAAACTGCAAGCGAGCTTAACCAACTTTGGTTAGAGTCCGGTGAGCTTAGAGCGTACGCTAAGCTTGTCAAACTCGTTAGACTAAAAAATATGCAACTCGACCAATCCATCATCTACGCTTACGTTTCCGACTTTTTGAAAGAAGATTTGGGACGCGGCGATATCACTTCACAAGCGACGGTGCGCGGCGGCACGCGCGGGCGCGGAAAATTTCTGGCCAAACAAGATTGCATCTTGTGCGGCATCGAGCTTGCCGAAGCGGTCTTCGTCGCGCTCGATCCCGACATTCGGCTTGAATCATCGGCTTTTGATGGCGATATGATAAAAAAAGGCACGGTTTTTGCCCAGGTCGAAGGCCTGGCAACAACCCTGCTTGCCGGCGAACGCACGGCGCTTAATATACTGCAACGGTTGTCAGGCATTGCAACCCTGACGCACACCTTTGTTGATAAAATCGCGGGCACGCCGGCCAGAGTTGTTGATACGCGCAAGACCACGCCGGGACTAAGACTGCTGGAAAAATATGCGGTACACACGGGCGGCGGCATCAATCATCGTTTCGGTTTGGATGACGGGGTGTTAATAAAAGATAATCACATTGCGCTCGCCGGCGGCGTGCGTCGCGCCATCGAATACGCCCGCGAAACGGCACATCACCTGATGAAGATTGAAGTCGAAGTGGCCAGTCAAACGCAGCTTCGTGAAGCGCTCGATGCCAAAGCCGATGTCATCATGCTCGATAACATGGCCGTGGACGAGTTGCGCAAGTGTGTAAAGATTATTCGTGACCATTCAGCAGATACCATCGTAGAAGCGTCAGGCGGAGTCAATCTGGAAACCGTGCGCGAGATAGCCGAGACCGGGGTTGATTTAATCAGCGTGGGCGCCATTACGCATTCGGCAACCGCCGTTGATATTAGTTTGAAAATCGCACCGATTTAAGTAAAAGAAGAATTCCGGTGTGAGCCCGAGTGGTAAAACCCGAGCCCACAAAGACGCCGGGGTTGCCTGAAGAAAATTCCCAGCCGAGGGCTACAGGCCATTGAACTGTAGGGGGTAGAGTGAGCCAAATGAATAAACCGAGAACAACAAAATCATGACAAATGGAACAGAACGATTACGATTTGACTATGCAAAAATCACCAGCCAATCCGAGACCGACTGTCTCATTGAAGTCGGCCTCACCTTTGCTCATCGCCCCATTCAAAAATCTATGCGTGCCGGACAAGAGCCGATGGAACAATTGAGAGCCATTGCCCAGGTTACGCTTGAAGCCATCAAGGACGCGGTAGAAGATCGTTTTGATTGCCGGATTGCCGATTTAGATCACGTCTATGCGCTTGGCAAAAATCTCATTGCCGTGCTCATTGATATTGATTTCGAGAGCAAGCAGATTCAAGTCTTTGGCAGTTGTCAGATTATGACCACAGAGGCCGACGCCACCGCCAAAGCGACGCTCAATGCGACAAACCGCTTCGTCGAGCTCGCCATGCGCGGTTAAATTAGCCATGGAAGCAAACGACTGGTTATCCTCGGCCACGCCGCACCCGAATAGTTCCGCCAGGCTGGGAGCGCGGGTTTTGCGTTTTGAAACGCTCGGTTCAACCAATGACCGGGCCCGCGAATTGGCGACGCAGGGAGCCGAGGAAGGCCTATGCGTTGTGGCGCGCGCGCAAAGCGCGGGGCGAGGCCGCCAGGGTCGTCAATGGTCTTCCCCCGCCGGCACCGGCTTATATCTTTCCATCATCCTCAGACCGCGAACGACTCCGGCGCGCGCCGCCTTTATTACGCTCGCTTCGGCAATCGCCGTTGCCGAAACGCTCACGCTGGATTTTCAAACTCCGGCCGACATCAAATATCCGAATGATATTCTCGTGAACGGGAAAAAAATCTGCGGCATTCTCGTTGAATCGGCAATCACCGACGAAAAATTGGAATACGCCATTTTGGGCATCGGCGTCAACGTCGCGCAAAGACAGTTTCCCGATGAACTGGCCGAGATGGCGACTTCGCTGGTTATTGAATCCGAGCTGAACCTGACGCCCGATGATTTTTTGCCACCCCTGCTCGCGCGACTCAATGACTGGTATCCGCTGGCGCTCACCGCGCCCGAACAAATTAGGCGTCGCTGGCAAGCGCTTTCAAGCTTTGCCGACGGCGCCAGGGTTCGCATTATTTCAGGAAATTCCGTCACCGAAGGCATCACGCGAGGCTTAAGCGCAAGCGGCGCCTTACTCGTACAGCTTGACGACGGTTCCATACGCGAGATAGTTTCAGGCGACATCAGTTTAAGAAAGGCACGATGAACAATGAATTACTGATTTTATTTCAGTTCATCGTTCATCGTTCAAAACATGCTTTTAGTTCTTGACGTAGGAAATACCAATACCACGCTGGGTCTGTATGACGGGGCGAACCTCGTGCAAAGTTGGCGACTGACGAGCGAACGGCAACGCACGGTTGATGAATATGGCATGATGTGTCGGTCGCTTTTGCACCTTTGCGATTTGCCTTCAACAACGATTACCGATATGGCGATTTCGTCGGTCGTGCCGCCGCTCGATTTCACGCTGTTCAAGATGGCGGAAAAGTTTTTTAGTCTCAGGCCCTTGTTTGTCAGTACGGCGAATGCCGGTATGCCGGTGCTGATTGATAACCCGGCAGAAGCCGGGTCGGATAGAATCGTTAATGCCGTCGCCGCTTATGAAAAATATGGCGGCCCGTGCATCATCGTGGATTTCGGCACCAGCACGAATTTCGATGTCGTGTCAAAACCAGGCGAATTCATTGGCGGCGTTATCTGTCCCGGCATACAGATTTCGGCCGACGCGCTCTTTCAACGCGCGGCGCGTTTATATCGCGTAGATATTCGCCATCCCGAAAAAGTAATTGGCACCAATACGACCGCCTGTGTGCAATCGGGACTCTATTTCGGCAGTATCGGTCTGGTTGATGGCATTCTCGAACGCATGGTTGATGAACTGGGCGACCAACCGCGCGTGCTGGCTACCGGCGGGCTCGCCTCACTCATTGGCAAAGGCTCACGGCTGATTGAGATCATTGACCAGGATTTGACGCTTGAAGGCTTGCGGTTGATTTACGAGCGCAATCAACCGGCAAGTGAAATTCGACTTTGAACTTACCGGAGAGTCGTATGATCCGACAATCAACTGACCAGGACTTTGACGAAATCCTCGCGATTATCAACGATGCGGCCCTTGCTTATAAAGGCATCATTCCGGCCGACCGATGGCATGAGCCTTAT
>JBIOWC010000916.1:0-2707 GCA_044868105.1 Blastocatellia bacterium
ATCATCAATCAGGCTGACTCGGTAATAGGCGCCATCAACCGCGGCTCCGGTCACGCCGTCTTTGAGTTGCGTGCCGAGATTGGGATGATTGACGTCGGCCGGGTCAATCATCACTGAGCCGGTTTCAAACTGAGCGGCGTTGGCGCTAACAAACGGGTTGTTGCCGGATAGGTAATCGGAATTGACCGTGCCGCGCAAAGCCAGCAGGGTTGAGAAGTCCGAACCTTTATAATTTTTGATGAGACATAAGGCGTGATTTAAGCCGCCTTCGGCCGCCTGTATCGCGACGGTCTGGGTTGAATAGGTGTTGCTCACGCCCAGCTCGGAAACGGCGGTGAGGCTGATGCCCATCACCATCGCCAGCAATAAAGCCATAATCAATAAAGTTTGTATTAAAGCGACGCCGCGCTCACTCGGTTTATGCGTTACAGGTATATGGTTCATCGTTTTATTCCTTTCTCGCAGAAATCTCTACCGTTTATCGGTTTCTGAGTCGTATCGCCCCCGAATAAGCGACTTCACGATAACGCTTGTCGCCTTGCTGAATGCCGTTGGGGACGGCCACCAGATTGACGATGATGGTTTTATTGGTTCGGGTCGAACCGTTCGGGTCGGTAAACGATAAGCTGATGATATTATCGGCAATCGTGATGCTCTGGACCGGAGAGACTGTGTTGTCATCCATGATAATTCGCCGGTTGACCGCGTCCAAACGTAAGGTGACGTCTTCGGAGGTCACAATTACGTCAGAATTGGCCGAGATATTTGCGGTATTTAAGGTGTCGCCGTTTAAATCACTTTTTAAGCGAATTGAGCTGGCCGTCGAAGCGGTGCCGGAAGTGGTTGGCGAAATTAAAACGGCAAAATCGGATTCATTGACGGTCATCTTGCCCGTCGGATTAGTCCCGGCACTGCGAATAATTTCATTCAATCGGGAAAGCGCAAAGCGCGCATTTCGTTGGGCATCGGCATAGGCTTCTTCATAGCGGTAAGAGGTCTGGAAACGGTTGAGCAGCGAGATCGAGACGCCCGTGACGACGGTAATCAACATCAAGCCGATGACGAGTTCCATTAACGAAAAGCCGCTCTGATTACTTGCTGGTTTCATGGTCGTATAACTCCTAATCCTGTCTGGTGATGATGGTCGTGATGGTAAAGCCATTTTTCATTTGCGGAATGGGATTCATTTGCAAAACTTTAATGGTGACATAACGCAGGTCAGAGGTTCCCCCTTGTCGGACGGCCCAACTGACATCCACATCGCCGATCGGGGTTTTAGCCACCGTCGCATGGTGGGGATTGTTCGGGTCTAAGGTATAAAGATAAGGCGTTGCGTTATCCTGTCCGGCGGAATTCGCCGTGGTTGTGGTTAAGGTGCCGCCTGTGGTTATCATCGAACCTTCCTGACTTTTTGACCACACTGTTGACCGCAACCGATCAACTTGATCCTGCGCCACCGCCGCCAAGAAATTCTTATGATTTGAAATATTATTCGAGCGCGAGATATATGCGGAAACCGCAACAATCGAAACCAGCCCGATGCAAAGCACGACAATCGCAATCATGACTTCTATCACCGAGAAGCCTTTCGTATTGTCTGCAGAAGATTTGAAATTTATCTGGCTCATAGTCTTTGTCCTGATTATTCGACGCTGATTTTGCCGCGCAAATTGATGCGCACCTTGACCGTTCGACCGGAACTTTGCAGCGTAATAAGTTGTTCGGCCGCGCCAATGGGCAGTTCGCCGCGAGAATTAAAGGTTACTTTTATTGGCAAGTTATTCGGAAAGGTGGCGGTCACGCCGTCCGGCAAGGTCTCAAAAAAATAGCTCGTCAGGGGCACTCCGGCAGCCTGTTCATCCGGGTCTATGGTATCGGGAGTGCCATCGCCATTGGTTCCCGTAAAATCAAATCCGTATTGATTGGTGCTATTGTTAAAAGAGAAGGTGACGTTCTTATTCTTCGCCATGGCTAAAGCGCGAACCGCGGCGGCGCGCTCCGCCATATGGTCGGCCGTATTCCTCAGGCGATAGGCTTTGATTGAATTGCTGATATTCGGCAAAGCAAAAGCGATAATGGTAGCGATAATCAGACAGACGACCACGGTTTCGATCATCGAAAACCCGGCCGCCGGATTGCCGCTCGATTGCAATGGATTTAATTTTTTGTTACCCATACTTAAATTTCTTGCGGAAGCGCGGGCCTTGCAGGATAAGGAAATTTCTAAATCAGCTAACCTCGCTGCGGTCAGCTTCACGCAGATAGGGTTAATCAGTAAACCATTCTTTTCCTTCATCGCTACACCCGTCGCAGGTAAAGTATCGTTTCGGAGGCACAACCGGGCAAAACGTAACTCGCGGGGAAAAGAAGAGCTCAATAAGTGTTTGCCCGCTTACCTGGTTGTGGAAGAACAAACGCTGTAGTCTTGCCTTCATTCCTTAGAGCAACAGTTATGCCAAAATGACGGACACAAATGGCTTGATGATTTAAGCGGTTGGACCCACCTGAATAGGGAAGCCAGGGTTTTAATTTGAAAATAAAATGAAAACCCCCAACCCATTCTTCACTCGAAAAAACCTATAACTTGTTACTTATTTGGACAGGTTGAGAATAATTTTTAACATTATTCAAGCGGGTTTCAGAGGCGCGCACCGAAGGGAAGAGGCGTTTACTAAGAGCAGCCCGGAACGCGTTCGAGCGTGGGTTT
>JBIOWC010000917.1:0-4717 GCA_044868105.1 Blastocatellia bacterium
ATTCGCGCTTGCAACCGACGCAAATCAAACTCGGCACAGCGAGTAATCCATCGAGCGCCTTGGAGCTCGATTATACCTATGGGGTGAGAGTCGGCGCGGCGCTCGATGCGACAAAGAACAACGGCAATGTCGAAGGGCAACGCATTCTTATCAGCGGCGCGTTGGATGTCACCGAGAGTTATACCTACGACCAGTGCAATCGCTTGCTTACAGCAGAAGAGAAGACAACCGGCGGACAGGCGCAACAGTGGAAACAGACGTTTATTTACGACCGGTTCGGCAACCGCAATTTCAACACGAATTCTACGCAGACGACCCCGAATGTTTTGGAAGCCAATCCGTTATTTGACCCCAACACCACGACGAATCGCTATCAAGCCGGGCAAGGGTATAGCTATGACAACGCGGGAAACCTCACCCAAGAACCGTCCTCGCCGACGAGTAAGAGCTACGCTTATGACGGCGAAAATCACCAGATTGAGTTCACCACTAATGCGCAGACGACGAGGTATGAGTATGACGGAGATGGACGGCGGGTGAAGAAAATCAACCCGACGGGAACGGCGTTAGTCTGTGTGTACGACGCGGCGGGGCGTTTAATTGCCGAGTATGACAGCGGCGGCGGCGCATCAAGCGGAAACTATCAAACGAAGTACCTGACGGCCGATCAACTGGGGTCAACGCGAGTGGTGACCGACGCTACGGGTGCCGTGACAACGCGCTTTGATTACTTACCCTTTGGGAGCGAACTAGGAGCCGGCATCGGCGGCCGAACGACGGCGATGATGTACTCGGTCGTCAGTAACCTCAGGCAGAAATACACCGGACACGAGCGCGACGCAGAGAGCGGTTTGGATTTCGCTCAAGCCAGATATTGTTCATCTACATCCGGCAGATTTATGAGCGCGGATTCCGTAGCCGGATCGCCAAGCAATCCCCAATCATTGAATCTGTATGCCTATGTGATGAACAACCCGACGAAATATTCGGACCCCACAGGACATGAAGCCCAGAATCAACAACAAACCACAAATCAAACAGAGATACCTTCTCCGCCATCTGCGCCAATACCCTTGGGTATTCTTACCTTGACTTGGAATGAAGTTCAAACCCTGTCGGGTTCAATTCCTATTACTAACCCTGCGACGCAGCAAATCTCTTTGGAAGCACAAGCTATTTTGGAAAATCTTTATCAAGTAAACTATGAGCTATACTATGCTTCAGCGATGGTAAGTATTCTTACCGAAAGAAATGGTAATGCAGAGATAAGTAAACAGTCATCACAATCATCAGTTTCCGGAACTCAGGAAGTGCAGAAAACAGATGGTGTTAAAGGATCAGGTGGCGTTGGAGGTGACAAGCCTGCTACAGGTGGCGGAGAATACAATAGCTCGCTTGCGCAAAAAAAATCACGCACCGACAGTCAAACCAACACAAATGAATATACCCAGGTTCCTCAGCTTGCAAGCCAGCGACAAAGAGATGCGCAAGCTATCACTTATTCAGGATATGCTTTTGAAGCACTTCAAAAAACTACAATTAATGCACCTGCAGAAGTCTTATATTCGAGCCAGGGTGCAACTATAACCAGAATGGCAACAAGGGCACTTTCGGCTGCCGATGCGGAAAATCTTGTAACTCATGTAAACAACCAAGCCCGAATTGCTGCTAATGCAAAGGCTCAAAACTACGCTAGAATTACACCTCAACAAAAACCGTGAGTATGTTAAAGTCGCTGGTTTTATGTGTCTTAAGCCTCATTGAGTGAATTGAATCCTAACTTGCTAAACATAGGAGGGTGAATTAAATTCACTTGAAATAATATGCACTTTGAAAGAGGTTAATTATTATGCTAAGTAAAATCTTACGAACTTTGCTAATCGTCACCCTAACTGTTTTAGCTAACTTTATTCTTATTTACCCTGCCAATGAAAAAAATATTATTGCAAGTGTTACTCAGAAACAAACAACACTAACTCCTATCAAAACTGTAGAGCTTTATTACGAATTATCCTTAAAGGGAGAGATCGAGAAAGCCAACAAACTGATAACTAATACCGACGGTGTGGTTTCTTCTTCACAAGCATATCATACAGAAAACGCAAAAATTATCTACGAAGGAAAAATAGAGATACGCAAAATCCTTTGTGAATCTATCAAAGGGAAAAGGGCAACGGTAATAACCCAAGTTTCAGATGAAGCTGGACATTTTTATAAACAAGAACACAAGCTATATCAAGAAAAAGGCGAATGGAAAATTTGGGCTATTATGATGCCGGAAAAATCATCATGTGAATAAAAATACCCAGATAGATAGTCACTTTAAATGCGGCAATTAACTTAAACCTTACGCTCAAGCTAGTTTCTGCTACTACAATCGCTATACCTTCATTGCCAAAAATCAGGCCTTAATACCCGGGTTATCCGTAAAGAAAAATCTAATTGCAGACGAATTCAACCTATCACCAAATCAACCTGTGGTTGTCAACTTTCGAGGCTTTCTACTACAATCATCGTTTCTTTACGGGGGTGATTTTCTCACACCGCAATCGAAGTAACTTTTCGGAGGCAATAAATTTTATGTTGAAGTTTTTAAACAGGCGCGACCGCTCGCGCAAAGCGTTATTGATTATTTTCGTCGCCGCCCTATCTATCGGCTTAATCGGCTTTTTTGCGCCCGGTATGCGTTCGGGGCTGATTGGTTCCGGGTCTGCCGAAGATGAAGACGCGATAGCCAAAGTTCTCAATCGCAAAGTCACCGTTAAAGAGTTTCGTTCGACCCTCAACCTCTACGGGCAACAGATGGCTGCCGGACAAGGCAAAACTCAACAACCCAATATGAAGACGGTCTATGAAACCTACGGGCAGCAAGTCATTGACAACTTGATTCGCAAACATATGGTGCAATACGAGGCCGAACAGAATAATTTCGGCGCCACGGACGCGGAGGTTCAGGAACGACTCAAACAAATGTTTGCGCCTTGGCCCGGCGGCGAACAATATCGCTTGCGCTTACAACAAGCCGGAACCAATCCGGTGGAATTTGAAGACAATCTGCGCGCTTCGATTATGGAAGAAAAATTGCGCGCCTTTGTCTCGGCCGCCGCCCAAGTGTCGCCTCAGGAAGTCGAAGACGATTACCGGCGCAACAACACCTCATTTACCTTTCGCTGGGTTGAAGTCGAAGCCGACAAATTCCGCTCACAAGTGGTGTTGAATGACCCGGACCTGCGCGCTTATTTTGAGCAGAACAAAAACGATTTTCGGATTGCCAGCGAACAACGCAAAGCGCAATACCTCTTTATTGATCAGGCGAAAGCCGGTGAAGCGGTGCAGATTTCCGATGACGAACTCAAAAACGAGTTCCGTCCTGAAAGTCACATTAAACAGGTTCGCGTCAGCCAAATCGTGCTAACGGCGCCAAACGTAGTTGCCAAGAGAAGCGAGACCGGCGGCGCACCCGTTGATGAATCGCAGAAGCGAGCCGACGAAATCGTTAAACGCGCCAAAGGCGAAGATGGTAAATCCGCTGAAGATTTC
Source organism: Blastocatellia bacterium (assembly GCA_044868105.1). Classification (GTDB taxonomy): domain Bacteria; phylum Acidobacteriota; class Blastocatellia; order UBA7656; family UBA7656; genus JBFMDH01. The sequence continues at coordinate 3,541 of JBIOWC010000917.1, forward strand.
GCCAAGCTGGCGCGTGAAGTCAGCGAAGATGCAAAGACCAAAGCCAGCGGCGGCGATTTGGGATACATAAGCAAAGATACCAAACGCGAAAGCGATGACCCGCTCAACCGCGTCTTCACCATGGCAAAAGATGAGGTCAGTTCGCCAATTCGCAAAGGCGATAAGTTTTATATTTTGAAAGTCACCGACCGCAAATTGCCTTCGTTTGAAGAAGCCAAACCCGATCTGTTAAAAGAAGCTCGCACGCGAAAAGGCTATACCAAGGGTGTTGAAATCGCCGACGAAGCCTTGAATAAAATGAAAGAGACGAAGAATGCTCAGGCGGTGGTTGATGAGATTAATAAAAAATACGGCCTGGCAATCGCCTCCGTTAAAGAAACGCCGTACTTTTCCAAAGGCGAAACCCTTCCTGATCTGGGCTCCTATTCCGACATCGACACCGCCTTGTTCGATATGCAAAACACCGGCGACATCAGCGAACGCTTGAATGTTAACAATGGCTTTGCGGTTGCCCAATTCACCGACCGCCGCGACCCGCACGACGCCACGTTTGAAGAGGTGAGGGCCAAAGTTGAAGATAAATATCGTCAGGTAAAAGCCAAAGAGATAGCGCTCGAACAGGCGCGCAAGGTTGCGCAAGCGACAACCCCGGAAGCCATGAAATCGGCCGGTGATGCCATCAAGATGAAAACCGATGAACGCGCCGGTATGAAGTCCAGCGATTCACTCGGTTCGCTGGTGGATGAAGGACAACGCGAACCGATTTACAAATTAAAAGCCGGTGAAGTCTGGCACGAACCCATCAAAGTTGAGGATGGCGAAAAATATGTCATCGTTGCCGCTGTTTCTCGCAAAGACGCGGATATGGGCGAAGCTTTTCAAAAAGAGCGCAAGAGCATTGAGGACAAATTACTGCAAACCAAGCGCGGCGATATGTATCAGGCGCACCTTGACGCGACCAAAGAACAACTCAAGAAAGCCGGCAAAATTACCATCTATGAAGCTGTCATTAATACGGCGCTCGGTTTGAATGCTGCCGATGGCGCAAGCCCCGTGCCGGGTGGCGGTGGCGGCTCAAATCCGCTCTCGCGCCCGCCGACGCGCGCGCCGAGAAGAACGCCCCAAGGAGTGGTCAATTAATCCATTCCATAACTTAAATTCCAAAGTCGGGGGGGGG
>JBIOWC010000918.1:0-9253 GCA_044868105.1 Blastocatellia bacterium
ATATTTCTTAACCGAGGAGTACGACAATGTCTAAACGCTGTGATGTCTGCGGTAAAGGACCGCAATTTGGAAATCGCGTCTCGCACGCCAATAATCGCACCCGTCGTCGCTTTGAGCCGAATCTACAAGCGGTTCGCGCAAACGTCGCCGGTAGTGTGCAGCGCTTGAAAGTTTGCACCCGCTGTTTGAAAGCCGGTAAAGTTGTCAAAGCTGCGTAATTTTCAATCTCGAATTTCAAATCTCAAATTTTGTTCAAGTGTAGCAACCGAATTTGAGATTTGAAATTCTCCTACCTATAACAAGGCAATCACATCAATTTCAACCCGCGCATCTCGTGGCAGGCGTGATACCTCAACGGTTGACCTCGCCGGGGGCACCTCACTGAAAAAGCCCGCGTAGGTCTCATTCATCTCAGTGAAATCATTCATATCCGCAAGAAATACGGTGGTTTTGACAACCCGCTCTAACGAAGTGCCTGCGGCCTCAAGCACGGCCTGCAAATTCTTCAAAACTTGCCTGGTCTGTTCGGCAATGGTTCCGGCAATGATTTCACCGGTGGCCGGATCAATTGGCACCTGTCCCGAGGCAAAGAGCATTCCGTTGGCTTTGATGGCTTGAGAATAGGGACCAATGGCTTTTGGCGCCTTGTCGGTCTGCACACGCTCTTTCATTCTTGTGAGTCTCCACAGATAAGAATCAATTGCATTATCGAAATTGCAAATTATCTCAAATGAAAATGCGCTTGTCCAACTTGATGAGCTGAGCGAAGGGGGTTGGTTTTTGAATTCGAGTACTGTTAATCGGCAGGAAAATGAAAAGATAGTGCTTTAGGCGGCGGACTCTTCGCTGCCCATTCGTTCAACATTCATTACTCCTTTTACGGATTTCAATACGCCGGTCAATCGTTCCAGGTGTTTCAAATCAAAAATCTCAGAAGTGACAACCAATTGTCCTCGCCCTTCGCTGTCAACCCCGGCGCGAATGTCTCGGATGTTGGTGCCGATTCCGGCAATTGCCTGAGTAACATCAGCCAGCATTCCGGGGCGGTCTTCGGTAACTAAACGCATGGTTACCGCATAGGCCGCCGATTTTTCACCATCGGCTTTCATCCATTCAACTTCAATCAACCGTTCGGGATTGACCATGAGACTCGGCATGTTCGGGCAGCGGGTTGAATGTACGGCTACTCCTTTGCCGCGCGTAATGTAACCGATGATTTGTTCGCCACGAATCGGATTACAACAACGCGCGCGGTAAACCATAATATCATCAGTGCCTTTCACAGCGATGCGATCTTGCAATCCGAGGGCGCTTTTAATGACCTGTTTGAAGGTTGGTCCTTTAGTCTCTTCTAATTCCTGAGCCCGTTCCGGCGGCAGTAATTTCGCAATCACGCTGCGCGGCAGGGTCTTTCCATAACCGATAGAGGCCAGCAAATCTTCGGCTCTGGCAACGCCGTAATCGGAGGCGACCCGTTCGAGGTCGCCGTTTGCTAAAAGCTTTTTCAACTTGAGGCTATATTTTTCAGCCTCTTTTTCAAAGATCTTTTTGCCGACCTCAATTGCCGTTGAGCGTTCGTTTTCCGCCAGGTAATGGCGAATCTTGTTGCGGGCGCGAGGCGTTTTAACAAAGTTCACCCAATCGCGGGAAGGATGCGATGTTGGCGAAGTGGAAATTTCAACGACATCACCATTGCGAAGATTGTATTTCAACGGCACGATACGCCCGTTAACCTTGGCTCCGACACAGGTCATGCCGACTTGCGTATGAATCATGAAGGCAAAATCAATAGGGGTGGCTCCGCGCGGCAACTCGATCACTTTGCCTTTCGGGGTGAAGCAATAAACCTCTTTCGGATAGAGGTCGAGTTTCAGGGAATCCATAAACTCATGCGTATCGGCTTCTTTAACATCTTGTTGCCATTCAACCAGACGTTTAAGCCACAAAAAAGCCTCGTCTTCATCGGTGTGCGTTCCACGCCGTCCTTCTTTGTATTTCCAATGCGCGGCAATGCCTTCTTCGGCAATCAGGTGCATCTCTTTGGTGCGAATTTGGACTTCAAAAGCCTGCCCTTTATCGCCGACGACTGAGGTATGCAGCGATTGATAGAAATTTTCGCGCGGGATGGCAATCCAATCTTTGAAACGGCTGGGAATGGGCTTCCAGGCGGTGTGAATGACGCCGAGCGCCGCGTAACAATCTTTAATCGAATCGGTAATGATGCGAATGGCGACCAAATCATAAACCTGGTCTATATCAATATGCTGACGTTTGAGTTTTAAGTAGATGGAATAAAGTCTTTTCAATCGCCCTTCAATTTCGATTTTTGACAGCCCTGCATCGGTAAGCAGTTTGGCGATGCGACCTTTAATATCTTCCAAATAAGCTTCCAGGCGTTCACGACGGCTTTCAACCGAGTCTTTCAGCTTTTTATAATCCTCAGGCTCAAGATATTTGAATGCCAGGTCTTCAAGCTCGCCGCGCACCTTGCTCATACCCAAACGATGGGCAATCGGCGCATAAACATCAAAAGTTTCCTGCGCAATGCGTTTTTGTTTTTCGCTTGGCAGATGTTCGAGGGTGCGCATATTGTGCAGACGGTCAGCCAGTTTCACCAGAATAACGCGCACATCATCAACCATAGCGAGCAGCATTTTGCGAATGCTTTGCGCCTGGCGTTCTTCAGGGGAGGCCTGCTTCAGTTTGGAAATTTTCGTCAACCCGTCCACCAGATGCGCCACTTCTTTGCCAAAATATTCCTCAATCTCTTCGATCGGCGTGCCGGTGTCTTCAACCACATCATGTAGAAGCCCGGTGACAACACAAATCGGGTCAAGTTTCAGGTCGGCAATAATATTGGCAACTTCCAAGGGATGAACCAGGTAGGGTTCGCCGGATTTGCGGATTTGCCCGCGGTGTTGACGCGCAGAGAAAAGGTACGCCCGCCGCATCATCTCCTCATCCGCGTTCGGGTGATTCTTCTTGACCTTTTCTACTATGCTCTCAAAGCGAATCATAATTGCAACTATCGGTTTATTTTTAGTTTATGTCAAAAACAGAAAGAAGCAAGCGGTTGGCTTGCTTGAAAACCTATCTTGAAAGGTTATAGAGGACGACGGCGAAAGTCACAAGCTTTACCCACGCATTTTTGTTTACGATTCAATAAGTGAAATAAAAAAGGTGACGGCTCTTGCGAGAGCGTCACCCGATTTTTTCGTACAGGAGATAGGACAACTTATTGAGATGGCGTTGGGGTAGCGGCCGGGTTGGCCGCCGCTTGCGCCTTCTGTTGTTCTTGAATCTTCATGTACTGTTTTTGGCTTTCCTCTTGCTTTTGCACAAACTCTTTTATTTTTGCCGGGTCGCTTGTGACCTTGGTATCTTCGATGTAAACGAGCTTGTTGTAGAAGTAAGCATTGGCATAATTCGGGTCAACCGAAACCGCCTTTTGCAAATATTCATGAGCTTTTTGAATGGTGGGCTTCATCTTGTTTTGCACGTCGGGCGGAATGGGTTGCTTCTTGCTCACATAACCGTAACCCATATCATAAGACGTCTTCCACATATCGACGCCAAGCGTGTAATAAACATCAGCTTTTGCTTGGGTGGTAGCTGAAGGCAACTCCGCACGTTTTATCAAGATTTCGTGTTGTTTATCTTTATACTCTTGACTCTTGCTATCGCTAATCTGGCTGAGTTGTTTATAAACATTGGCTTGCAACGCCAGGGCTGTATCTACCGCTTTGGCATCATTCGTACCGTTTGCCAAAATTGTGTCGTAGGCTTTGACGGTATCCAAACCCAATTTTTCCGTGAGGTTCTGGTCAAACTGCGCATTCAAAGCACGGGCATAAAAGAGTTGTGCGTTGGTCATCTCGGGAGACAAATCCAAGGCCTGGGCAAAGAATTGTTGAGCCGTATCATATTTGCCTTTATTGAATTCGCGAACGCCTTGATTGAGCTTATCTTTGGCGCGCAATTTATTAATCACGCCGCATCCTTGAGTTGCAAACATCATTGCAAGCATCCCGATAAACATCGGGATGAGGAGTTTGAGATTCGGTTTTCTCTGCACGACAAAATCCTCCTGTACGCTATTGTAAAAAGTCTATCTGAAGCCCAATGCGCTCTGCGCCAGCTCCTTTAAGCGTGTCAATCACACTGACCACATCACCATACTGCTTGTCCTTTGGTCCTTTGACGAAAACCGTTTTATCGGGACGTTGTTCAAGCAAATCCTTGAGGGTTGTGCCAAGCTCAATCAAGGTCATCTGTTTGGAATTGAGTTTGACATTCTGGTCAAGCCCGCTCCCTGATAAATCAATTTCGACCATCAGCAAATCGGATGGCGGAACCGGCGAATTATCAGTTTGTTCAGGTTTTTGCGGAATATTGGATTCAAACTTCGCCTCTCTGCGCGGCTGAATGACCATAAAGATAATAATCAAGACGAGCAGTACGTCTATGAGTGGAGTCATATTAATATTAGGTGGCGCGATACCAACTTTCTTACTGCTTAACCCTTCTTCTTGTTCTCCATGTGCCATCTTTTATTTTGTCGCCGATATTAGGCCATCGACAACATCCTCCTTAGATAAGTAAATTTTTAGCGGATGCTTGGGTGCTTCCGCAACCAGTCACTTTTACCTCCACGCTCTACTGCTGAGAACCTTCCGGAGCCGTGGCGTCGCGTTCTTTTTCGGCAACCAGTCCGATGCGGTCAAAACCTGCTTCACGTATTTTGTCAATCACATCAACGACCGTACCATACTTAACAGCTTTGCCGCTTTTAACATATACAATCTGTTCATCTGCCGGTTTGTCTTTCAATAAGTTTCTGATTTTCGTTGGAATATCTTCCTGACGAACCGGCTCTTTCCCGATATAGAACTGATTTTCAGCCGGAAGCGCGATGACGGCTGAGGTATCCTTAATAATATTCGGATCGGGTTCAGGGTTTTTTGATTGTGGTAATGCAACGCTGACCCCTGATTGTAACAAGGGTGCAACCACCATAAAGATAATCAGCAGAACCAGCATCACATCGACGAGTGGTGTGACATTAATATCGGCAACGAGTCCACTATCGCCGCCGCCAACTGCCATGCCCATAAAAAAATCCTCCATCAGGAGAGCGCCGCGCTATTCTCGAAAGCCCGCGCGGCATCTCCACCTCGATTAATTTGGCAAATACTTCAACGTAACTACAAGTCGCTTACTTATGGTCGCCGGAGCGTTTGATGAAGTAATCAATAAGTTCGGATGAAGAATTGTCCATCTCGATGTTGAATGCTTCAACTTTGCTCTGGAAATAGTTGAACGCCCAGACGGCAGGAATGGCCACGAGCAAACCGAAGGCGGTTTCAACCAGCGCTTCGGAAATACCGCCGGCGACTGCCGAGATCCCGGTTCCTTCTGCCGATTTCATACCCTGGAATGCCGAAATAATACCGATAACCGTTCCGAGCAAGCCGACGAACGGAGCCGTTGAACCGATGGTCGCAAGACCCGAAAGTCCGCGTTTGAGTTCAGCCGATTTCAATGCGGTAGAGCGTTGCAAGGCGCGACGCGCGGCTTCCATGGTGGTGCCGGAAATATCTGAGCCGCCTTGATGCGCCTGGAACTCTTGAAGACCGGCATTGACAACCATCGCCAGATGAGATTTTTTGTGACGGTCAGAGATGGCAATCGCTTCATCAATACGATTTTCACGAAGCGCTTGGGCGACTTTCGGTGCAAATTGTCGCGATTGATTTTTGGCGGCGTTGTAGGTTAGCCAGCGCTCAACCATGATGGCGATTGAGTAGATGCTCATGATCATCAAAACGATAGCCACGACAATGGCAGGCCATTGCATTTTGCGGATCATACCGAGTAATGAGAAGTCTTCGGTTCCCGTAGCTTCTCCGCCTTTTTCTTGTAGCAACACTAAAAACGCGAGCTTGTTAGCTCCGAGCCATAAATTCGATAGTAGCATTGGTTGAAACCCTCCAAATCAGATTAATAACTTAAATTGTTAGTCCGTGAGCCGTAAGCGAAGGCCTACGGCTCGATAATGAGATTACAGGTTAAAGTTGAACGTGATTGTGCCGATAACTTTGACCGGCTGACCGCTCAGTTGGGTTGGCGTAAATTTCCAACCACGCGCTGCTGCTGCTGCTGCGTCTTTCAGCAACGGATGCCCGGAAAGGGGTCTTGCTGAGATCACGTTTCCTGCTTCATCAATCGTCACCTCAACCACGACTGCGCCACTGACTCGCGCAGCCTTTGCAAGTGGTGGATAGGTTGGTTCGACGCGACGCGTCGCTGAACCGGTCAATACACCGCCGGATTTACGAACCACCTTCGGCGGTTCCGGCTTGGGCTCTTCTTTGGGCGGCGGCGGCGGCGGCGGCGGCGGTTCTCCTTCACCCTTGCCACCAGGAACGCCTCCAACTACACCACCCGGTACACCACCCGGTACACCACCCGGTACACCACCTTCAACTCCGCCAACGACTCCACCCGTGCGGGGAATGCTGGGCGGGGTTTTAGAAGGCGGTTTAATCTCTTTGGGCGGCTCTTTTGCCGCAACGAATCCGACTGGCGCTTCAACCTTGGTCACTTTTGGTTGAGAAGCGGCGGGCGGCGGCGGCGGCGGCGGCGGTGGCGGCGGCGGCGGCGGCGCCAGCAAAGTCAACTGCTCAAACTGCTCATTGAGTTTCGCGTCAAAGGCATAGACCCCGTAAATGATCGCGCTCGTCAATAAGGCTATCCAAATAAACGCGGTCAATAGAAAGAAAGTCCCGCGATTGGATTTCCTTTTGCCCGCTGAGGATTCGACTAAGTTATCGAACATTGAATATTACCTCCGAATTATTGGCGATGAGATGATAAGCAGTTTTGGTTAGATGGACGGGTCAGCGCACTTCAGTCAATTCGGGCGAATTGACTTGAGGGCTAAACAGTCGCTATCCGATTAAACCTGCCAAGACTCTCTCCCGCCTAAGAGACAAAGGCGGCATCAAGCAAAAACTTTTCACAGTTTTGATTATCAAATTGGTTGTGAAGCTTTTTGCCTAAAGTCTGGTTGAAAAACGGGCAGAGTCTACTACTCGCCTTCCCATCAAGTCAAGATGATTTTAAGCTTCCAAACCTTTTGACACCGCCTCAGCGATGTTTGTTCCAACGATTTAAAAATTGATAATGAACAAACGTGAAATTTGATTTTTTGCTTGGAAAAATGCCTTCAAAAACAGCGCTTTTGAACGCCAAGGAGTTGGCTCAGACCGCCGACCGATCGACGCCAAAACCCGAATCTGCGCCAGCCCAGCAACTCGTCAATATCGGGGAATGAAGCGCCCCTAAAGTATGAACGAGATTGCCAAATCATGGCAACCGGATTCAACCGGAAAGTGGTGAACGATGAAGGATGTCAGCCTTGACCCGCGGACCGCTTTTGAATAATCCGCTCTGCTGATGAATGCTACTTGAGAGATTGAAAGTTCCACTGTGGTCAAGGAGCAAATGAGCCTGACAGCCTATCTGACCACTACCTCTTAAACCTGAAAACTCACAAAATTATTACCCTGCTGCTTCAGGGTTGCGAAAGAGCGCCGCCTAAATTTAACAACAATTTAAGTCACTTTGTCGCCCAACTTCCGCTACGGGCTAGCGCCTTATGACGGGGCCTGAAACCCTAGGCCGCGCGCGCTGCGCCAGCGCTTGCGGCGGTTGGCTTGGCACTCTTCTTGGTGAGATATTCCCACCATAACATAATGGGGCTGGCTACCGCGATTGATGAATAGGAACCGATAATAATTCCGATAGTAAGCGCCAGTCCGAACCCTCTTAAGACATCGCCGCCAAACAGGACAATGGCGACAACAGATAAAAATGTCAGCCCTGAGGTGATGATGGTTCTTGAAAGCGTTTGATTAATCGCGTCATTAGTAATTTGCACGAGGTTCTCACGCCTTCTGGTGCGCAGGTTCTCACGGATGCGGTCAAAGATAACGATGGTGTCATTCATTGAATAACCGACCAGGGTGAGAAGGGCGGCCACGACCGTCAAATCAATATCCCAACCGAAAAGGCTGAATAAACCCAGGGTAATCATGACATCGTGAAAGACCGCGAGCACGGCGGCCACACCATAGATCCACTCAAAACGAAAGGCAATGTAAACCAGCATGCCCGCCAGCGCGGCCAGCGTCACATAAATGGCGCGGTTGCGTAAATCTGCGCCGACTTGCGGGCCGACGATGTCGGCTGAAATGACCGACCAACCGCCGGTCGTAAAGTACGGACCCATCTTGGATAATAAATCGGCCGAGACATCCTGGGTTTGAATCTCTTCGAGATTGTTGATGACCCCATTTCTATCCGTGCGGTATTTGGTAATGGCTTTGGCGGCGACTGAATAAGCGTTGACATCGCCATTGCCCAGCGGGTTGATGCGAATCAAGGCGTCTTCAATTTCGGTCGTGCTATTGAGGTTTAAATCAATTTTTCCGGCATAGAATTTATCAAGCAGAACCTGTTTGACTTTATTGGCGTCGAATTCCGGATAGTTCTGCACGCTCAGATTGAGCGACTGGACAAAGCTCATATCTTGCGCAAAGCCTTTCAACTGGCTGTCGCGATAAGCAAGTACCTGATCGCCCACCTGGCGATAAGGATGGGTTCCGGCAAAAAACTGATTTCTAATTCCGAAGAGTTTTCCTTCGGCGTCGGCCTGTCTCAACTCTTGCTCAATGGCTTCGGCATTCACCGAATTGATATTGAGTTTATTAGCGGCCACATCGCCTGCCGAATTGAGTTTTTGTAAAGCGCGAATGATGGTTCGCTTATCTTCGTCAACCCGGTGATCGGCTTCGGTTGTTCCTTCTTTTTGCGGAGTGCGAATGATGAGTTCGTTCGGGCGATTGGTGATGGGTTGCAAAACCACATTTCTGGTATCAATGCCCGCATCGCCGATGACACTACGAATCTGGTCAAGCGATGGCATTTGTTTGAACCGCACCGTCATTAACGTGCCGCCGGAAAAATCAACACCGAGTTTGAAGCCGCGAGTTTGAACGGCAATTGCCCCAATTATCATTAAAGCAATGGTTATTCCGATAAATATTTTCTTTGAGCCTATCCAATCAATTTGAGGGTCTCTAAATAGTTCTACCATAATAATAGTCCACAAGGTTGAGGACTGAGGACGGCCTAAGAAGAGCTTTGCAACTCCTTACACAGTCCTCAAGTCTCAGCACTTTTATATGCT
>JBIOWC010000919.1:0-7683 GCA_044868105.1 Blastocatellia bacterium
GGGTGAGTTCAACGGCGCTCATCATCAAGGATTCCACAGGGTCTGTGACGTTGTGTGATTGGTCGAGCATATACGCCGGATTGAAGTTTTCTAATTCATTCAACTCGGCATCAACCAGTTCGTTGAAGATTAGAAAGAGTTGGAATGGTTTAATCGAACCGGCGTCCAGATCGTCATCGCCGTATTTGCTGTCGTTGAAATGAAAGCCCGCGAGTTTACCCAGTTGAATGAGACGCGCCACGATCATTTCAATATTGACGTTCGGCGCGTGATGTCCGAGGTCAACCAGACAACAGGCTTTTTCGCCCAGTTCGCGAGCGCAGTAATAACTGGTTCCCCAATCATTAATCACCGTTGAATAGAAAGCCGGTTCATAAAATTTATGCTCGATAAACATTCGCCAATCATCGGGCAGGGCCGCGTAAATTTCGCGGGCGCTTTCCAGGTAGCGTTCCAGCGCCCCGCGAAAGTGCATCTGCCCGGGGAAATTCCCGCCATCGCCAATCCATACGGTGTGGGCTTTGGAACCGAGCGTTTTGCCTATTTCAATACATTCAATATTGTGTTCAATGGCTTGCCGGCGCACTGCCGCATCCGTATGCGTGAGGCTGCCGAATTTGTAGGAGAGTTTCTGCCCGACCTGGTCTTGAAAGGTATTCGAGTTCATGGCATCGAATTTAAGTCCGCGTCTTTCAGCAAACTCTTTGAGGGTTGCGGCGTTATCGGGCTTATCCCAGGGAATATGCAAAGAGACCGCGTCGGTCGAACGCACCAGTTTGAAAATGGCAGCGCAGTCTTCGAGCTTTTCATAAATATCGCGCGGTTCGCCCAGACCGGGAAAGCGGGCAAAGCGCGTCCCGCCGGTTCCCACGCCCCACGACGGAACCGCGACGCGAAAAGACGCGGCGCGGGTTGTGAGATCTTCGATATCCACATTCCTGCGTCGCAATTTTTTCGCCAGATGGGCAAAGTCTTCTTCAACCCAATCTTTCAATTGCTGGTTCTGTTCGGCAATAAATCCGTCTTCGATTTCAAAATGTGTGGACATAATCTCCCCCTCGGAAAAGTATGAAGTATGAACGATGAACGATGAACAAAAAACGCGAGGTGAACTTCTCGCCTTCCGGTTTAGCTTTAACCTTCATTCTTCAGTTCATCGTTCATCGTTCATACTTCATCGTTATCTTAAAAATCCATCCTGCAACCCGCCATCTACAGGGATGATGTGACCGGTGGTTTTCGCGAGCCGCTGGGATACCAGTAAGAAGATGGCTTCGGCCTGATCTTCGGGTTCAATAGGCGACTGCGTCAGTGAGCGTTTCGCATAGAAAGCGGCGAGTTTATCGCGCAGCATTTCGGTTGATTCGGCTTCACTAAAAGCAATTTCGTATTTCGTCAGCGACGCCATCACCCGCTCACGCGGAAACATGGTGCTGCCTTTGACAACGGTGGCCGGCGCTACCGCATTGACGCGGACCAGCGGCGACATTTCAATCGCCAGTTCGCGCACCAGGTGATTGGCGGCCGCTTTGCTGGTGTCATAAGCGAGGCTACCTTTTTTAGCGACGACAGCATTGGCGCTCGTCGTCAAAACGATGTTGCCCGCGAGTCCCTGGCTTTTGAAAATTTTAAAAGCCTCGTCGGCGACTATGTAGGCGCCGGTGACGTTGATATTAAAGGTGAGCGCCCACTTGTGATCTTCAACACGACCGGCTTTGTCGGGTGGGACAAAGATTCCGGCAGTGACGACAACCGCATCAAGTCCCCCGTAAGCCAGCATCACCCGATTAAACATCTCGGCGACGCTTTCGCGACTCGTGATGTCGCAAGCCAGTCCAATCGCCGGGCCGCAATTGCTGAGGCCCGTTCCGGCAACCCCGATGCCTTCGCCGTATTGATTAATAATCTCTTGCGCAGTCTGTTGGGCGGCGGCTTCGTCTAAATCAACACAGACGATATGTGCGCCATCTTTGACCAGGCGATGGGCGGCGGCTTTCCCGATGCCAGCGCCGGCGCCGATGATCACGATGATTTGCCGGTCGAGTTCTTTTTCGGGCGGCAAGCGCCGGAGTTTGGCTTCTTCGAGCAACCAGTATTCGATGTCAAAAGCTTCCTGTTGATCCATCGCTTCATAATGGTCAATCGCTTCGGCGCCGCGCATCACTTCAATGGCGCAGTTGTAAAACTCTGCGGTCACCCGCGATTCGCTTTTATTTTTTCCCCAGGCAATCATGCCGAGTCCGGGTATTAAAACGACGGTCGGATTGGGGTCGCGCATGGCCGGCGAATCGGCGTGTTTGCAGCGATGGTAATAAGCTTCGTAATCCTTGCGATAGGCAATCAACCCTTCACTGATAGCTTTTTTCAAAGCTTCGATATCGCCGCTTTGCGGATTCCAACCAACAAACAAAGGTTTGATTTTGGTGCGTAAAAAATGATCCGGGCAAGAGGTGCCGAGTTCCGCAAGGCGTCTGGCGTCATGGCTGCTGACAAAGCGCAACATCTTTTCATCCGACTGCACAGTGCCAACGAAGCGTTTATACACGGCAATCTGCCCGCGCAGAAAAGGAATGATTTCGGCAAGGGTACGTTCTCTATCGTCATCCGCAAGTGCGTCGTATTGTTGACCGCCGAATGTCTCGCTGCCTTTATCGCGTTCTTCGATGTAGCGTGCCGCCCGGTCAATAATTTCAAGCGCCGTTTCATAACAGGTCTTATCGTCCTGGCTCCACGAACTCATGCCGTGATGACCGAGCAATACGCCTTTGGCTTGCGGGTTGTCTTTGATGAGTTGTTCAATCCGTAGTCCGATGTCAAATCCCGGTCGCTGCCACGGCACATAAATGATTTCGTCGCCGAAAATCTCTTTGCACAACCGCTCTTGATTCACACTGGCGGCAATCGCAATCACCGCGTTCGGGTGCAAATGGTCAACGTGCGCGAAAGGAACAAAGGTGTGCAGCGGCGTATCAATTGAACAGGCGCGCGGGTTGAGGTTGAAAACGCAGTGGCTGTACATCGGATACATCGCGTCTTCAATCTCGGTCTTCGCGCCGCGCTCCGGGTGATTCAGGTAAAGCGGTTTCATGGCGCGCACTTTATCGAGGTAAAGCGACGCAAAGCCATCGCGTTTTGCGGTGCGCAGATCGCCGCCTGATCCTTTAACCCATAAGACTTCAACCGCCTCACCGGTGAGCGGGTCTATCTCCATCAACTTCGACGAGGTGTTGCCGCCGCCGGTATTCGTTAGCGTCAAATCTTCGCCGAGTTTATTCGAGCGATAGATCAGGCGGTCTAGCCCCTGGAGTTTTCCGGCGACCGCATCCTGCCAGAGGTACTTCACATATTTGAATTCAGTCGTCTCTTTACTCACGAAATTTCCTTTTTATTTTTTCAAAAGTCCTTGTACGGCAAGCCACTCGCCGAAACGTTCAATCCATTGGTCAGTCGGCAAGTTCTGTTTGCGCATGCCGAAACCATGTCCGCCTTTGGCATAGAGGTGAAGTTCAGCCGACTTTTTCGCCGCCATCCATTTGCTGTATAGCGCGACGCTATCGGGCGCCAACCCGAGTTGGTCATCGGTCGCCGCGACTACAAACATCGGCGGCGCGTCCTGCGCCACGGTGGTTTCTTTGATCGCTCCCATATAGGCATAGATTGGCGCTATAAAATCGGGGCGGCTTTCAGCCGTGTAATTAAAAACTACGCCAGCCGTGACCGTGCCGCCTGCGGAAAAACCCATCAAGCCGACGCGCGTCGGTGATATGCCAAACTCGGCTGCATGTTGGCGAACATAAGCGACAGCCGCACGACCATCGGCAATCGCCAGTGGAATGACCGGCGCGTTTTCATCGTCAAGGCTCTTACCTTTGGTGAATTTTTCCATGAACTCTTTAGTGCCGTCTTCGCCGGTTGGCACCAAACGATATTTCAAAACAAACGCCGTGACGCCTTTCGCCGCAAGCCATTTCGCTACCTCAAGGCCTTCGCTGTTAATCGAGAGCGCATGGAAACCGCCGCCCGGACAAATGATGACCGCAGTTCCATTCGCCATCGCAGGTTCAGGCGCATACCAGGTTAAAGTCGGTTGTACGACATTGGTGACCACCTGCGTATTCCAGATTTTCGAGAAATATTCTTTCTCTTTGTGTGTCCACTTTTCAGAACCCGGCGCCGCGCCCGGATATAATTGAATGACTTTCTGCGCACTCGCGCTACCGGCCAGCATGAATAATAAGGCAACCAACGTTAGGCTTTTCAATTTCATCGGGCGTTAACCTCAGGTCAAAAAATATCGGGATTCACAACTTACTTGATTCAAAAACCGATGGCAATGCCGGATGCCAAGTCGGCTTGCTCATCAAGCAAGAACCGGCAGAGGGTTCACTGCGTTTTGCTGTTCGGTTTCGTCAACAAGCCTCTGGCGCGCAACCAGTTTGCTAACAGTTTGGGCCACTCGCCCAGCGTCGGATTGCCTAAATCCAGGCCAACGCCGTGAGGGCCGCTCTCAAAGATGTGCATTTCAGCGGCAACCCCCGCTTTACGAAGCGCCAAATAAAAAGCCACACTGTTTTCGACGGGCACACTTCCGTCATCGCTGGTGTGAAATAAAAAGCTCGGTGGCGTTTGCGGCGTCACCTGCAATTCATTCGACAACTCTTTAATTAATACCGGGTCGGGGTTTTCTCCCAAGAGATTCTTCACTGAACCTTGATGAGCAAGTGGCGCAGTAAAAGAGATCACCGGATAACCGAGTATCAAAAAATCGGGACGGCTGCTGGCGCGGTCAAGCGGGTCTATCGCTTGCGCATTGCCGTTATCGAAATGCGTTCCCGCGGTTGCCGTCAAATGCCCGCCCGCGGAAAAGCCCATCATCCCGATGCGGTCAGGGGCGATACCAAATTCCTGAGCCCGCGCCCGCACCAAGCGGATTGCCCTTTGCGCGTCGCCCAGTTCAACCGGGTGGTGATAACGCGGACCGAGCCGGTATTTCAACACAAAGGCGGTGATGCCTAATGCGTTTAACCAACTGGCCACTTGTCGTCCTTCGTGATTGGTTGCTAAAGCCCCATAACCGCCGCCGGGCGCAACAATCACGGCTGTGCCATTGCCTTGATTTCGCCAGGTGCGGTAAACCGATAGCGTGGGCTTATCGCGTTCTTCATCGCCCACGGCGCCCGGCGCTTTCCCAGACCACAGGGGAATCATCTCCGGTTGGTCCGCCGAATCATTCCGTTGAGCAAAAGCGTTCGCCGTCAAGATTAAAAGCATGAAGATTGCAGCCAAGCGAAATCTCATAGACCACCTCTCCTGTAGAACAAACTGGCTGTCACTGCGAGCCCGAACGTGAATGTCCGAGCTCGCAGTGAACAGCTCTACTTTCTTAATCACCCCTGGCGCATTCACCAAGATAATCTATTCAGTCCGGCTTTCAGCGGGCGTTTTGTTCCGCGCCAGACGAAGTCACCGGTCACTCCCGCAGGCAGATTGATTTCCGCTTCAAGTTGATTGCCATGAAGAGCGAGGCTCACCGCTAACTCACCCGCAGGATGTGGAATCGAACCCGAAACTTTTGTCAGCTTCCCCAGGAAAGGGCGAACCAAGACGCGCTTAAAACCGGGCGCTGCCGAATCAATACCGAGCACCGTGCGAAAGAGTTCAAAATTCGGGCTGGCGCTCCAGGCATGACAATCCGAGCGCGTCGGTTCGGGTTTCTCGGCCCAGGTGGTGAGTCCTCTGGCAAGCATCTTGTCCCACTCATCAAGCAAATCGACATAGCGGTCACCTTCGCCAACCAGATTGACCGCCGAATGCAGATAGTGGCGAAAATAGTAGGTGCACTGCGTGAGCGAGGGGTCGCTTAAAATTTGTTTAATGAGCACCCGCGCCCGCTCGCCTTCCAGGACGCGGGCGAGCACGGCAAGCGAATTGGCTTGCTGCGTAAACTCTTTCTTTGCCGGCGTGTCAGCGAAAAGCGCTCTCGTCGAATCCCAGTACAATTCTTTGATGGTGGCGCGCAAGCGGTTTGCCGCAGCGCGATATTCAGTTGCTTGTGACGTTGAGCCGAGGGCAGATTCCAGGTCGGCCGCCCAATCGAGGGCGAGCAGGTGTTGAAGGTCAATGACCGCCGAAGAGCCATCCGTTTCCATTGGCGGCACGCCGCTATTTTTCCAAACCCAGTCTACATAATTCCACCAGGGCATTGGTTTAAGCGACCCATTCGACTTTTCGTACTGCGCATAAAAACTGAGCACGGCGCGCACCCCGATGAGCTTATCGCGCACAAATTCAGGGTCATCTCTATACCACCAATAGTCATGCACCATGCCAATCCACCAGAGCGAAAACGGCGGAATGTATTGTTGCTGGCGAGTCGGCGCGCGGCTCATGGTCGCGCCTTCGGCGGTGCGCGAATCATTGAGTTGGGCAATGGCGTTTTTCATCAGCCGCGCGTCGCCCGCATTGTAGAGCGACACCAGACATTGAATGCGCGTGTCACCGGCGTATTGCAATTGCTCGTAGTAAGGGCAATCCATATAGGTTTCGTGCGCGCAGAGCCGCGCCGTGCGCCAGCCGACTTCGAGAATTTTACTGAGCTGCGCGCTTCCCGCATCGAACTTCGCTTTCATCTCGAAGGGATAGCCCGTGTAAATGCCGCGCAAATCTTCAATCGCGAGCGGCGCCTCTCGCGTTTCAATCTTCAACTCAAGGTAACGATAGGTGCGCCACCAGAGCGGGCGAAACAGGCGTCGAGCGCCGCCATCCGTGGTAAAGACATCGTAATACCCGACAAAGGTTTTGCCGTCGATTTCGTTGCGATTGCCTTTGCCATTTTTTTCAAAGAGGGCTTCGGCGTAACCGAGTTCAATGACGGCGCCTTTGCCGCCGCTGACCACGAGTTCAGGATAGGCGGTCGTCAGATAGGCCTGGTCGAGCAACAGGCGCGCTTTCGTATGAGCGGGAATCGTAAAGGGCGCGGCTTGATGAGGAAAGTTTGCCGGAAGGGTCACGCCGCTCTTATCAAATGCAGCCTGGCGTACGGCGCTCAAGCGTTCAGGCTTTTCCTCCATCAGCGGAATGTTGCGGGGCACGAGTAACCAGCGGTTCGGCGCATCCCGCGAATCGCGCGGCGCGCCCGCCCAACGGCCATCGGTCTGTGCCAGCGCCCAGGTTGAATCATCGAAATCCAGCTGCTCCCAGCCCCAGGGGTAATTTGTGCCGTCAACTTTGTCGCCGGGTCCGGCAACGAAATAGCCGCGCATCTGGGCATGGGTATAGACGAGCGGTTCGTAGGCCGCATTGCGTATGCACTTCCATTGCGTGTTCGTATCAATGATGCGTTCAGCTTGCGTGTTGCCTTGTAACAAAAACGCCGTCTGGTTGGTCACCTGAGCTTCGGGGGCGTATTGCCCGAAATTCCAGACCACGGCTGCGATGATGTTCTTTCCGGCTTTGAGATGCGGAGCAAGATCAAGGGTTTCAAACCGCCAGTGATTCAAATCGCCGCGCGCCGGCCCCCACACCACGCGCGCGCCATTGACAAAGAGTTGATAGCGGTTGTCGCCCGTGACATGCACGACAAACGACGACGGTTTTGCTTGCAGTTCAAAGGTCTTGCGAAAATGATAGACCCCGTAATCAAACGGCGAATTGCCGGGCACGGTAATCCAGCGCGCGCTCCAG
>JBIOWC010000920.1:0-6106 GCA_044868105.1 Blastocatellia bacterium
GTGAAAGATATCTCTTCATCAAGACCGAAAACATAATCGGTCGGCGCCGTAACGGATGAAACCGGTTTGGTTGTGGTGTCCTCTTTAACAGCGGCGGTCCGTTGATCATCGGTTTCGGGTGTGGCAAGCAAACTGTGAATATCCAGTGTCTCGTCTGCTGGCTTAGCGCTAGTTGGAGGTTGAGATTTGGGCGGCGGCGGCGGTGTTGCAGATGAAAGCACAACGGTTTCGGTGTCGGCTTGCACGGTCGGCAATGACGAAATTTCCAATGTTGCATTGGAAACCTCTTGCGTCGCTTTCGGAGTTTCCTGCGCTTCGGGGTTAACTTCAGGGGGAGGCACATGAACTTGCGTCGCGAACTGTGACGGATGGCTGCCGGATGCACTGTAAACCGGCGTGCCGCAAACTTTGCAATACGACGCATCCTTATCAACGCTCTCTCCGCACACCGCGCACTTTGCCTTAACGGCCGACGCTTCTTTGATTGGGGTGGTCGAAGTGGTTATCGGTTGCGAAGCGGGGAGGGCAACAATACGCTCGCCACAACGCAGACAATTGGGAACGCCGAAAGGCACGACGGCGCCACAACGCGCGCAAATCGGGCTGAGCGATTCTTGCACGGTTTGCAGAATATTGGCTCCGCATACATTACAGAATGTCCAATCTCCTTGCACAGGAGTTGAACAGGAGGGGCACTTTTGCAATTGCGTCGTCACCAGTCGTTTTTCACGCAACACCTGACCACACCATTTGCAGTAGGTCATGCCATCTGAAAAATCGGCTTTACAGCTATCACAATACATCATAAATGTTGGTTCCAACCTCAGTAGTTTTTGCTGAGTAAATATACAGTTGCCCGGTGTTCGCGTCTATATCCGCAAGTTATGCCGTCCACCTCGCAACCCCTTTTCATCTTAGTCGGTATTGCCGATAAATTTATCGAAGGCATCGCGGATGATGTGATAACACTCGCAGGCCGCGTCTTCTAAACCTGGGCGGTCAAAGATAGTAATTTTGCCGCGCCGATTGCCGATTAAACCGGCACGCTGCAAGGTGCCGGTGACAATGCTTACCGCCGGCCGTCGCGCGCCTATCATGCCGGCGAGAATTTCCTGCGTCAGCAATAACTCATCCGAATCTGAGCGGTCATGCGCCATCAACAACCATCGGCAGAGGCGTTCTTCGACCGTATGAAAGCGTCCGCAAACGCTCGATTGCGCGAGTTGCGTGAGCGCCGTATAGGTGTAACAAAAAAGCAAGCTGTGAATAGAGTTCAAGCGATTGAATTCTTGTTTGAATTCCTTCACCCCGATGCGATACAACTCGCCGGGCAGTTCAACCTCCACCCCATAAGGTGACGTTTCATAGCCCAACAGTTCAGGAATGCCTACCATGCCCTCCCACCCGACCACGCCAACTTCAATGCGCTCGCCCGCTTCCGTAACCCCAATCCAGGAGAGCATCGAGGTTGTCGGAAAATAGACAAATTTGATGGTCTCTTGGGCGCGGTAGATAACCTCTTCCGGTTTAACGCGAATAAGCTGCAGATGAGGCGCCAGGTAATCAAAATCCGTTTGCGGAAGGGAACCGAGAATAAAATTTTGTATGGGTGTTTTAAGTTTTTTCGGTTTTGGCATCGAAATTCTTTTCAATTAATGTAATCTGGCAGACAGACCGCCGTATTTATATCAGCTAATATTCCTCCGATTCAACAGCGATATTTAACCTTCATTCCTAAGCGAGTCAAGGCATTGAAAAAACGAATTCTTTGTGTGGATGACAACGAAGATACCTGCATCATGCTCACGATTTTTTTAAACCAATCCGGATACGAGGTGGTCACAACCAACACCATTACTGAGGGGCTGAATGTTGCGCAGGATGAACACTTTGATCTCTATATTCTTGACCTTTGGTTCAAAGATGGTTCGGGGCTTGAACTGTGCCAACGGATTCGCGCCTTTGACCAGCTTACGCCGATTGTGATTTGTTCGGCCGATGTTTATCCGGCGGTTCAACAGCAGGCCATCGAAGCCGGCGCGCAAGCTTTTATTCCCAAACCCACTGAATTTGATTTGCTGCAGCGAACCCTGACTAAACTGCTCGCTTCCTAGCCGGAAGCGAGCCGCTTTAATTGACCACTTTTTCATAATACTCATCGTAAGCCAGGTTCCGGCCTGTGTCGCTAAACATGCTGAATCTCCCCAGCCCCATTCTTTGCAAACGAAATTTCAGGCAAGTAATCAATACCCCGATGCCGTATTTGAGGCTGCGCGTGAAATTGATGGAAGAGGCTTCGGCAAAATAGCGCGCCGGACAGGAGATTTCTCCGATGCGGTATTTGAAATAGATGGCCTGCGCCAGCAGTTCATTATCAAAAACAAAATCATCGGAATTTTCTTCCAACGGCAGATTTTCCAAAACCGCTTTGGTGAAGGCGCGATAGCCCGTGTGATATTCGGAAAGTTTATAGCCGAGAAAAATATTTTGAATAAAGGTCAGCGCGCGATTGGCAATATATTTATAAAGCGGCATCCCACCGGCGAGCGCCCCAACGCCGAGAATCCGCGAGCCGAGCGCCAGGTCAAATTCGCCATAAGCAATCAATCCGGCAAGCGAAACCATGAGCTTTGGCGAGTATTGATAATCGGGATGCAACATCACCACGATGTCAGCGTCGCTTTTTAAGGCTTCGCGATAACAGGTCTTTTGATTTCTGCCATAGCCCAGATTTTGCTTATGTTGAAAAACTCTCAGCCCGATACCAACGGCTAAATCAACCGTCTGGTCGTGACTGCTGTCGTCCACCAGAATCACTTCATCAACGACCTCCAGGGGTAATTCTTTGTAGGTGCGTTGCAAGGTTTTGGCGGCGTTATAAGCCGGCATCACCACGACAATTTTTTTCCCGTTCAACATCCGCTGTCCTTCTTCTCAGGGTTGCCGCGCTTGGCACTGTGCCTGGGCGCGATTTAATTCTCCTGCTCCAACTTCAACCGAATTTGCTTGCAATGAGCGATAGACGGCAGGCCAAGGGCGGGCTCAGAAATAATCAACTGGCGAGTGATAAAACTTTATCTGCGGATGAGCTGGGCTTATCGGCAGATAAAGTTATTGGTTTACCGATGAACAATCCTTGCTTACAAAACAACGTAACCTGAGAACCTTGAAGAAAGGCGAACGACCGGTTATAGGCGCGCGCGGCCGCGCTCATTTCTGGAAGATGATGTTATCCACGACTACCGTTCCGTTCACCGGTTTACATTGGTCGCAATAAGCTGTCAGGGTTATCGAAGTCAAGGCTTTAAGCACCTCTTTCGGATTAATCCGGTCTTCCGCCCAGGGGGGTTGCGCCAGTGAACCCAACGAAATTTTGTAGGTATTGAAACCTTGTCCGACTTTGAAGGTGGTTTGCGGATAAGCGCTCAGATTTTTAAGGCCTGCGCCGCGACTGGTAAATTCAAGTCTGAGCGACGTCACGCCGGTCGCGTAGATTTGCAGGGTGATGGTTTTGTAACCCGTGACATCATCCGGTACGGGTTTGCCATCTTTATCGGCTTGCCCATGAACTTCGGCACCCACCCCTGCATACTGATTCGGCGCCAGCAATTCATAATCGAAGGCGAGCGCTCGATTGGGGTCGTCTTTTTTAAGCCTCACCAGTTCAGGTCCCTTAAAACGGCTCTTCATGGTGGGGCTTTCAGAATAAGAGACTAATTGAATATAGCCCCCGCGACTGCTTACGGGCCGATTATCCTGCACGCTCTCAAAATCGGCATAGACCAGTTTATCGCCGTCTTGCGCGGGTGATGAGTTCAGAATTTCTGATGAAGGTGACGGCGGGCGAACCTTGAATGAGGCAACGGGTTGGCTGGCACCAGTGATTAATAGTGCCGCGCCGCAGACGAACCCAAGCATGGATGAAGATTTCATAAAGGCCTGTCCTCCTTTATTGAAAATGGAATGATGGAATTGGAACCGTGAATTTCAGTCGGACAACACTCTTATCACATTTCGCGTTCAATGATAAAGCGCGGGATGCTCAGGAGCGCGTTGCGATATGCCGAAGGCGCAAAGATGCTCAAAGCCTCACTGGCTGCTTCAGCATAACGATAAGCTTCATTGCGGGCGCGGCTTAAGGCGCCATGTTTATCAATCCATTCAATCACTTCTTCGCGGGTGACGGATTCAAAACCGCGTTCGCGCATCACCGCTTCAATTTTTTCTCGATACTCAGGGTGAGCCTCAAGCAGATAAATTAACGGCAAGGTCAGCTTGCCTTCGCGCAGGTCATTGGCAACCGGCTTACCCAATTTATCTTCCGTGGAAATAAAATCAAGGACATCGTCAATCAGTTGAAAGGCGATGCCGACCGATAAACCATAGTGTGCCAGAGCGCGGCGCTGTTCTTGATTGGCGCCCGCAATGATGGCGCCGATTTCTGCGCAGGTGCGAAACATATAAGCGGTTTTGCGGCGCACGATTTCAAGATGCTCGTCTTCGCTGATGCGCGAATTGCCAATCAGGGAGAGTTGTAAAATTTCGCCTTCGACCATCAGCCGGGTCATTTCCGTAAGCGATTCAAGAATATCGAAACTGCGTTCGCGCAAACTGACATCAAAGGCGGTCATGTAGAGCCAATCGCCGACCAGCACGGAAACATTGTTGCCCCACTTGGCATTGGCCGAAACCCGGCCGCGTCGCACACAGGCTTCGTCAATGATGTCATCGTGAATCAAGGTAGCCGAATGCAACATCTCCATGACGGCGCCCATGCGCACAGCCGATTGAGAGGCTTCGCCGTTGAGGGTTCTTGAAGCCAGTAAGAGGAGCGCCGGACGGACGCGTTTGCCGCCGCTTTCAAACAGATGTTTGATAACTTCGGCAACCGTCGAAGAAACCCCCTTGGCTTGATGCGCAAGTTCGTCTTCGACACGCAATAAATCTCCCCGCACTAAAGCAAAAATTTCAATGGGCGACATGGGCGCGTCATCAGATTTTATCTCTTCAACAGTCAAGCCGGTTGACATAATGGTATTCGCTCCGATTCGATTTGATGATTCAAGGGTGAATCACCGCTCAGCCCGTCTCACTAATTTTTATATTAACGAAGTCGGCAATAATAGCAAACGCGTCTTTTATAAAGCAAAACCCCAGGCCTTTAATCAAGGCATTTTCGGACAAAGAAAAAGGCGGTAACCCAGCACCGCCTGATGGACAACTTCAATCGGCAAACCCAGAGGTGATTATGAACTGAGGCTCACGGGTTCGGCTTTTACAGCTTCGGGTTTTGCGTTATTTTTAGCCCGGTACACTTCATAGCAATGACGACAGCGGGCTTCGTAAGAAATATCGCCGACTTCGATTTGCGAATTGCCGCCCGACAAGCGTTGCGAATAGTGCGCGGCGTTCCCACAACGCACACACACGGCATGCATCTTGGCGACATATTCAGCAACCGCCAGCAGCGCCGGCATCGGTCCGAACGGACGACGCAGATAGTCCTGGTCTAAGCCTGCCACAATCACCCGCACGCCGGCATCTGCCAGGTCCATACAGACGTCTACAATATCGGCATCGAAAAATTGCACCTCATCTATGCCGACGACGCGCACCCCGAAACTTAAATTGGCGCGCAGTTCGGTGGCACTGCTCACGGCTACGGCATCGAGCATGCGGTTATCTCGCGAAATGATGCGTTTGACATCAAAGCGGTTGTCAATCAATGGCTTGAAAATCTGCACGCGCTGACGGGCAATTTCGGCGCGCCGCACCCGCCGAATTAATTCTTCGCTTTTGCCGCTGAACATGCCGCCGGCGATGACCTCAATCCAGCCGCCCTTTTGATTAAATTCGTCCATTTATTCTCCTTCAGGAACCAGAATTTAGGATTTAGGACGGCTGGCTGAAGGCGCCCAGTTAAGGGCGCCTTCAGCTGCGATCCATACCGCTAAGTCTTTGTGAAATCTCTGTGACTCGGTATCTCTGTGGTGAAAAAAGAAAACCACAGAGATACCGAGTCAGCCTAGAGATGGTTCGTCATTCCTGGTCCACTCTATAATCCTAAATCCTAAACCCAAATCAATTCAATTTACTCTGCAACTCT
>JBIOWC010000921.1:0-10979 GCA_044868105.1 Blastocatellia bacterium
AGAGTCCTAAGCCGCCCCGCGCAGAAGTCGGGCGCGTACAAACATTCCAGAATTCACCCAAAATTTGTGAGGTATAAAAGAGCCTATCTCTTCGCAAAATCAATTTCTCTAATGCGGCAAAAACCCGGCTCCGCTCCGGGTCACTTTTCAGTGCAAGTCTCAGAAAAATATTCGTATCGCAAAGGTAATCCATTTAATCGTGGTCAAAGTAGATGTCTTCACGCGAAAAGTTTTCCGGCAACGGCGGCAAATGTTCCGTGCCTTCAGCTAGCGCATCTAAATCTGCTTCAATTTCTTCTAAGGTTGAATAATCCGATGACCCTGGCAAGGGTTCTATGTCATTAAGCAATTGGCGCAACAGTTCATTAATAGTTTGCCCTTGGGCTTTTGCTTTCTCGGAAAGTTTTTCGAGTAATTCCGGCTCAATCTCTGCACTTGCGCTCATGGTTACACCTCTTACGGTTTATTTCACAAACCACCATCCTACTGTCCGCGCACTAGACGCCCGCCGACGATGGTGTAAATCACTTTGGTCTTCTCAATTTCATTCGGGTTGATTTTAAAAAGGTCTTGCGACAAGACGACGAGGTCTGCGAGTTTGCCGACCTCTAAGGTGCCTTTCTCGCGTTCGGCAAATTCCGCATAAGCGCACGCCGAGGTATAAGCGCGCAAGGCTTCTTCCAGGGTTATTTTCTGTTCGGGAACCCAGCCATTTGGATTTTTGCCGTCAATCGTCTGCCGGGTTACGGCGGCGTGAATGCCTAAAATCGGTGACAAGGGCGCGACGAACCAATCCGAACCGAACGTGAGATTGGCGCCCGCATCAAGTAAGGAGCGAAATGCATAGGTCGTTTTAATGCGCTCGCGCCCGATGCGTTTTTCAGCCCAACGTCCATCGTCCGCTTCGTGATAGGGCTGCATCGAAGGAATGACGCCGAGTTTAGCAAAGCGCGGAATATCGCTCGCCAGCAAGTGCTGCGCATGTTCAATGCGAAAGCGGCGGTCGCGTTTGCCGTTCGCTTTTTCAATCGCTTCAAAATAGTTGAGCAGTAAATTATTCGCCTTATCGCCAATCGCATGAACCGAGCATTGCAAACCGGCTTTATCAGCCTCTCTCATCACCGCTTGCAATTTGCCTTCGGGGATATTGTCATCAACCGAAAGTCCGGCGGTTTGCGGCGCATCGGTGAAAGGTTCAAAAAAGAGCGCCGTCGTTGAACCCAGCGACCCATCCATAAAGGCTTTCAATCCGCCGAGCCTGAGCCAGTGGTCGCCGGCGCCCTGCGTCTTGACAATCTCGGCTTGCCGTTGCCACTCACGCATCGGCGTGCGCGCATAGACGCGCACCGACAAGCGATTTGCGGCTTTGAATTTTTTATAAATTTCATAGTCCCGCCAACCCGTGATGTCTTGAATGGAAGTCACGCCGACGCTTGCCGCGTAATCGAGCGCCGCCTGCAAGGCCTCTTCATACTCAGCATCCGATTCGTCAGGGATGACCTTGTAGACGAGCGCCATCGCATCGTCTTTCAACACGCCGGTCGGTTCGCCCGTCTGTGGGTCTTTCACAATCGTGCCGCCTTCGGGTGATTGGCTGTCTTTGGTTATCTGTGCAAGCTTGAGCGCCGCGCTATTTGCCAGGCCCATGTGTCCATCGAGGCGGGTGATGAAGACCGGGTTGTCGGCGGTGAAGGAATCTATCCACTCTTTTCTCGGCAGTTCACCGCCCCAGCGTTCGTGGTCCCAATCGCCGCCGCGCAGCCAACGACCTTTCGCAAGTTTCGCCGCCTGCTTTTTGATGCGGTCGGCAAACGCTTGCGGCGTCGCGGCATCGCGCAAATCAACCGACAGCAGATGAAAACCGCCTTCGATAAAGTGTGTGTGGTCGTCTATAAAACCGGGGAGCGCGAGTTGGCCCTGCAAATCAATGACGCGGGTCTTGGGGTTGGCAAGTTTTTTGATTTGCGCCGAAGTGCCGATGCCAATAATGCGTTCGCCTTGCGCAGCGAGAGCTTCGGCCCAGGCCTGCTTTTTATTGCCGGTCCAGATGCGTCCGTTGATTAAAATCAAATCGGCTTTAGCTTGCGTCGCTTCAACCGGATTGGTGAGAGGGGTGGTTTCAAAGCTCGACATAATCAAAAATATTGTTATGAGCAGACGGGTTAAATTCATAAGTGTTCAGGCTATCTGAGAAGCAATTCATTCACGCCCTGAAGGCAAAGTTGTAGCTGACTAAAAGTCAAAAACTTGTCTTCGGCTTGGGCGAGAGGGCCGCATGAGGCGGGTTCACTTATCCGTTGCATCGGCCCTTTCCGTCCCATCCGAAGCTCAATTTTGTCGCTCATCAATAAGCCTTCCCCGTTGTTCAAAATCCTAGGCCCCCGAGATAAACTTCAGGTCGTGGATTTTTTGCTCTTCAAAATCTGTTGCCACAAAAGTTTCAGTTGGTCACGGTTTTTTGCGCCTTCGATGATGACCACATCTTTGTCGCGCAGTTCAATGGCGACCAAGCCTTCACTGGTTTCATAAACGCGCGGCTTCACCGTCAAATCGTCGGGACGCTGAGCGCTATATCTTTTTTCCGTGCGTTCGCAATAGGCATTGAAAAAATCCTGCGCGTCTTGTGGCGTATCCCAGGTTGTAAATTGCGCGACCAGCAGGTCACCGGTTTGTTTATTTTCATAAGTCGCATATTTGTCGCCGCCCCAGCCTTCGGCGGCGTTGGTTGCCGTGCGTTTGTTGAGAAACTCAACGAGCACGATTTGATAACCGAACTCGCCATTGACATCCGTGTCTACGGATTTCCAATTGGCGCCAAGCGCAGAAGAGAGATCGGCCAGGTCAATCTTTACGGGTTTATCACTAGCGATGTATTTATCCGGATGAATAATCTGTTCGGTCGAAGCCGGCAAGGTTTTATAAGCCTCGTTGAGCTTTTGCCAGGAACCCCGTTTTAACAGCTCTTGCACAAAGCCGGCCCCGTAAAAGTAGGGGAACTGTAAACTTTGTTTCAGGACATTCGGCGCTTTAGCCAGCACCGGAAATTTCTGGTCATCGCCATCGCCGCCATCAGCCAGTAGTAATTCGGTAAGCGGGGGCAATTTTTTCACATCGAAGGGAATTCCCTTTTCAGCAAAATCGTATTGATACATCACAATGGTGGCTTCGCCTTCGGCTAACGCGTGCGCCGCGGTCTCGGCATCGGAATCTGCTTTGGGCCATTTTTCAAACCGCCGCAAATCGAAATGCTGGTCTTGCAGCGCGTGGCAGAGTTCGTGCGCAATGACAGTCTTTTGTTCACTGAGCGGAATCCACGAAGCCAGATAAAAATATTGCGTCTTGGGGTCATAGTAGCCGGCGACCTGTTCGGCGAGCAGCGCAATCATATAGTCGCGAAGTTTGAAATCCTTGGCGATAAGTCCGAGCTTTCGCATGGTCTTTGCCGAACCTTCAACCTCTTCAGGGGTGTTGCTTTCATCCATATCGCGGATGACCGAGGTTTTGATCTGCTCGCGGGATTTGGCGCCGTTTTTGACCGGCTGTTTAATCTCCAGGTCACGCAGTTTACTGACTTCGATTAAAATCTCTTTCGTCGCTTCAAGATAATTATCCGCAGGCTTCTTCATTGAAGCTGCGCCTTGCCACGCCAATACGAAAGAGCTTGTCGTTAAGGCAAGCGCAATAAAAATCGCCATGCTTGCCAGGAAAATTCTTTTCATGAAATAAAACCTTTCCGTCAAACTTAGCTGGTACTTGAATTGTCCCTTCACCCTTTGGCTTTGTCAAAATTATTGCAAATGGCTGTCTGGCAAGAGCCCTTGTCGGGTGGTAAGATGCACAGTTAATCTCGGCTTAGGAGAGCAGTTCATGCGAGCACACGTTGTCACCTTCGGCTGTCAGATGAATGAGTACGACACCCATGCCATTCAGTCCGAACTTGCGGGGATGGGTTATTCGTTCGTCGAAGATTTTCGCGAGGCCGATTTGGTTTTGGTCAATACCTGCGCGGTACGCGGCAAACCGGTCGAAAAAGCGCAAACCTTGCTTGGCGAACTCCGCAAACAGAAACGCTTACGCGGCGGCAATCTGACCATTGGCCTGATGGGTTGCCTGGCCCAATTGCCCGAAGGTCAGCGCCTGGGCAAAAAGTTCAATGTTGACATCATGCTCGGTCCCGGCGCGATTACGGAAATTGTTCCGGCGATTGAACGCGGCAAGTTTCAATCCTTTGCCTTCAAAAGCGAATTACAGTTCTATTCGCCGCCGCCGCCCACTGGCGCCGTGACAGCGAACCTGACAATTATGCGCGGCTGCAATCACCGCTGTACCTATTGTATCGTACCGACCACCCGCGGCGATGAGGTGTCGCGTCCGGTTGACGACATCCTCAGCGAAGCGCGCGCGCTTAAAGATGCGGGGGTTGTTGAAGTCACTTTGCTTGGGCAAAACGTCAATTCATACGGATTGGAACCCGGCACCGGCACGCGCCGCCAAGGGCTTGCGGGTTACCCGTCATTTGCCGAACTCTTGAGAATGGTCGGCCGCAGCGGCATTCCGCGCCTGCGCTTCGTCACCTCGCACCCGATTAATTTCGATGATGAAATTATCGAAGCCATTGCCGACACCCCGGCGGTGTGTCGCTACATTCACCTGCCTGTCCAATCCGGCGCCAACCGCGTCCTCAAACGTATGGCGCGCGAATACACGCGGGAGTTTTACCTTGACCGGGTGCGCAAGATTCGTGAACAGCTACCCGATGCCACCATCACGACCGATATTATTGTCGGTTTTCCAGGCGAGAGCGAAGCCGACTTTCAGGAAACGCTGGCGCTTTATCACGAAGTCGAATACGACGCCGCCTATATGTTCATCTATTCGGAACGCGAAGGCACACCGGCGCAGAAACATTTCGATGATATTTCAAAGCCGGTCAAGACGGAGCGCATCGGCAGACTCGTTGAACTGCAAAAACAGATGTCGTTCAAGCAAAATCAAAAATGGGTTGGTCGTGAAGTTGAAGTGTTGGTCAAAGGCGCTGCCGAAGAAGCAGGGTTTGTACAAGGGCACACGCGGGGCAATCATGTGGCGATGATTGAAGGCAGGCTGGCGCCCGGTCTGCATCAGGTTCTAGTGGTTCACGCGACCCCGAATCGTTTGTATTGCCGCCCGGTCGGCGCATCGGCAAACCAATCAACGCTGCCCCTCAAGAATCGGTCATTGCCGGTGCTGCAATCGGTTCACAGTTGAGGCTTGGCACTTCAATCAATTTTCGCCCTCATCTCCAAATACCCGAAGCCGAGATTCAGGCTGAACTTCGGATGAAGCGGCTAGAACCGAGGCGGCGAAAAAAGCTTCGCCAAAGTATGCCGCCTGAGCCGGAAATTAAAGCTTGCTCAATCGCCTTCTTTAAAAGAACTCCCTCGCCTGACGGTAAAAATCTAAACCGCAAAGGGTTCGCCATTCTTTTATTGAATGCTATCAAACCAAGATGCTATATTGATTTGTCTCTGATTAAAGAAAATCTATCACAAGGAGAACATCATAAAATGGCAAAGGAAGATTCATCAGCAACCGATAAATTAACATTTTTATTAATTGGCGCGGGTATTGGAGCGACCCTGGCGTTACTCTTTGCTCCGAAAAAAGGCAGTGAACTCAGAGGCGATATCGCCGATTACACGAAAAAAGGTATTGATGCGGCTAATGAAGGCGCGCGCAAGATTGGTGAACGTGCCGGGGAATATTATGAAACCGGGCGGGCGCAGGCGGTTGAGGCTTACGGCACGGCTCGCGAAAAAGTCGGCGAAGCCTATGGCACGGCCCGTGAAAAGGTTGGCGAGGTTTACGGCACGGCTCGCGAAAAAGTCGGCGAAGCTTATGGTTCGGCGCGGGAAAAATTATCGCAAGGCGCCGAAGCGGTTACCGATGTTGCAGCGCGTCAGAAAGACCAGATTGCCGCAGCCATTGAAGCCGGCAAGCAAGCTTATACTGAAGAGAAGCGCAAATTCGGCGATACCGCCCGCGCGGCGGTTGAAGGGGACGAAGCCTAAATTTGCAGCAATTGCCCAGCATCATCCGCAGGAAACCGGCGCGGATAGTTTAAGCCGCGCCTTTCATTTACACTCTTGAGTTTTGAGTAAAGCCCTTGTCAGTGAGCAAGGAGAGAATGTGGAACAGCACACACTAAATATTTTTGTTGCAAGCGCCGCGGTGATTATCACGCTCAGTTTCATCGTGCAAACCTTTGTGTTTATCAAGCTCTACGGAGTGGCAAAGAAGATTCGTGAAATGAGCGAAGCGTTGCAGAAAAAAGTCGAGCCGGTCATTGGCAAGGTCACCCCGGTTGTTGAACAGGTGCAGGCGACGGTTCTCGGTGTCAAAACCACCATTGATAAGCTGAACGTCCAGGCAAAAGAGACCTTCGATAAAGTCGCTATAGAGACGCGCGCGATTGCCGCAGCGGTTTCCACTTCATCGCAGGAGATTTCCAATCTGGCGCGTCGGCAAGCCGAGCAAATCTCTTCCACTTTGGATCTGACAACCACGACCATGCAAAAGCAGGTGACCGAGCTGGATAATTTGCTGACCCGCACCCAGGAACGCATAGACAACACCAGCGTACAAGTACAAACCTCGGTGATTGAACCGGTGCGCGAACTTGCGGCCCTGCTCGCCGGACTCAAACGCGCCGTTGAAACCCTCTTTGGTCGCCGTCAAAAGCATATTGACCAGGTTTATCAAGACGACGAAATGTTTATTTGAGGCGCCAGCCAGGTGAGATTTGAGGCGGCGAACCCGGTTGCCGAGCAGCGGATTTCAAGCCATTTGATCACCCTGGACTGGCAATAAGCTTTCATAAGCACTTGGCTTTTCGCAAAAGAGCCAGGTGCTTTTTGCAATCATGAGGCAGGGCGGTTTTGCTTCCATGTTAAATTCCGTGTTGCCCGGTTTACCCAATTTATAATTCACGATAGGAATACTTAAATGTCAACGGAAACGCCTTTGGATTTAAAAGCAACCATCAATTTACCGAAGACCAATTTCGCGCAGAAAGCCAACCTGACGGGACGCGAACCGGAACGTTTGCAGAAATGGCAGGCGTTAAATCTTTATGAAGAGATTCGCCGCGCCCGCGCCGGTCGTCCCATGTTTGTCCTGCACGACGGACCGCCTTACGCCAATTCGGATATTCACATCGGCACGGCGATGAACAAGATTTTGAAAGACCTGATTGTCAAATCCTACGCCATGCTGGGCTACGACGCGCCGTATGTGCCGGGCTATGATTGTCACGGCCTGCCTATCGAAAAACATGTCGAAAAAGCGCTCGACGACAAGAAGATTAAAAAGCACGAACTCACGCCTCTGGAGTTTCGCAAAATCTGTCGTGAACACGCCGCCGAAGCCTTAAAGCGTCAGACGACGGACTTCAAACGCCTGGGCATTCTCGGCGAATGGGACAACCCTTATATGACGATGTCGAATGCCTATGAAGCGGAAACCGCGCGACTGTTTGGCGATTTCGTCCGGCACGGTTATGTCTATCATGCGTTTCGCCCTGTGCAATGGTGCATCACCGATCAGACAGCGCTTGCCGAAGCCGAGGTTGAATACAAAGAGCACGTCAGCCCGTCTGTCTATGTGAAGTTCCCGCTTCCCGAAGATCAAGCGGCAATCCTGGAGAGCCGCATCAAGGAATCGGCCGGCGCCGAGTCGCCTTCGGCCTTCGATAAACCGACCTTTGTTCTCATCTGGACAACAACACCCTGGACGCTGCCGGCAAATTTAGGCATCTGTCTGCATCCGCGATTTGAGTATGCGGCAATTGAGGTGGGCGACGAAATCTATATTCTTGCCAGCGACCTGATTGAAACCGTGAAAGAGACCTGCGGGCTTGGCGATTACCGGGTGGTGGCAAAATTTGCCGGCGAGTTGGTTGACGGGCTTTATGCAAGACACGCCTGGATTGACCGTCCCTCACTGCTCATGCTCGGCGAACACGTCACGCTTGGCGGTAATGCCACGGGCGAAGATGCCGAGGAAACTCAAAAGAGCGGCGGCAAAGCCGGAACCGGATGCGTGCACACGGCGCCGGGTCACGGTATGGAAGACTACCTGATTGCTCAGGAATACCGCGAACAGCTTGCGCCGATCTACGCCGGATTGCGCTCGCAAGGCGCCCTCGAAGGTCAAACTTCCGGCAAAGAGGTCTATTGTCCGGTTGATTTTGCGGGACGGTTTACCGATGAAGTTGAGCATTTCGCCGGGCAAAAAGTTTTTGCGGCGAATAAAGAGATTGTCGAATTTTTGCGGACCACCGGCGCCTTACTCTTTTCCGAAGATTACAACCACCGCTACGCGCATTGCTGGCGTTGCAAACGGCCGTTGATTTTCCGCGCCACGCCGCAATGGTTCATTTCGATGGATAAGTCGAAAGCCGGTGACGTGTCGCTTCGCGAAAGTGCGCTGAGTGAAATCCAAAAGGTCAACTGGGTGCCAAGCTGGGGACGCGAACGCATGCACAATATGTTTACGGGTCGCCCGGATTGGTGCGTCTCGCGACAACGCTTGTGGGGCGTGCCGATTCCGGCATTTTATTGCGAAGGCTGTCACGAAGCGGTGCTCGATGCCGATGTGATTGACCACGTTTCAGAAATCTTTGAAAAAGAGACGGCTGATGCCTGGTACGCGCGCGAACCCGAATACCTGTTACCGGATGGGTTCCGATGTCCAAAATGCGACAGCACGCATTTCAAAAAAGACATGGATATTCTCGACGTGTGGTTCGATTCGGGTTCCTCATCGCTTGCCGTGCTGGAGCGTGAACGTCATTTGCCCTGGCCGGCGGATGTCTATCTTGAAGGACCCGACCAATATCGCGGCTGGTTCAATTCATCGCTGATGGTCGCCCTAGCGGCGCACGGTCGAGCGCCTTACAAAACCGTCATCACCCACGGGTGGACGGTTGATGGGCAAGGCAAAGCCATGCATAAATCCACCGGCAACGCGATTTCGCCAAACGAAGTTGCCGACGCGCAGGGCGCAGAGATTTTGCGTTTATGGGTTGCGTCTTCGGATTACAAAGAGGACGTGCGACTGTCGAAAGAGATTCTCACACGCCTGGTTGAAACCTATCGCAAGATGCGCAACACGGCGCGTTATGCGCTCGGCAACTTGAGCGATTTCAATCCCGATACCGATAGCGTGGCGTATGAAGAGATGTTCGAGATAGACCGTTGGGCGCTCGCGGCCTCAAATGAAGTCGCAAGAAGAGTCATCGAAGCCTATAAACGATTCGATTACACGACGGTCTATCACGCGATGTACAACTACACGACGGTGACCCTCTCGGCTATCTATTTCGACATTTTGAAAGACCGCCTGTACACCTATGCGCCGAAATCCGTCGGCCGACGCAGCGCTCAAACGGCGCTTTATAAAATCATTGACGCTTATGCGCGACTGCTCGCGCCGGTACTGGTTTTTACGACTGATGAAATCTGGGAAAACCTGCCGGGCGGTCGCGAAGCCTCTGTGCATATCGCCGAGTTTCCCAATGTCGAAGCGCGGGCCGATGAAAAAGCCTTGCTTGAAACCTGGGGCAAGATATTTGACGTTCGCTCAACGGTGCAGAAAGCTTTAGAAGAGAAGCGCAACGAAAAAGTGATCGGCAGTTCGCTCGAAGCCAAAGTGAAAATTACAGCCGGCCGAGCCACTGCCGATTTGCTTAACCAGTATGAAAACGACCTGGCGGCAATTTTCATTGTCTCTCAGGTTGTGCTCGAACAAACGGCAGAGGATACTGTAGAAGTTGAAGTTGCGCACGCCGACGGCGCGAAATGTGACCGCTGCTGGAACTGGTCAACGACGGTTGGACAAGACAGCAAATATCCGACGCTTGATGCGCGATGTGTGCAACAAATTGCCGAAGGCTGGGAAAATTAAAGTATTTGAAAAGGATTTGAAAGAGATTAAGCAGGAGGTTCAGGCTCCGGCTACTCTTTTTGTAATTACCGATGAGTTCAGAATCAATTGCACTGGAAAAAACTTCGAATAAGAGTTGGTATCTGTTAATCACGGCGCTGGCTCTGGCAACCGACCAGTTCACCAAGTATTGGGTGGCGCGCACGCTGGGCGTGGGACCGGATGGTGAAATCGTCGTGATCAAAGGCTTCTTCAGTCTAACCTACACCGAAAATCGCGGTATCGCTTTTGGTATGCTTGGCGAATCCGATGTCAGATGGCTGTTGGTGGCGGTCTCTACAGCGGCAATCTTTATCGTCGTTTATTATATGATGCGCGCTCCGGCTTCGAGTCGCTTGTTGATGTGGTCACTGGCGCTCCTGGCGGCAGGCATTTCAGGCAATCTGGTAGACCGCATACGGCTCGGCAAAGTGATTGATTTTCTGGAATTCTATTACCGCGATTATCATTTCCCGGTGTTCAATGTCGCAGACACCGTCATCAGCATCGGCGCGGGATTGATGGCTATCGAACTCTTTTCCGCCCAACCGGCAAAACCGGCTGTCGCCCTACCCGCAGAAAGTATCGAACCGGATGACGGCGCTGAGATGGACAATCAGCCAGAAATAAAAGGCCTGTAACCGAGATTTCATATAAAGATGTTTCCAGAACTTTTCAAAATACCGGGGACGAATATTCCAATTTCAACCTACGGGTTGCTCTATGCAATCGCCATTGTCCTGGGCTTATGGATTACCGCAAAACTGGCGGCTAAAAACAGCGAAGAGAAAGCCAGGATTTATGACCTCGGTCTTTACATCGTCGCCTCGGCGCTCGTCGGCTCGAAAGTTTTAATGGCGATCACCGAATGGCATGACTATCGCGGCGACATCTCGCGTCTGTTTTCGCTTGATTTCTGGCGTTCCGGCGGAGTCTATTTCGGAGGCTTCATTGCCGCTGTGCTCACCAGCATATTTTTGATGCGGCGTTGGAAGATGGATTGGCGTAAAACGGCT
>JBIOWC010000922.1:0-11573 GCA_044868105.1 Blastocatellia bacterium
AGTCGTTTCGGTCTAACACGCGCAACCATTCTGAGGCAGTGCGATATGGAGGCAAGCCAAAGCTCGTGCCTGATGTCGCATTGCACAGAAAGGAAAACTTTAAGGCAAAAGGCAAACGCAAGGGAGCGACAAGCATAACAGTCGCCGATTTACGCTTACCTTTTGCCTTTTTATTTTTTACCGCTCTTCGTGCCGATTGCTGAAATGAGTTCAACGCGCACTTCTCCCCAGGCCGGCGTTGCGGTAATCAGTACCGGAAGCCGTTCGGCGTCGCCCGTCAAATAAATATTCAACCGATAGGGGTCTTTGCCGCTACGATTGGTGCTCGCCGCTTTGGTGGAAACGCGCACCGTATTGAAGTCGCCCATCTTGGTGCCGACTTTCTCGCGCCCTTCTACGGTGACGGTTAAATCGTAAAGTTTGCCGTCTTCAATCAAGGTGAAATTCTGAGTTTTGCCCGGCGTCAAATCAATCATGCGAATGGCGTAAAGCAATGACGCCAAGTCATAGGTGCCTTGCGGAATCTTCAACTCCTTGCCGCCTTCAAGCGTTGCCCGGCCGTTTTGCTGGTCTAAAACCATCACCCCCTGTTCGCGTTTTTTACCGCGCCGCGAATTTTTTTCAGCGCGAAACGGTTGCAAGGTTGTCGCATTCAGGAATGAATCGTAAACATCTTTCACTTTATAAACCACCGCGCTGACGATGCCCACGGACTCGGCCTGGGCGGTAACGTGATAGGCATCCACCCCATCAACCGCTCGGCGTTCTTTGGTTTCAAGCGTCAGTTCGCCCGCCACGACAAAGCTTGACCAGGAGACTTCATAAGTTAATTGCTCGCCAACGGCAAACGGCGCTTCTTTAATCGTCGTGGCGCTGGCGGGTTTGCCGTCTTTCGGTTGCGGCGTTTTTTTATCGGCTTGCGCGGTGACCTGAACCAGCAACAATGAACCCAGAATCAGCGCCATAAAGCTCTTTTTGAAATTCAATTTTTCAACTCCTGACAACATGAAAGAGACGGACAGAACCAACCCGCTTGCCTTGGCAACCGTGTTCATCCTGCCCATCTTTGTTGATTAATATTCAAGAATCGGCTTCCGAGCTGGCCGACTCTTTTGACTCAAACACTATAGTGTGATGCCCGAAACCGGCTTGCCTGATGCCCAAGGGCACAAAAAAGGCGGGACGCAAATTGCGGTCTCGCCCGGAAGTTAATGCCAAGGAGTTTTAAGCTTATTGGTTCGACATTTTGGTCGAAGCGCCGGCGTTATCTTCAACGCGCAGGGTTCGATTTTGAAATTGTGAAGAGATGGTTTGCGTTTGCACGAAATAGGGCGAATCTTCATCCAGGAAGATAGTCCGCAATGGATGCACCGGTTTGTCATTGATGCGAACTTCATAATGCAGGTGCGGCGAAGTCGAACGCCCAGTGCTGCCCGCATAACCGATGATTGAACCGCGCGTGACCTTTAGCCCCACAGCTACATTGAAGCGCGACAGATGGGCGTAATTTGTCGTGATACCGCCGCCGTGGTCAACCGTCACCATATAGCCATAACCGTTATGCCAGCTTGCAAATTTCACAACGCCCGCCTGACTGGCGCACACCGGGTCGCCCCAGGTCGCTTTGAGGTCCAGGCCCGAATGAAATTTTGCCTGTCCGGTAAACGGGTCTATGCGATAACCGAAGGTGCTGCCAACGCGCACGGTACTCGCCAGCACCGGTTGTTCAACATATTTGGTGCCCGGCGCCGGGTTCGGACTCGCGTTGTTGTTTGCGGCAACCGTACCACTCATGGTTTCCGGTTTGATGACTTCAACCTTGGGCGTGCCGCTGGGCGCCGTCGGAGCGCCTTTAACCGCCTTGCCATCTTCATCGGAGTGCTGCTCATCTGAATAGCTTTGCACCATGGTTAGCGAGGAAGGTGAATTGGCCGCCGCCGCCGGAATGGTCACCACATCGCCTTTTTGTTTGATGACAATTGGCGCGGGCGGCAACACCGCGTTGGCGGGAAGCACGACCGGCGCTGGCAACCCTTGGGGTATTTGCCCGGCCTCTTTGTTGGCTTCGGTCGCCTCTTTCTTTTCACCTGATTTTTGTTCGGCGCCGACAATTTGATTGGTGCTTTGTTGCGGGTCCCAGTCAACGTAAGCCATCATGGCTCCGGTTGAAAGAAAGAAGATTGAGATGAGTCCAATTAAAAACCTGATTCTGGCTAATGCCATTATAAAAACTTCTCCTTAGTATAAAAACTGCCTCTGGTTGTGAGTAAAATTAAAAACCCTTTGTTTGTTCCAAACATTTCGAGGCGGGGGTTTGTCTTACAGGAGCGCCATTTTATGTATTAACCGCAAAGCTTGTCAATCAGAAGGTCGAAGAAAAATATTGTAAATTTCTTGCGGCTTGTCACCCAAATTATCGGCGACAACTCATTTTACAGGAAGAGTTTTCTAACCCCTTCCCGACGGTTCGCCCGAAAGCCTTCGGATAGTTTGCAAGCCATCTTAATTACCGCTTCGGACAGCCCGGCAAACGAAAAGCGCCGATTCGGGTTGAATAAGTTGCGGCGCCTTTTTTGAGGTAATCCCCGACGTACCAGATGGTGCAATCATCGTCCGGGTCAATGGCCGTCTGCGTGTAATCTTCCCAACGCATGGCGTTTTGCGCTGCTTCGCCTTCTGCGAGTACGGTTTCGCGCAGGGTCAACTTGCCCGGCGGGTCATTCGCGGTTCGCCCGGCAAAACGCTGACCGGCGAAGTTTGGCGTGCCGCCGAATGAATAGCCGATACCGATGTTCCCCAGCCGATCAATCGCCGGGCTGGCCATCCAGCGATAAAAACCATCAGGCGCCAAGGTGCCCTGTTGATAGAGCGCAACGCGGCGGTCTTTGTCGACGCGGAATTCGTACCAACGCACGCCACCACCACCCGCCGAGGTATTGACGGAATGAACCGCGACGATGGATTCGCGTTTGCCGATTCGGCGATAGACCAGGCGCGCCATAAGCTTGTCGCCTTGAGCATCCAGCCGCGACCCGCTGGCGGGCTGTGGAACACAGTTGGTCAGTTGTCCATCACACAAATAACGATACGGCGCGACGGGAATTTTTTCAGGTCCTGTGACTTTGGTATTCGCCGGATTTTTCCAATCCACATGAAATTTCCAGACGAATATCCCGTCATCTTCAAAGACCTTTTTTAATTGCGTCCCTCCGGCCGCCATCATCAGGTTCGGGGCGCCTTTCGGCGGCAGGTTCTTACCATCAATATCCGCATTATTGAGAAAATTCACCCCGTCAATAATCACACATTGTTCGGTTGCCGGTTCACCTTTGAGCATTTTGTCGCGTTCGGCAACACAGGCATGTTTTTGAATCACCTCATC
Source organism: Blastocatellia bacterium (assembly GCA_044868105.1). Classification (GTDB taxonomy): domain Bacteria; phylum Acidobacteriota; class Blastocatellia; order UBA7656; family UBA7656; genus JBFMDH01. The sequence continues at coordinate 3,383 of JBIOWC010000922.1, forward strand.
TCCGGTGCTGGTTGGAATGTAATACCCGTCCGTCCAGATTGCCGGTCGCGGATAATCGGGAAAAAGCGCCCGCAAAAATTCGTAGCGATAATACGCTCCGAAGGGGTCTGGCCCGGCACTAATGGCATAGCACATGGAATAGGGTCCCTGCTCGGCCGGCTGTTGATTGCGCGGCGGCGACTGTCCGGGTTGAACCGGCGGAGCGGGTGGAGGCACGAAGAGCGCCACCGCTTTGCCAGGTTGTCCCGCCTGCCCCGGCACGCTGAGTTGAGCAGGGTCGCCAGCGCGACCAGGTTGGGGTTGGTCAGGACGCCTGGGCGCCCGCCGAAAAGTCGGCATCACCACAAGCCAGCGATTCGCCAGTTGGTCATAACGCACAACCGCATCGCCATTATTCATCGCTTCGCAAGCCCCGCCGAAACCTTTAAAAACGGTGTTGGTCGGCACAGGACCATACAACACTTTACCCGTCGTGGAGAATTGCTTGCCTTGCTTGGTAAAGATTGCCATTCGAGTATTGACGATTTGAAAGATATGATTGGGGCCGACGGCAAGACTGTTGTCGGATGGGTTACGCAAGGCGGCCGTGCCTTGCGGCCCTTCAAAGCCGTTGCCAAGCCCATCGAAACTTGCGACAAGCGTGACGCCCGGACGTTCCCCTTGAGATTTTTGTTCAACGGCTTGGCTGCCCTTTGGCGTAGTCATCACAGGGGGCGGGGCCGGCGCTGCCGGGTTCTGCATCGCGGGTTCGCGAGTTGGGTTGTCTTGCTTGATGATTAAAGGTGACGAAGAAACTACAAATGGTGAGCGACAAACAACCACTAGAGCGAAAACTGTTAAGGCAATAGCGCCTGCTATCATTTGCAATATTATTTTCATGTGAGCACCTCGTCTACGGCCGGATGGCCGCGCCACTTTATCAACCAAGGCAAGAACTGGCAACTGAACAACCAACCAAACGAGTAATGGGTCAGTGTGAAAATAGGGGAATGAAAATAATTATCGTTAAAAGAACGGCGGTCTGTTGTCAGTGATAAGGTCATCTTCTGATGGGGCAGAAAAGACGGATGGCGATTTATCCGCCCCAGCCGATGGCGCTTTATCCGCCTTTTCCGTCTAATTCGGAGATCACTGTTTACTTGTCCAGAGATCACTGTTTACTGGTCGTTGGGCGGGACTTTCCTTGTTTAGCGCCAACCGCTGGTCAACCTATTTCTTACTGACCCACTACTACCAAACGGCGCTGTTTGGCGGGGCTGCTAAAAATGAATGCGGGTTAGGTGATAGGCAAGAAAATTCTTTACGCTGCTAGTGGGCTTCGTGAGAACTCTTCTTGATAATTCAGGCGCTCAGGATATCACGAAAGATTGCTCACAAAGGTCACAACGGGCTGCCTCAATTAAAACGTTTGCCCGAACTTGATATGAATCACACCTTGCGGTTGCCGGATGCGGATGCCGCCGAGACTGGTAAACGAAGCCGGATTGAGCAGGTAGCCATAATCTATGCCGACTGGCCCGATAGGGGTATTGAGACGCAGGCCCAAACCGATGGTGTGCGACATGCCTTTGGAACTGATGTCGCTCACTCGACGAAACACATTGCCCAGGTCATAGAACGGCACCAGCCGCAAATCTTTAGTGAGCGGATAGCGCAATTCAAAATTTAAGACCACCAAAGCATTTCCGCCCAGGGGCACAAGCGTTGGCAACTCTTCTTCATTGCGCGGCTCCAGTATCGCTTGCGGTCCGGCTTGCTCGAATTGAAACCCGCGCAGCGTCGTGGCGCCGCCGGAAAAGAATCGCGCGCTGATGGGCAGTAACTGATCGGCAACCGTGACCTCGCCGTTTGCCCCGCTGCCTCTGACGCTGTAGGGTTTGGCCAGTCCGAGACGCGCCGCAAAGGCCAACACCGAATCGCGCAGCACCGGCGTTGATTTCGGGAGCTGATGGTAACGCTGATAGTTGGCGAAAAATTTATTGAAAGCTTCGTTGCCACCAAAGGGTCGCGCCGCCAGCGAATGCTCCACACTGATGAGTTGACCGGTTGTCGCATTGAGCGCCGAGTTGCGCGTATCCATGGTAAAGCCCGCCGAGAGTTGTCCGAGGCGAACCGCTTGAGCGTTGCGGGCAATCTCTTCAACCGGAATGTTCTGCACATTAAATAGCCGAGTATTTTCAAAACTGTAACGGAAGTGGAGCGAAGTAATATCGGAAAATTTCCGCTCGGCCTGAGCGAAGGCGACAAAGCGATTAATGCCAAAACCCGGTCCGTTATTGGTCGTTGTCCCGCCGGTCACCAGACGACGTTGGAGGAAGGTCTGCAGATTGGAATTGCGATCATAAAAGGTCGAAACCGTAGCCCCCCAATGGCTGCCAAAGATGCGCGGGTCGGTGAATTGTAATTGCGCCAGTTGTTCGCGGAAACTGGCGCGCAGGCGAATCGAGGCGGAATTGACGCGCCCCAAGAAATTCGTATTCGTCAGTTGCAGCAAACCGCGTGGCCCTTCATCGGTTGAAAACCCGAGGCCGTAAATCATCAGGAGCGGCTTGGCTTCGGTTACTTGAACGGTAGCGCGCTGAGCATTGGGATCACTGCCGGCAACCGGTTCCGTGCGGACGCGCACTTCACTGAACGCACCGGTGGCGAACAGGTCTCGTTGGGTGCGACGAATTTTATCGGGAGTCAACACATCGCCGGGCTGAAAATCGAAAAAGCGCCGCACCGATCGTTCTCGGGTTTTGGTTAGCCCGCTGACATCCACTTCGGCAATCACTGAGCGCGTGCCTTCAGTGATGTTGTATTTCAACATCACGCGGTCGGTATCCACATCAATGAGGGTGTATTGAACCGTGGTTTCAAGAAAACCCCGGTCGGCGTACAGGTTCTTAATGCGTTGATTGCTTTGGCGAGCTTGCGATGGGGAAAACGGCTCCCCGACCTTAAATGCCAAACTATCCTGCAACTCTTTAGAAGTCGCCACCGCGTTGCCTTGAAAGGTGACTTCCGAAACGGTTGAACGCACGCCTTCCTCAACACTGAAAATCAGTGTCATATCGTCGCTTTGCGGTTTCGGTTCAATTCGTGAAGTCACGCGCGCCGAACGAAAGCCCAGGTCGGCCAGTCGCGCCCGGATGGTTTCCCGGTCACGGCGTATGCGGTCATCGCTGGTGATGCCGCGCGCCAGCCCGCCAATGAGCGGAAGGTTTTTAAGCAACGGGACGCTGCCGAAAAATGCGGCGCTCTTGGATTGCAAATCGGCGCTGACATCGCTGACGGTGATTTCGTCTGTGCCTTCAAGGCGAATCTCGTCCAGGTCATAACGGGTTCCCGGTTGCACATCATATATCAGTTTCAAGCCGTCACTGCTGCAATCCGCCGGCTCACAATGAGAGCGGACGGTGGCGAAAAAGTAACCGCGCTCTTGCAGATAATTCGCTAAGTTTCGTTCCCCCAGACGCGCCAGGGCGCGGCTGAACCCATCGGTCTTAACCGGCAATAATTCTTTCTGCCTTCTCTCGCTCAACTTGATGTCATCGGGTTTATTGATGACAACTTCGGCCCGGGGTTTAGCGGCGCGTTCAATACTCGGCGCCGCTGTAGGGCTCCCGCTGGTGCCGGCTGCGGTGGCGTCTATATCTTGTTTATAGCCCAGCGAGAACCGTCTGCGTCCGCGCACTTCCAGGGTGAAATCGCTATTGGTGCGCGCGCCGTTGGTTACCGTGCCGCCTTGCGTGTAAGAAGCCAGCGCCGAAAAGCGATTGGTTAAAGTGTATTCGACAAGCGCGCTCTGATCTTGTTCGGAGCTCGTGCTGATTGAGTAGGTGAAGGAGAGATCGCGGGTCAGTTGTTTACCCACCGTGAGGCGCGCCGCCGGATTGGAATTCGGTTGCAAAACCGGGTCAATCTGGAAACGGCTGAGACCGAGTCGCGATTGCAGCGGAGAGGTAATAAATTCATCCGTCAGCAGCGACGCCGCCGTGCCAATCCCGGAAGCTAAAATATCTTCGCTGCCGATGGTGCTCGAATCCGTTTTGCCGGTCGCCACCAGCGATAGAATTTCTGAGCGCGGCAATTCCGGGTCCGAGCGCAAGGTCACTTCATTCATCGCGTCAATCGGGCCTTCGAGTCCCAGATAGACGTGATACCCGCTAATATCGCCTTCAATCAAAAGATTGGCAAACGGGGTCGCCCCGCCGACCGGAAAATCGAGGGTTCCCGTGGTGATTTCATAACGCACAGAGCGGAGCTTAATCGTGCCGCCTTCGACGCTGACGCGTCCGGCAATACTGGGGTCGTCAATGGTGCCGCTCACGGTAAGCGCAGCTGAGGCGACCGTATTTATCTGTTGATTGCGAATCAACAGCGAATTCGGAGCTTCAATATTTAAATCGAGATGGAGCGGAGGAAAGCCGAAGGCGCCGGAACTGCTGAGGCTCGTGCCGCCGCTTCCAAAACTTAAACTGCCGCTGCCCCCGCTTTCGGTTAAACCTGAAAGGTCGAAATTCGTCGTGTACTCGCCTTCAGGAATATTCACCGTGCCGGCGAGCACTTGCCTTTCAGGAGTCCCCGTCAGATTGAAGTTGCCGTTTACGGTGGCTTGCGCGCCTTGATACAACATATCAACGTTATTGGTGGTGGCAACAAAATGCCACTCTTTCGGTTTGAGTTGCGCCAGCGTCATCGTGCCGCTGGCAACGAGGGTTCCGTCATTGGCGCGCGCCGTGAAATTTTCCAGGGTGATTTTATCTCCGGCTAAAAGAATGCGCCCGTTGCCATTTTCGATAGAGACCGGCAAGTCAACGCCGGTGAAAGAGAGATTATTCGCCAGAATCTCTCCCGCAAGTTGCGGGTCTTTCACCGTGCCGCCGAGTCGCACATCAATTTTTGCCGTGCCGCCAACGAACATGTCCGGATTGAATTGTCCGAGACTATCAAGGTTCGCCGTACCGTTTAGCGCGAAGTTGAGACTTTCACCTTCTTTGAGTCCCAGCGTGCCGCCGAGCCTGAGGTCTATGCCTTGTCCGCTGATGCGGGTTTGCGAGAGGCTGATTTGCGAGCCGTTCAGTGAAACGGTGAGTGGCGTTTGAATATTGAGGTTGCGCTCTTGAACTTGTAAGGCGATGGTGTTGAAGGTCAGGTCGCCGCGCAACCTGTCCGCCGTCATTTCATTCTTTTCATTTACCAGCGGCCCGCTAATATGCAATCGGCCATTAACGGTTCCGGCAATTGTCCCGGCAAGGTCAGGAGCAAAAGCGGCGAGCAGCGGCGCTAAATCGAAGTCTGTGAGATTCGCATCAACATTAATTGGACGACCCGGACGGCGCAGCTCAATGCTGGCTTTCAACGGTTGGGGTTTGCCGGCAATCCCTGTGATGAGGTCTACATCAACGCGCCCGCCGGGATTGGTATGCGCCGTTAAGGTAAGCTCACCGGCATCGCGCCCGTTGAGCGTGACGTTCTGCCCTTCGGCTTTGACCTCAACATTGAGTTCACCGATATCAGCGGTGTTGCCTTTGGCTTGAAAGGTCGCGTTCGCCACCCCGGTTACCGGCGTCGTCAGTTCGAGCGAATTGGCGAACTGCTCTAAATCTATATTGCTGATGTTGCCCTGCAATTGATAATCATTGCTCTTGAGATCAAGGTTGCCGCTGGCAACGATTTGTCCTTGAGCGAGGCGTATCTCTGTGCGTTCAAGCCGCGCGGTCTTCCCATCAAAGACCAGATTAGCCGTCGCCAGTTCTGCCGGTTGTCCCGCGAGTTTTCCATCCAGCAGATTCACCGTCGCCGTGCCGGTTGGCGCATCCGGCAAATGGGTTAAATGGGCTTCGCCGGAAAGTACGCCGCTGACAAACTCCTGGTCTTCGGCCAGCCCCGCCGCCTCTGCAAGCGTTGCCGCATTCACCCGGTCAAGCGTCGCGTCCAATCGCCCATCCGTCGCGATGGAGGCGCGCGGCGCAGCATAGTTGAATTTCGCGGTGCCGCCTTCGGCAACCACAAGCGTACCATTTTCAAAAGCCACATCGGTCGGCGTGACGCGCACGTGCCCTACCAGACTGCCAATCGCTTTGTCGCGTAGTCCAATGTCCGACGCCTTCACCTCGCCTTCAATCGCCGGGTCAGAAAGCTTGCCCGTCACCCGGCCGGTAAAATCGAACGCTCCGGCAAGTCGCGGTTTGTAATCAGCCAGGGATTTTTCGACATCTTTAATTGAATAAGCGATGGTCTGCAACTCTTCGGCATTCGTCGAGGTGACCGAAAATTGCAGATCAGAGTCGCCCTTCGCCGATAGCCTTCCGGTTGCCGTGAGGTGTGAAGCGGGCGTGTTGAGCGCCAGTTGCTCAACATTGAAGGTGCCGCTTTGCGCTTGAATCTTTACATCGCCATTAACCGGAATGGCATTGGCCGTCTGCGTCGTTTCGCCCGTAAGTTGCGCCGTGATGTTGCCGCTCACCGCGTCAAATTTTGTTCCTGGAAAAGTGATATTCAATTGACCGTTGACGCGGCCGGCCAAAGGGTTGTCTTTGACCTCAAGAAGGCTGAAAAGTTCATTGGTCTTGATGTCGGTCAAATTCGCAACCACATGCGAGGCGCCATTGCCGGCAAGTTGGATAGTGGCATCGCCGGTGGCGCTTCCGCCCATCAAGGCACTGTTGAATTTGTTTAAGGTGACGGTGTTGTTATCGGCAATGAGTTGCCCTTGCGTCTGTCCGATTTGCGCGCCCGATACTTCGCCGCTCTTGATAGCTAACCCGCCGGTAACCTGATAACGCCCGCCCTGCACGGTCGCCACAACCTGGCTGACCGTAATTCCTGAAATCTGCCCGTCTTTAATACCCACACGAGAGGCATTCACCTGTTGCACACGCGCCTCGGTGCGTCCGCCTTGAATGCTTACCTCAATGCCTCGCAAATTCGTATCGGCAACGCGACTATCGGCCAGCGCCACTTGCGCGATGTTTCCCTGTTGCGCATTCACTTGCGTACGACCTTCGGCAAAGGTCGCCCGAACGCCGCGCACGGCAATACCGGAAAGCTGACCTTGCGAGAGCGCGAGGCGCGCGACGTTGACCTGTTGGATATTGGTTTGCGTGCGGCCGTCTGCGTATTCACCGCTGAGCGCGCCGGTTCGGACATCCGTCAAATTGTTGCCTTGCGCAACCACGGCACTGGCGCGCGCGCCGTTACTGTTAAAGGTAATGCGTTCGCCGTCGCTTTCAACATTGATTGATTCGATGTTGGCTCCGCGAACCCGCGTCCCCGCCGCCGTCATTTCATCTGCCGTCAGCGCGCCGTTAATTTTATAGCGCTTGCCTTCGCCATTGATGTTGCCGGTGAAAGCGGCGGCGCCTTGCAAATCCAGGTCGGGCGCAAAGACGCGCTGGGCTTCGTCGAGTTGCACCTGGGCTTGCGTATCGAAGTTGTAGCGCAACGCATTAAAATCATCGACCCGGCCATTCAAAGCGATGTCGCCAACCGGCGAATGAAAAGTTAAATGGTCAACTTCGGCTCCCGTCTCTCCCAAACGAGCGGCGAGGTCAAGGCTATCGAGCGTCGTCTCGCGCCCTTCATAACTCAATCGCCCTTCGCCAGCGGAAAATTGCAGGTTGATGCGGGACTCGCCGGCAATCGGTTGCGCATTCATTTTCAGTTTTGCGAGGTCGCCTTCCAGGTTGTGAGCTTTATCTTTAACATGTACCGCGCCTTCGTCAATCGCGGCGACGAGACTCGAAAAATCAAAGGTAATACGGCTGGGCGCCGACGGGGGCGGCTGGTGTATGCCGCTGAAATTGGACAGACCTTGCTCGTCAATTTCGACGTAGGTCTGAAGATTTTTAAGATCGAGGCGTTTGAAAATAACTTCGCGTTGCAGACGCAGCGCAAAGGGATTGGGGATTTCCAGAACCAGAGTTGCTTGGTCTATCGAGGCGATGAGCTTTCCGGTCTGTTCGTTATAAATTTTTACGTCTGAAACCTTCGCCGTGCGTATGCCCCAGGCAATATCCAGTCCCCCGACATCGGCGCGCAGTCCATATTCTTTGAGCGCGGTTTGCACCTGCCCGACGATGTAGGTATTGATACGCCCAGAACGGATGTAATAGAGCACGCTGATGGCGATGACCACCAGCAGCAAAAAAAAGACAAGTCCACCTGCTGCCAGGCGTTTGTGCCGGGCTAGCCAACTTAACCG
>JBIOWC010000923.1:0-7574 GCA_044868105.1 Blastocatellia bacterium
GTCTTAATACGTTGGTGCCGCCGTTATCTATATCGAACTCGCGGATAACGATGGCATTCGATGCGGGGTTGGGATTCGTTCTTACAGTAACAATCTGATTGGCAACGCTTCTGAGGAACAGGTTACGTCCTTGTGAACCGACATACGCGGCCGTCAAAACCATCTTGTAAAAAAGCTCTTGCTGCACCGAAAAGCTATATTGGAAAACGCGCTCAGGAACTACGTAATCGGGCGAGTAAGCGCGCGGCTGGTATTGACGATTCAACGGATTGTTGATGAAGCTTGCGGCCAGCGTGTTCGGGTCAACGGGGAACGCGCCGCCCGTTAAAGTTGAACTGATGCGGTCGCTTTCAATCGGTTGAATCAAGTCTTCGGTTTGTCCCGGTCCATAATAAATACCGAAACCGCCGCGTAACACGGTTCGGCCGCCGCCGAAAAATCCTGACCCGGCCGGGCTCGGCGACCAGGTGAGCGCCACGCGAGGACCGAAATTGCTCTTGCGCGAGTGATAGGAATCAAGGGTCGGGTCGAGAATCGCGCCGGTCGTTATATCGAACAGGACTTTCAAATCGCGCGCCTCTCTAAGCGGGGAGTAATACTCATAACGCAATCCATAGCTTAAGGTCAGATTCGGGCGGAGTTTCCATTCGTCCTGCGCATAGGCGATGGTGTATTCCTGCTCGGCTTTGCGTTCGCCGGTAGCGCCGCCATTAAACGGCGAAGGGGCGCTCACGTCAGCCAGGTATTGAATGCTTTGCGCGCGGTTGGCGAGAAAATCCGTAAGGTTTGAGAAGGTGTAAGTGGTGCCGCCCTGGCGGTCTGTGTAGAGTCTGACTAAGCGCAATTCGCCGCCGAATTTATAATTGTGATTGGCTCTGACGTAACTGACGTTATCAATGAACGACAAGGTATAAGGCGTGTAAGGCGCGCCGCGTCCGTTGGTGGCGCTGTTTTGCCGCAGCAACCCGCCAGGGATAGCGATACCGGATGAAGAGCCTTGTCCGGCAATGCCGGTGTTGGCGACGCTGCCGCTGATGTTCAAAGTGATAGCTGAAAGGTCTATGCCGTTGACGATTGGGGCAACCCCGTTGACGCGCGACAGGGCGCTATTGTAACCGAATTTGAATTCATTGACCGTGCTCGGTGTCAGCGTAGATTGGAAAGCCAGCACGCCGTTTTGCGGGACCGATTTGACGACTGCGTGGCGACCGGTCACGCCTTCGGGTTGGTCGTTGTCACCCTGGTCGCGGAAGAACCGCGCATACATCGAATGTTTCTCATTGAATTTATAATCCAGCCGCAAACCCGCCGAATTTTCATTGACGGTGTTGTTGGCGAGCAGTTGCGCGATATCGAAATCCGGGTTCGTCGAGCGGCCCGCTAAAATAACTGCCCCCGGGGCGCGGAAGGCCTCGAGTAAAGGGCGAACGGCGGGGACGGCGCGCGCTGCGGCGGCGGCGCTGGGCACCGCTTCAACGAAGTTAATGCCGGAGCGCAAGCGGTAGCCTTCGTAGTTGAAGAAGAAGAAAAATTTATTTTTGATAATCGGTCCGCCGATGGAACCGCCGAATTGATTGAGTCGCAGTTTCGATTTGCCGACGACATCGAAAAAATTACGGGCGTCGAGTTTATCATTGCGAAGGTATTCAAATAATGAGCCGTGAAAACGATTGCCGCCGGATTTGGTAACCACGCTGATTTGTCCGCCCGTGCCGGTGCCAAACTCGGCCGGATAATTATTTGAATCAACGCGAAACTCCTGAATATTTTCAAGGCTCGATTGCAGACGGAAAGGCGAAGGGATTTCTCCGTTTAAGTTGCCCGGGCTGGCGTCAATAATTGCTGTGCCTTCGATACCGTCAAAGCGAATGGCGTTTTGTTGCACGGCGCGACCGCTGAAACGAATATCGCTGAAGGTGCCCGAGCCGCTGTTTAACGAGCCGGGCGCTTGCAGGTAGAGTTGAGAAAGTTGGCGACCGTTGATGGGCAGCCCGCCGACTTCGCGTTCGTTGACATTGGCGCCAATGCGCGCCGAACTCACATCAATCGCCGGTTCCTGATTGCCGACAACCGTAACCACTTCGGTAACCCCTTCGGCTTTGAGGTCGGCGTCCAGAACCATCTCCTGCCCGACCGACAGTTGCACCTGGGTGAATTCAGCTTTGGCAAACCCTTTGGCGTTGATCGTAATGGCGTACAAAGAAGGCTTCAACGTGGTGACTACATAGAGTCCTTGATCCGAGGTGATGGCGGTGCGCGTTTCGCCCGTGCGTTCGTTCTTTATGGTGATGCTGGCGCCCGGAACGACGGCGTTGTTCTGGTCGCGCACGGTGCCGGTAATGCGTCCTTCGGACTGCGCAAAAACTGAAGTTTGTAAAAACAGTTGTGTGATAAACACCAACATCAGCGCCAGGCTGATTGAACGAAATTTACGTTCCTGCTTAATCATAAGTTCTCCTTTGAAGTTTGGCGGAAATAAGCTTTTCTCGTGGAATAATCCGGTCATTTTGTGGAAACAGAGCCTTGCCCGTCGGATGACCAAAGGCCAGCTTTGTTACAAGTTTCTTTGCAGTTTGTTGAAGCAAGGTCGGAGTCTATCAAAGCGGCGTTAAACCGATGTGAATCGGCTGTAAACTTTTTGTAAACTTGTCGCTGACGTTAAGGAGAAGAAGTTGCGCCACCCGCTCAAGCTTTTTCAGATTGATGGTCGCGCCACTTGTGATAGCCGACAAACAGGGTTGCCCACCCTTCGCCCATATAACGCTCTAATATTCGGTTATCGGTTTTCGTAAGGTCGACGAGAATCAAACCATCAAGCGAATGACCAAAGGCCGGGTCAACAGTGAAACCCAGCAGGCGACCGCCGAGTTTCAGATAATGTTTCAAAAGCGTCGGGATACCCTTATTATCCGGCTCGATTTTTGAAATAAAAGCCGCCAGGTCTTCGATGTTTGTAAGCATCTCGGTGGTGATCTTCGCGTCCCAATTTTTCGTCACTTTCTGCTGAAACGGATGACGCGGTTTGACCAGCGGCGCGAGCTTTTCGTGAAACGAACGCTCGGTTAAAAAATCAACCAGAAGTTGGCGCGACAGTTCTGTGTAAGCGTTGCTGATGCTGACGGGTCCGAACAGCGCTTTGTACTGCGGTCGTCGGATGATGAATTGACCGATACCTTTCCACAACAGGAAAAGCGCCGAGGGGGTTCTCTGATATTCAGGTCTTACAAAAGACCGACCGAGTTCAAGCATCGGACCCGTCGCTTTGAAGAACGACTTTTTCAATTTGAATAAGGTATGAGTATAGAGCCCCTTTTTGCCGAATACCTTGATAATTTCATCCACTCTGCCGATGCGATAGGCGCCAACCAATTCACCCTGGTCTTTATGCCAAACAAAAATATGATCGTAATAGGAATCGTATTTATCCGTATCGAGCGCCTTGCCGGTGCCTTCGCCGATAGCGCGAAAAGCGATTTCGCGGAGCCGGGCAATCTCATCCATTAAATAGGGAATCTGCCAGGAACGCGCGTGAAAAACCGTGAACTCATCGGTGCTTGTTAGGATGTGCTCCGCCGAGAGGCGACCGATTTCCCGGATAAAAAACTGCGGGTTGTGGGGCGCGGCAATGGGCGCAAAAACTTTCCCGTCCGCTTTAACCGAGGAAGGCAGTCGCGACTGAAGGCGGTCGGCCGTATATTCCAAAGCGGTCTTGCCCAGCCGCCTCAGTTTTTGAGAAAAGGGAAGCGCGGACGGCGTGAGCGCATCGAATCGTTGAGCCGGTTGTTTATCCGCTTCGTTGCTACTCGACAAATTCATAAGCCTGGCTTCCGAGGTTGCTCAATCTCACCGCAGAGCCATTCAAAAGGTTTGCGTTCCAAGCAAGGTTTCGACTTTTGAGACCATCCTCACAAAAATCGAAACCTTGGTCTCCGCTTGGCAACCGAATCATTGAATGACCCTGCGGTTTCCCCTATGAACGATGTTCACAAGCCCATCATACCCACCTCATGTGAAATAGAGGTGAACGGGAAGTGAATCTTTTGTGAACCTTTGAACGGGTGAAGCTGAAAAAAAGAAGGGCGCAAGTGAACTCCAAAAGATTGCGCCCTTCATGCAGGAGGTGTATTCAATGTCAAAACATTGAATTTGTAAAACAGGAAGGTACGTTATGCTATCTGCGGATTAAAACAGCCTGGTTGTGCGTTCGTGTGTTGACAAAATTATTGACAATCCTTGGCCTCAGCCGCTGCAAAATTCTCGATTAATCTGCCCAAATCGGCGGCGCTGTTAATGGCGTAACTGATAACGGCTTTGTCACGATTCGGGCACTGGCCGATTAACACCAGATCGCCTTTATCATTTTGCGTAAACTGCAACGAGCCGCTGGCATCCGTAACGATGACGACGACGGTAAATTCCGGGTCTTCGAGATTGCGTTCAAGTTGATAGACGACCGCATCTTTGGGCAATAACTCTTCGATGGCATCCTCAATCTTTTTGGCTTTGCGCTTGCGTTTTTTGTACTCGGATTGTTTGCGTTTCTCTTGCTCTTGCGCCCAGGCTTGAAGCGCATATCCTCTTAAAGTTTCCAAATGTTGTTCCCCTCAGGAGATTTGAACTGCCAAAACGAGGCGCCAGTCTATCAGCTAAGCTTTAATTCCGAGTTATCAAAATGTAAATTCGATGTTAAATAATTTAGGTGACCCGAAGTTAGATTTCGTTGTTTTTCCAGAGAAATTCCTGCCGAGTTTTTCATTCTTTTGTACAAGGCTGTGGCCTGAAAGCGAGCATCAACTTTGGATGACAAGCGCGAAGCCTGCAGAGCTTTAGTGCTTAATGAGGGCAAAATACCAGGAGAGCTATCACCAGCCCGGTGACTACCATCCATTGACTCTGGTTTCTGAGGTTCAGCTTTCGCTCCCGCCCTTACTTTTTAAATTACCGGTTTTTGCTTCATCGTAGCATTCGAAAATTTCCCGCGGGCTCTTAAATACAGACCATATCGGTAATATTTCGTATTTCTTTCGTTACTTTTGCCCGACTTCCCTGAGATAAAACTATCGCATCCGTCTGGATTGCCCCCGCTGGCGAGGCGGATGGCTTTTATTCCGGTTATCCGCTTATGCGCAATGTAGAACATCTCACGATGAGAAAAGAGGTCACGAAAATGAAAGGTTCTTTTGTAGTGCTAATCACCTTAGCTTTGGCTGTCGGCAGTATGACCGCGAGTCCAATAGTAAGATCTGAGGCTGGGCTGTCGGCAAACGGTCTGACGCCCCTTTTTGAGGACTGTTTTGGTTCTGACAAGGGGGCAGCTTCGACCAACAAAGACGAACACGCGAACTGGGCTCGGCGCCAGAGCACAGGTACGCTAGTTGATAACCTCGCGGCAAAGGTGGCGATGGTGTTTAACTGCACGGCGGTCAGCGACGAACAGGCGGTCCAGGCATTTGCGGCGGCCTCCGGGGTTGTGGCGCGGCGGCTTAGCGAGCCCGCTCGCGTAGCCGATAATTCCTGTTTTTCCGGTGACCGAGGGACTCTCAATCCAAACGATTCGGTTCACGCCTCGTGGGCCCGTACAAAGAAACGAGGCGAAATTCGCGACAATCTCATCGGTAAACTCGGCGTCGCCCTGAGATGCCTCAAAGCGGGTGAGCCGCAGGTCGAGCTCTTTGCCGAGATCTCAGCTCTCCTCGCTCGGACGCCGGGCGGGGCGACTGGCGCCAGCGCCGGTGACTGCTCAGGACGGGCCTACTCCCTGGCCGGAGTGGATTCGCCAAAATATGGAACGGCCTTTTCGGTTAACTGGTCGGCCCCGCGCAATCATCCGGCCAATGATTTCCTCGCCGTTTACAAGGCGAATACCTCGTTGTCGGATCCAGCGAACCGTATCGGCTGGGCCTATATTGCGGCACCGGATCCCTGCGGCGTGGTTAATTTTTGGGCGGTCTACGAAATGAAGCCGGGCGCGTATGACTTGTATATTTTCCACTGGGGAAGCACCACCCCGGTGTCAAACGGGGTCCGGATGATTGTGAAACCTTAGAACCGTTCAAACGCGGGCCGACTGAAGAGCAGAAGCAGGCTGAAATTCAACAGATGGAAAAAATGATTGAGCGGCGGTTTAAGTGGCTTGCCGCAAAGCCCCAAAACTCAGCAATAATTCATTGACAGGGAAAGAGCCTGCAAGCCAACACCATCTCCATCAAGGCGAAGCGCGGCGCGACACCGAGAAAACGTCGTGCCGCGCTTCGTGGCTCGTATCTACTCGACCACCAGGGTTGGTTTCAGCGCCACGGCGTTCGCAACGTTGAAGAAATTGGGCGAAGTCGCCATCACCGCCTCATGGATCTCGGCGAACTGCTCCTCGGTGCCATCACCCTTGATACGAACGGTGTAGCTCAGGCTCTCGTAACCCGGCGCGACCGTGGGATCGAGACCGAGGAAACCTCTCAGGTCAATCTCGCCTGTGGTCTCAATCTCCAACTGTTTGAGATTGATTCCTCGGATTGCGCACTGCGCCGCATACCCCACCGTCAGGCAGGCGTTGAGCGCTGCGAGCAGGTATTCCTGGGGGTTGGGGAAGGTGTTACTGCCGCCCAGTTCGTAGGGTTCATCAATATTGAATGAGAAACGGCGCGCTACCGCTTCACCGCCTATCGCGAAGCCCGAGATTTCGGCACGGCTTCGCGTCTGACCCTGCCAGGTCGTGGTCACACGCCAGTTGGTTAGGCCCTTGGAGGGGTCTTGTTCGACACGGGCGCGCAACGCTAAGAGATCATCTACGTTGATGCCGTTGACGATGTTGGGCATGGTCGTCTCTACGGTGGTATTAAGGTTGGGTTTGCTAGTTTTTATAGTGGTATTCATCTTACGTCTCCTTATATTTATGTGATAATGAAGGCCCGTCGCGGACCTATTGCAAAGTGGCGAGCGCGGCCGCGATGCGCGCGCCCTGGTCTTCGGTAATCAAGCTGGAGAGCACCTTCCTGAACGTCGGATGCGCGGCGCCTGAATGGATATATTGCCATCGGTAAGCCTTGAGGAACCCGCCCTCGATTGCGCCGGCCTCCTCTTCGTTCACCCCGCGCCCACAGTTTGCTGCGAAATAGCTCGCATCATTGGCGGCTTGCGCCTGCAGGATACCATCAACCGCGCCGACCAACTCGATGAACTCGCCGGCCGCTCGGTCGCGTTCATCGCGCGTCAGTCCGGCATCGTGGCGCTCCCACTCCAACTCGTCGAGGATGGCGTGCTGGCTCTCTTCCTTCCAGTGATAAAGGAACACGTCCTTGAACAACTCAGACAGTTCGCCGTCCGGAGCGATGCTTTGACGGTAGTGAGACTGGGTGAACAGTTCGATGTCCAGCGTCAAGGCAAGCACCGCCCAGGTGCTCTTGCTGAGCACCGCGCCGGCGACTGCGTTGGGGGTGACGTCGAAACGGTAACCGGCAGGCAAGGTTTCGCCAATCAGGTCATTGATGCGGCGGAACAGCTCCTGGTGCTTTAATTCCTCGTCGCTGAAGCGCACCAACGCCTCCAGCGCGACCTGGTCGCCGAGCCAGTGGTCGCGG
>JBIOWC010000924.1:0-4615 GCA_044868105.1 Blastocatellia bacterium
GCACTGGGAAATTTGTTGCCGATTTATCGCGCGACGATTTTTCGGTTTTTGAAGATGGTAAACCTCAAGAGGTCGCTTTATTTGCGGCGCTCAAACAGCCATTTAATGCTGTCTTGGTGCTCGATACGTCAAATTGCGCCGCCGACAGGTTGCGCGCCATTCAACTGGTCGCCCAAGGATTTGCCAGAGAATTGTCCGCGCAAGATAAAATGATGGTGCTGTCCTTTGATAACGAAGTGCGCGAGTTGACGGAATTTACCTCTGACCAAAAAACGCTTGAAAACGCCATCACGCAAACCGAATCGGGATTCGGCAAATTGCTCTATGAAGCGGTTGAACGGGCGCTCAACCGCTTGAAAGATGTCGAAGGTCGGCGCGCCATCATTTTATTTACCGACGGCGTTGATATGAAGAGCATCGAAACGACTGCCGAGCGTAACTTCGCCTTAGCAGATGAACTGGGTGCCGTGATTTATGTCGTGAAGTTCGATACCCGCTGGTGGCAGGAAGCCAGCGCGCGAAAGCTGAAAAAAGCGAAACCTGAGAAAGAGTTGCCCTTTGAAGTGGACGGACGCATCCCGCTGCCGCCCGAATACGGCGGTCCAGACCTTACGCCGCCGGGTCTGCCAAAACCGAAGATTGAAATCGGCAGCGGTTCCCGCACCCCGCCCATCGTTTATCAAGACCCTGTGACCGGCAAGCGCACCCAGGTAAACGCGCCGCCGCCCGATGACCTCACCCGGCAACTCGATAAAGTTTATGGTGAAGCCGATGCTTATTTATTATCGCTGGCTTCGCGCACTGCCGGAACGGTCTTTCAAGCCGAAACCTTTGATACGACGCGCGCCGCTTTCGCGGCCATTCTTGATGAGATAAGAAACCAATATATGCTGGGTTATTATCCGGCGAACGAAAAACGTGACGGCAAATTCCATAAGATTAAAGTCGAGGTCACGCGCAAGGACGCCAAGGTTCGCGCCCGCCCCGGCTATCGTTCAACTAAAGAAATCAATTAACCCATTCAGAAAGGCTTTCCTAAACGAAACCTTAAATGCGGCCCTCAACAAATGCTGATTTGAGGAAACGACTACACGATTTCGTATAGGGTTTGCGACTTATCCACCACCGGCCATTGACATTTTGGCAATATTTCGCGCATTTCTGCGATTTTTCCGCGGTTTATCTCACTTGCCCGGCTTGATGGCTCTGCGGCACACAAGTTGCCCACGAAGCAGCGATTGAATCTTTAACACCGAGGGTAAGAAAATGAAAAAAGCTCTCCCCGTCCTCCTCACGCTGATTGCTTTCCTAGCAATTAACCTCTCGCCTGTCGCAACATTCGCTCAAGATAGCAATCGAACACCTAAGCTGGTGATGAATGGTTCACCCTCATCCGATGACGACCAGTTCAAGGATGAGGAAGATGAAGACGATGAACCGGTTCAGCGGGTCGCGCGCCTCACCTTTATAGATGGCGATGTATCGTTTTTGCGTTCAGGTGTTACGGAATGGTCGGATGCCGTTGAAAATTTGCCGCTGCTATCGGGCGACCAGATTTATGTCGGTAAACGAGGGCGGGCCGAGATTCAATTCGGACGCGGCAATTATGTTCGTCTGTCAGAACAAACGGCGCTGACGATTACCGAACTTTCTCACACGGCGGCTTTGCTTGAAGTCACAGAAGGCATCGCCATCATTCGCCTTGAGCGTTTCGGGCAGGCTTGGGATAGATTTGAAGTTGATACGCCCAACTCGGCGCTGGTTTTGCAACAAGACGGTATCTATCGAGTCAATGTTCGCGGCGAAAAAGATTCCGAAGTCATCGTGCGGCGGGGTTCGGCAGAGGTCGCGACTTTCGATAGCAATTTCAAAGTTCGCGACGGACAACGGCTGACCATAGACACGACGCCAAACGGCCGGCTCGAAATCGCGCTTGATAACTCAAACGATGATTGGGACCGCTGGAGTTATGACCGCGATAACACTATCGCTGCGACCTACACCAACACCGCCCCCGATTATGTAACCACCTATGAAACGAACTACAACTGTTTTTATGGGGCGAGCGATCTCGCCGGTTACGGATACTGGACGAGTGTTTCAAATTATGGGTACTGCTGGGTTCCGCGTGTGGCGAACGGTTGGGCGCCTTATCGCGCCGGTCGTTGGCTATGGATTCCGCGCACCGGTTGGACCTGGCTTTCCTCTGAGCCCTGGGGATGGGCGCCCTATCATTACGGACGTTGGACCTTGGTGAGCGGCATCGGTTGGGCCTGGGCGCCGGGCTTTAATAATCGTAACTACAACTACAGACATTCCTATTACCAATGGCGACCGGCCTTGGTGTCGTTCTATAACTCCGGCGGAACCCATGTCGGTTGGTGCCCGCTGGCGCCGGGCGAGCACTGGCGCAATCCCAATCGTTTCAGAAACGATAACCGACACGGTCATTTGCAATATCCAACGGCACGCGACGGTTGGCGCAGACCGGATAACAATGGCGGCCGTCCGCGAAATAGCAATGGGATTACATGGACACCGGTTGCGGAATTTTCAGGCAACCGGCGCGATGGCCGCTTTGGCGGCGTCGCCAATACGCACATCACCAAGGTTGAAGAAGGTGCGTCGCGCCCGGGTTTGCCGGATTTGCGAGAAGCCGAAAAATCCGGCTCCATCGTCTGGCGAAATCCGGATGGCGTTGCGCGGCGTCCGGTGGCGCCGCCCAAAGAGGTGCTCACGCGCCCGGTGGTTACTCGTCAACGCCCGGCCGATACGGAAGTCACTTATGCTGCGCCGCGTGAAAGAAAATTCATCGGCACGCCGACCCTCACCGATTCGGGCGCAACGAAAAACAAACGCGTATTTCGCGGTGAAGGGGAAGTCTCAAATGGCGAGTGGCATCCGCGTAAAGATAAACAGCCAACCGGCGAGGTGAGCGGAAATCCGGAGAACAAAAATCGCAATGCGGATTCATCGGATAGCGATTCGTCGCCGCGCATGAAGCGCAAATCTGAGCGCAATGGGGACGGCGAGATTGTCACACGGGAAGAGCATTCCAATGGCGACAGCGGGGAAAGCCGTAAGATGCAACCTCGTCCGAAACCGGCTGAACACCCGGATGAAGATGGCTCGACAAACCGTAAGCGGCGCGAGCGCGATGGCGATACCGGAAGTCAAAACGGCAACCCGCCAGGCGGCAATTCCGATTGGCGTTCACGTCGCCCGGCTGACCAGGAAACTCAGAATGGCGACGCGGGGCAAGGCAACGCAAATCGCGAGCGTAAGCGGCAAGAGCGTCAGGAGCAGCAAGAAAATAATGGCAATCGGCAGGAACGTCGCCGCGAAGAGCCGCAACAGCCCACCGAGCAGCCGCGCTCAAGAGAGGAGCGCCAGCAAGAAAAACAAGAGCGTCGTGAAATGCGACAACGGGAAGAACAGCGTTCAACGCCGCCGCCACCGCCGCCGCAACAGCAACCCTCAAGAGAAGAGCGCCGCGAAGAAAAACGGGCGCGCAAAAACGGCGGCGCCTAGTGAGCTGTGGTTAATCACTTATAGTGAGCGGTGTTTGATTACTTGTACTGAAAAGCGATTTGAGATTTGAAATTGAAGTTGTAGAGATTCTTTGTAATGTGCCATGTGAATCCATAGTTGTTTGATGTCTTAACGTGATGGTTGGCGCGGACTGGGCGGATGAGGAGCGAACTGAAATGATTTAACACCCCATCTGCTTCATCCTGTTTCTCTTCTCATCTGTCTGGTCGGCGCTAACCATCACAATTTTTCCTGGCCTTTCTTGACACCTTCCCACCTCGTCTATAGATTCGCTCCAGATGAGCGAAGCAATTGATACATTCACTAAAATCTTTAAAAACGAAGACGGCGAATTTCGTTCCGGCTGGCGCGTCCTGGCTTTTTTTATCGTCTATCAAATAGTCTTTCTTCTGCTTGATGGCTTTCTCTTACTGGTTGGCGACTGGTCGCCTGGGTTGAAAGCCCTTCTGCGCACCGGCACCGATACGGATAATGCCAGCTGGTTCGCGCTCTTCGGGTATATGCTCATCAACCTGGAAAGCCTGGTGGCGGTGCTTGCCGCAAATGCAATTTGTGCAAGGTGGCTTGAACACCGCAGTTTTTTATCCATTGGTTTCAAATGGCACAGCGGTTGGTGGCGCGATTTCACCCTGGGGTTAATTCTCGGGGCGACGACCCTGGTTGCCGCAGTCGCTTTGTCAGCGGCAACGGGCGCCACTAGTTTCAGCGCCACAGCCCAGAGCCCCAGGTTTCTCGGACAATCATTTATTGTTTTGGCCAGCTTCTTTTTTTTCTCGGCAATGAATGAAGAGGCCTTGGTTCGCGGGTTTGTTTTTCAAGCGCTCGCCCATAATCTGGGACCCACGGTCGCCTTGATTATTACCTCAACCATTTTCGGATTGCTGCACCTTTACAATCCGCATGTCACTTTCTTTTCGACCTTAAATACCATCTTAGCTGGCCTATGGTTAGGGGTAGCGTATTTGATGACGCGCAGTTTGTGGCTGGCGATGGCCTTGCATATGTCCTGGAATTTGGTGATGGTTTTTGTCTTTGGTTTGCCGGTTAGCGGCATAAATTTTTT
>JBIOWC010000925.1:0-6398 GCA_044868105.1 Blastocatellia bacterium
ACCACCGCCACCGCCGCCCTGTGGATTAAACCCCGGAGGTCGCGGGGGAGTATCGCCGCGCAAATTCCACTGCACCCGATTAACCCCGACGGCTTTCGTGCCCGTGATGGTGCGGAAGACTTTGCCGGTAATATCTTGAATCGTAATCTTCACCTCGCCTTCAGGCGCAGTTTTCAAATAATAGTTGATGGCCGTTCCGGCGGGGGGATTCGCCGCGCGAAAATTTTTTGCGCCGCCAATCATGCGGCTAAAAGTGATGTCGTTTAACCATTGCACACCGGGTCGCACATCAAATAGATGCGCGTCTGCGTCCATCACTTTTTCACTCATCTGCTGAAGCGGCGTGATGTCATCCATTATGTAAATGCCGCGTCCGTGGGTAGCGATAATCAAATCATTGTCACGCGGGTGAACGAGGATGTCGTCAATGCGAACGGTCGGCAAGCCGTTCATAAATTTCTCCCACGTCGCGCCGCCATCAAGCGAAATAAAGAAACCAAATTCCGTCGCCACATAAAGCAAATTCTTATTTTTGGGGTCTTCGGTGATGCAGTTGACATTGCCAGCCGGCAAGTTGCCGGTTATCGGCGTCCAGGTCGCGCCGAAGTCCTGGGTTCTGAAAAGGTAGGGTTTGAAATCATTACTGCGATGATTATCAACCGCCACATAACAAACCGAAGCGTCGAAATGCGAGGGTTCGACGCGAGCGATTTGCGGATTGGTTTGTGGCAAATCCTGCATATTCTTGGCGGCATTGTTCCAGGTTGCGCCGCCATCGAGACTGACCTGAACATTGCCATCATCAGTGCCCACCCACAAAACGCCGGCCTGCACAGGCGATTCGGCAATCGTTGTGATGTTGCTGTAATTGGCAACCCCGTCGTGTTTCGAGGCCATCGGGTCTTTGCCGTTCACATTCATAATCGGCAAATTATTTCGATCAATCTGTTTCGTCAAATCGGGACTGGCTCGCCAGGTGTTGCCCCGGTCAACCGATTTGAAGAGCCGGTTGGCACCCACATACAGGGTTCGCGGATTGTGCGGCGAAAGCACAACCGGGGTATTCCAGTTGAACCGATACTGTTCACCCAAGGGCGGCGCAGGAACGATATTTGACGTGGGCGAAAACCCGCCAAAACCGCCGCCGCCACCCTGTCCGCCTCTTTGACCGGGTCCGCTCGCCGGTGCAGTCGCCGCCTCAGAACCGGCTCCTGTAGCCGGTGTGGTGGCAGCGGGTCGCTGCTGTGGACGAGAAGCGGCGCGCGGGCGAATGCTGGTGGTTCGGCCGGTCTTTAAATCAATTCGATTGAGCGCGCCGTTTTGCGATTCGGCATAAACCGTATGAGGGTCGGTCGGGTCAATCTGCGTGTAAAAGCCATCGCCGCCCCCGACGCGATACCATTCGGAATTCATAATGCCCAACTGACTGCGCGTGCCGCTCGGTCCGCACCAACTGCCGTTGTCTTGCAGACCGCCGCACACATAATAGGGCCGGCGCATATCGGCAGCCACCGCATAAAATTGCGACGCGGCAATGGTGTTGACAAATTCCCAGGTCTCGCCCTGGTCATAGCTGACATCAAGCCCGCCATCATTACCGATGATTAAATGATTGCCGTTGTTGGGGTCTATCCAAACAGCGTGATGGTCGCTGTGGGCAATGCCTTGAATGACGGTGAAATTTTTGCCGCCATCGGTTGATTTGTGAAACGGCGCGCCGCAGGTGTAAACAATCTGGTCGTTTTTGGGATCAACGCGAATCTGACTGTAATACATTGGGCGGTTGTTATTGTTGCTCACAATGCGCCAGGTCTTGCCTTTATCATCCGAACGCCACACGCCGCTCTTTTTGGGATCAGCGTTATTGGCTGGCGGAGTGGTTTGAGCCGTTGTTGGTTGGGCGGTCTGCGTTGTTGGCGTCTGTTGTTTGGCCGGTTTTTCAGCCCTAGTGGTTTCAGATTTGGCTCGCGATTTTCGTTCCGTCTTTGCCGTTTCGGTGTTTCCATCCGACCGCTTTGCCTTGGGGTTTTCGCGTTTCGCCGGTTCGGTTTTCGAGGGCCTGGTGGCTTTTACCGTTTCGGACCTAGCGGACGATTTTTTATTCCGGGTTAAAGAGGCCGTCCTGACTGAACTTTTCACATCCGGTTTTTCAGTTGCGGGTTGCGCCCTTCGACGATTGCGCCGCGTTGGCGTTTCATCGGTTGCTTTGGCGACCTCTGCGGATTTCTTTTCCGCTTGCGCTTGCTCAGTTGAGGTTGCCGGTTGCGTTGATGATGGTCGGCCTTCGGCTTGCTGAGTGACGGCCGGCTGTTCTTCGGGAGCCCCGGTTCCGGAACTCGTGCCGACTTCAATCTGCGCATAGATGACATTCGGATTTGAGCGCGACACATCAAGCCCGATACGACCAAGCACATTATTTTCCGGCAGCCCGTTGCCCTCAAGCTTGGTCCAGGTCTTACCCGCATCAAGGGTTTTCCAGATGGCGCTTCCCGCGCCGCCGCCATTAAATCCCCAGGGCGTGCGGCGACGTTGATACGAAGCGGCGTACAAAATTTTATTGTCTGCCGCGTCCATCACCAGATCGGTGAAGCCGGTGTCTTCGTCAAGGTATTTAACCTTGCTCCAACTGGCGCCGCCATCGGTAGTCTTAAAAACGCCGCGCTCTTCGTTGGCTCCGAAAAGATGACCAAGGGCAGCAACGTAAACCACTTTTTCGTCTTTGGGGTCGCACACCACGCGCGCGATGGATTGGGTATCTTTCAAGCCAACGTGGGTGAAGGTTTTGCCCGCATCAGTGGATTTATACATGCCGTCGCCAATGGTCGAGCTTTGACGATTGTTCGCTTCACCCGTGCCAACCCAGACAATATTGGGATTCTGTTGACAGATGGCGATGTCGCCAATCGAACAGGCTGAATAGGTGTCAAAGATGGGGTCAAAGGTCGTGCCATTGTTCGTCGTTTTCCATACGCCGCCGGTCGCAAACCCCACATAAAAGATATACGGATTGGTATCCACCGCCGTGATGTCATCAATGCGCCCGCCCATACTTGCCGGTCCGATGCCGCGCCACTTAAACGGCTTCAGCAACGGATTATTCGACATATTGATGTCCGGCAAAGCGGGCTGAGGCGGCGCGCCGCCTTGACCGAGGGCGAGGCCATTGAATAAAAGCGTTGTACAGATGAACAGCGCTAACGAAAAACGTAAAACGTCCAATCCTTTTCTCATTCCGACAACATCCCTTCAGCTTGTTTTTTGATTTGCAGAGAAGTATGAAACTTTCTTCTAACCCCAGCTAATACGTCAAGCGGGCTTGATTGGTCACCAGGTCTTAACAGGTTTTATCGGGCTTTCGAGGCGTGCAGCTTTCGCGTTTAACTGAAGCGGTCTTTGAGTCTGGCGGCATAGCGCCGACTCATCACCAGCGGCTCTTGGAGGGTTTTCAAATAGATGCGGTAAGAGCGATTGAACCAGCTTTCGAGGCGTTCGACATATTCGAGGTTGACGATGGTTGAACGATGCACGCGGGTGAAATATTTTTCCGGCAAGCGTTCTTCCCATTCTTTCAAGGGTTTTAACACCAGAGACTTTTGTCCGTCTGCGGTGAAGACTTCCGAGTAATCCCCGGCGGCGGCAATGCAGACCACCGAATTAATCTTCAAAAAAATTGACCGTTCGCCAATATCAATAAACAAGCGGTCTTCGTATTCAAGTTTGCGGGCGACGGCGGGCGGCCCGGAGAGGTCTTCGGATGACAGACGCTCGATGGCGCGCGCCAAACGGGCAGGATTGATGGGTTTGAGCAGATAATCGAGCGCGTTGACTTCAAAGGCGCGAATCGCATAGGCGTCAAAGGCCGTGACGAAAATGGTTTTAAAATCAACTTCGATTTTTTCGAGCAAATTAAAACCACTTTCGCCCGGCATTTGAATATCCAGGAAAATCACTTCGGGCTTTTCCCGGGAAATCAAATCAATCGCTTGCCCGACGGTTTCCGCTTCTCCGGCGACCTCAATCTGCGGATGTTCGGCCAGCATCGAGCGCAATTCTTTTCGCGCTAATCTTTCATCATCAACAATGATGGTTCTGAAAGTCTGCGACATACCCTCTTCAACGACCTTCTACTTTTTCGACATACTGCGATGAATGGTCTCTATCCAACGATTGGCATTCACAAACCCTTTGCCCCAATCTTTCCATTCATCCGGGAAACCTTCCGTTTGGATCTGTTGTAAATTTTTCCCGTCTTTCATCTTCTTGCTGACTAGGGCCGTCGTTTCAACCAGCATGCGGTGATATTTCTTCAAATCATCAAGCGTTGAAAGCGGCCCGTGTCCGGGAATGATTTTGACATCGGCCGGCAGCTTAGCGATGACATCTTGAATATTTTTGATTAACCCTTCGACGCTGCCCCCGCTATCTAGATCCACGAATGGAAAACTGCCGGCAAAAAAATCATCGCCCATATGCACGACATTCGATTTGGTGAAAAAGATAATGCTATCGCCGTCCGTGTGCCCTTGCGGATAATGCATCACGCGCAGCTCTTCGCCGTTGAAATGAATGGAAACCGATTGGTCATAGGTAATCACCGGCAAAGCCTCTTTCGCGGCCGGTGGGACCACCCGGTTCGGCGCGTTGCTGCCCATCTCCAAACGCTTGCGCACGTTGGTGTGCGCGACAATCGGCGCTTCGGGACCAAAGACGGCGTTGCTGCCGGTATGGTCGCCGTGCCAATGCGTGTTGAGGATGAATTTCAAGTTGCCGGGATTGATTTCTTTCAGCGCCGCCCGAATCTTTTCAGAAAGCGGAGCATACTGGTCATCAATAATTAAAATTCCATCGGCGCCCGCCGATACCCCGATGTTTCCGCCTGAGCCTTCGAGCATGTAGATATTGCCCGCGACTTTCGTGGATTTCATCTGCACTTTGGAAAAATCCTGTTGCGCCTGCCCGACGCTTACGCCAAGAACGACTGCCAGTAAAAGACTCGCGAGAAAACGCGACATAAGTGACTCTCCTTTTTGAAATTGATGATGCCGATTGAGTGGCCATCACAGCAAATTTATTTCAGCGATTCCGCAATCAATGAGCCATACACTAAAGGTTGGAGAGAGATTTTTCAATTCGATTTTATTGCCGGGTTATCGTGAAGAAATTCTTTACCCTGAGGTTCAAGCAAACGCCAGTGGTTCTTTCTGTAAATGGACATTCCCCGCCGATCGAGCGGATGCTACAGGTTCACGCGGATTCTTTTAATCTGCGAATATCTGCTCCATCTGTCGCATCTACGGGGAACTCAACCGTCAAATAGCGAACCCCGGACTTTCCGTCCGCACCTTGGAAATTCGGTTATGCCCCTCCAGTCCGCTCATCCGCGTTCAGGCTTAATTTCAATCGTCGCGCGAATCCATCCGCCATCTTCACGGATGTTCAGATTGCTGCGTCCGGCGAATAACTGTTCAAGTCGTTGCCGGACATTGCGCAGACCAATCCCTGTGCCGTTGCCACCCATCGAAGGTTTGCTCCACTCGCCGGTGTTGGCCACTTCAACGAGCAAGGCGCCGGCACGCGCCCGAGCTTTAATTTGAATTCGCAGCGGCGCAGCATGATTCATCATTCCGTGCTTGATGGCATTTTCAACCAGCGGATGAATTAAAAACGCCGGCAGTTGATAATCTTCGGCGGCGGGTTCGACATCAAACGTGTAATCCAGTTTCTCTTCAAAACGAATTTTTTCAATGGTCAGATAGTTTCTAATGGCTTCGAGTTCTTCGCGCAGAGGAATATTCGACGAATTGCTTTTCAGCAATGAGTAGCGCAAGAATTCCGAAAACTCGGTGATCATGCGTTTCGCCCGACGGCTATCTTCGTCAATCGAAGCGCGAATCGAATTGAGCGCATTAAAAAGAAAGTGCGGGTTCAATTGATAGCGCAACATTTCAAGTTGCGCCTGATGCGCCAGCGCCTGGGCTTGCAGCGCGCTTTCGCGTTCGTCTTCCCAGGCGCGCCAGTATTTAATGCCGAAGTAAAGGGCGCTCCAGGCAAAGACCGTAACCGCGTAATCAAGGGTGACTTTCGGAAACGATTGCATCTCGCGCGCCAGGCTGAAATTTGCTTCGGTCAGCCCATAGAAGCCAAATTCCAGCAGCGTCCACAGCGAGCCGAAGAGAATCGAACAGGTAATCACCAGCCCGGCAATAATCTGAAACGCGCGCGTGCCGGAAAACCGTTTATAAATCAGGCGCAGAATGCAGGTGAGCGAAAAACCGACCAGGGCGCGAAACGATTTAATCTGAAACAGGCGGAACATGCGGTCATTGGTCACGACCGTGAGAAAGGTGATGTAAATCATCACCGCATAAATTGACCAGCCGATGATTTGCAGGGTCCAG
>JBIOWC010000926.1:0-18198 GCA_044868105.1 Blastocatellia bacterium
GTTTGCGCAAACGCCCGAACCCCCGCTCACGGATACGCGACTAACGATTCATACCCTGGTTCGCGAAGATATTTTTGCGGGCTTTTTAGCAGATGATATGAAGCGCTTCACCAGAGGTGAAAAGAATATTGAATGGTTGCTTGAAAAACGCCCGGCTGACAAATCCAATCTGCTGGCGTGGAAAGGCGGCGCCTCGCTCTATCGGGCTGTGTTGGCGCATGAAAAGAAACAGGACGACGAGTTTCAGAAATACTATAAACAGGCGCTCGGTTATTTCTCTGAGGCGCGGCAAATTGCCCCCGAAGATGACGGCGTCTCTGCGGTGATGGGCGGCTCTTTTGCGGTTTTCGCCGACCGGTTGCCTAAGGAACAGCGCGCCGCGGCCTGGACGACGGCCTATGACTCATATCAGAAACTCTGGAAGCATCAGGCTCCGGCTCTGGCGCATCTTCCCGTACATATTCGCGGCGAACTGCTTGGCGGGCTGGCGCAATCCGCCCAGCGAACCGGTCATACAGAAGAGCTGGCGCAATATCTCGAAAAAATACAAACCGTGCTGGCTGACACGCCTTATGCCTCGATTGCCAAACAATGGAAAGAGAATCCCAAGGCGGCAACCAGTGCCAGTCTCACTTGTCTAACCTGCCATGAAGGCGGGCGGCTCACGGCCCGTCTGAATTCACTCAACGGCAAATAGCTATTATCCGCGCCGAACAGCTTGCTCCTTGAACTGTTCGGCGCCTTCAATCCTTCCGCAGGACATCCCGCCTCGTTTAATTTTCAGCGCCTAATCTTGACCCAGCGGCCGTCTCCTGATGCGCCGCACCGCTTTGCGTTTTTATCCTGAAGAGATAGAATCTTTATGTGCAGCTATTGTAGGCATTATCTGAGCAGTCAATAAAACACTCTGGTTATAGTTGCAATCCGGCGTTCCCTAATGTCTCAAAACCAACAGAGACGCGCTGCAAAACCTCTAAAGGATTGTGTAAATGAAAGAACTTAACCCTAACCAGGCTAGGCCAGCGGCGATACCTCCGATTGCCGGCAATAGCGGGACAGAGGGTGTCCCTTTTTTGGATTGGAGCGCAATGGAAAAGAAAGGGCACTTCGTCCAGTTTTATGAAGACGATGCGTTTTTGGTGAATACCTTGAGTTGTTTTATTGGCGCAGGCTTGAAGGCGGGCGAGGCCTGTATCGTGGTCGCCAAACAAGCGCATCGGGAAGGCCTGGAAGCGCAGCTCCAGACCGCAGGGTTCGACCTGGAGGCGGCTTGCCTGTCCGGAGAGTATCTTTCCTTAGATTCGTCTGAGACTTTATCGAAATTTATGGACGATGGCGTGCTCGTGCCGCAACGCTTCAATGAACTGATTGGCAGCCTCATCAACCGGGCAGCGCACGGAAAGCGCCGCGTGCGAATCTTCGGCGATATGGTAGCGCTGCTTTGTGAAAGGGGCTTGCATCAGCTGGCCATCGAATTGGAGGAATTGTGGAATGACTTGCAAAAGACGCATTCCTTTTCGCTCTTTTGCGGCTATGCCATGAAGAGCTTTAGCGGCAATGACCTTGCCGAACCGCTCAAAAAAGTTTGCTTAACCCATACCCAGATTATTCCAGCCGAAAGCTATAGCACGCTGACCAGTACGGATGACCGCCTGCGCGCTGTCACCCTTTTGCAGCAACAAGCCTCTTCGCTGCAAATCGAAACGGCGGCGCGGAAAAAAACAGAGGAAGGGCTGAAGATTTCAGAAATCAGCTACCAACGACTCTTTGAAACCTCTCAAGATGGCATCCTGATGATGGACTACCAGTCCCATAAAATCACCCATGCCAACCCTTTTTTGACAAGCTTGCTGGGATTTTCACTCGAAGAGCTACAGGGCAAAGAGTTATGGGAAATCGGTCTGTTTGACGATGCGCAAATGATCCGGCAAGCCCTTCGGGAACTAGAAGAGAAAGAGGCTATCCGTTTTGAAAATTTATTGCTGAAAGCTCCTGATGGACAGGTTCGCAACCTGGAGTTTACCGGAAGTCTTTATCACGTAAATGGTCAGCCGATTATTCAATGTAATATCCGCGACATTACTGAACGCAAACATGCCGAGGCCCTCAACGCACACCTGGCAGCTATCGTTGAATCGTCCGATGATGCCATCATCAGCAAAACATTGGAAGGCATTATTCTGAGTTGGAACCAGGGCGCTGAACATATATTCGGTTACACGGCGGAAGAGGTGATTGGCAAATCAATCAGCATTTTGATTCCCCCCGATAGAATAGATGAAGAACCGCTCATTCTCGAAAGACTAAAACGCGGCGCGCGTATTGACCATTATGAAACGGTGCGGGTAAGAAAAGACGGGCGCCCCTTGAATATTTCGCTTTCGGTCTCTCCCATCAAAGACTCGAGCGGCAAGATTATCGCCGCATCGAAAATCGCGCGCGACATTACCGCCACCAAACAGGCGGAAACGGCGCTTCGGGTTCTCAAAGAAGAACTCGAAGTTCAAGTCAAAGACCAGCGCCAACTCCACGAAATGAGCATTGCTTTGATGAACAAGCTGGATATTAAATCGGTGCTTGAAGAGGTGTTGCGGGCGACCCTGGCCATCCAGGGGACAAACCTGGGGTTGTTGTCCTTGTGTGACGAAGAACACAACCGGCTCAACCTCAGAGTGCATAGCGGATTTGATAGCGAATTCCTCAACGCCGTCGCCAGCGTGCCTTACGGCGCAGGGGCTTGCGGCGCTTGTTACGAGCAGCGCCAGCGCATCATTATTGAAGATGTGGAAGTTGACCCGCTGTTTACCGATTATCGGGAAGCCGCCAGGCAAGCCGGTTTTCGCGCTGTCCACAGTACGCCGCTGTTTACGCGCGGCGGGAAAATCATCGGGGTCCTCTCAGTACATTTTCGCCAGCCGCGTCGCCCTTCAGAGCGTGAGGTTCGTTTGATGGATCTCTATGCGCGAATGGCTGCCGATATTATCGAAAACGCTCGCCTGCATTATCAGGTACAAAAGGAACTCGTCGAACGCGAGCAGTTACTTGAACGCGAGCAGCTGGCCCGCGCCCGCGCCGAAGAAGCTTCTCGCTTGAAGGATGAATTTTTGGCAACCGTGTCTCATGAGTTGCGCACACCGCTGAACGCCATCATTGGTTGGACGCATATGTTGCGCAGCCGTCGCCTTGATGAAGCGACGACAAATCGCGCGTTGGAGACCATTGAACGCAATGCCCGGTCACAGGCGCAACTGGTCGAAGATATACTCGATGTCTCGCGGGTGATCACCGGTAAACTGCGTCTCAATATCGGGCAGGTTGATTTGGCCTCGGTTATCAATGCGGCGATCGATTGTGTGCAATTGGCGGCGGATTCAAAAGGCATTCAACTCGGTGTCGCCCTTGACCCATCGGCGCGTCATATTTCAGGCGACGCGAGCCGTTTGCAACAGGTCATCTGGAATTTGCTGGCCAATGCCATCAAATTCACGCCTTCGGGTGGAACGGTCGAAGTTCATCTCGAACGCGCCGACACGACGGTACAGATTCGCGTCAGCGACACCGGTCAAGGCATTCACCCCGATTTTCTCCCCTTCATCTTTGACCGGTTCCGTCAGGGTGATGGCACGACAACGCGCGTCCACGGCGGATTGGGGTTAGGGTTGGCGATTGTGCGTCATCTGGTGGAAATGCATGGCGGAACGGTGAAGGCCGAAAGCGCGGGTATCGGACATGGGGCAACCTTTACGATTAGACTGCCGCTTATGCTGACCGCCGAACAGGTTGACCAGCAGAAAAGATTTACCGGAACCCGGCCGGCCTTTACTTCCACGAATACCAATTCGAAACCGTTTCCCACGCTACGCGGTGCGCAGGTGCTTTTGGTTGATGATGATCAGGATACCCTGCATATGCTCAGGCTACTGCTCACGGACCACAAAGCCCGGGTGGAAATGGCCTCTTCCGTTGCTGAAGCCCTCAGCGTTTTGCAGTGGTATAAGCCAAATGTTATTGTCTCTGACTTGTCTATGCCGGGTGAAGATGGCTATTCATTGATAAACAAGCTGAGAAGCGCGGAGGCCAATCTCGATAAACCGATTCCGGCGGTCGCCTTGACGGCTTATGCCAGAATTGAAGACCGGACCCGAGCCCTGGCTGCCGGATTCAATATGTTTGTGCCTAAACCTATCGAACCAGGTGAACTACTTATGGCAATTGCCAATCTGGCTGAATCCGGCGAGGGGTTTGGCGCCTGAATCTTTCGACGTCGAACGTCTCATCCCGTGTTACGCAGCCCCGCAGAGATGCCATTAATGGTGGCGGCCAGCGCATAATTTAAATCTTCACTCTCTTCGCCGCCGCGTTTGCGTCTGAGCAAATCAACCTGAATCAAACTCATCGGGTCAACATAAGGATTTCTCAGACGAATGGAACGCGACAACATCAAATTATTTTCCAGAATTTGCCCCTGCCCGCTGATGCGCAAAACCTGCGCACAGGTACGGTAAAATTCATCGGCAATCAGGGTGAAGACGCGGTCGGCCAAATCTCTATCCGAAACTAAATCGGCGTAAAGTCGGGCAATGGATAAATCGGCTTTTGCCAGTCCAATCTCGGTATTGCCGATTAAATCCTGAAACAGCGGAAAGTCGCGCATCATGGTCTTGAGCAAGGCTTCATGTTCGGCGCTTTGTTCTATAAATTTTTCGAGCGCCCAGCCAACACCGAACCAGGCAGGTAAGACGTGGCGACTCTGCATCCACCCAAACACCCAGGGAATGGCGCGCAAATCTTCAATGTTATGTCGGTCGCTTCGCCTGGCGGGTCGTGAACCAATCTTGGCTTGTTCGAATTCCAATACCGGGGTGGCTTGCTCAAAGTAAGGAATGATGTCCGGGTTCTCGACGATTTTTTCGCGATAGAATGTAAAGGCGGTTTGCGAGAGCTTTTCCATCGCCGCTTCCCACTCAACTTCTTGAGACGCATCGGCCAGCGGCTCGCGGTTGAGCGCATCGAGCGAAGCGGCAACCATGAGTTCAAGATTACGCTCCGCTAAAACCGTTTCCGCATATTTCCAGTTCATCACTTCGCCCTGTTCCGTGATGCGTATCTCGCCGTTAAATGCGCCCAGGGGTTGCGAGGTAATTGCCCGATGCGTCGGGCCGCCGCCGCGCCCCACGGTGCCGCCACGCCCATGAAAAAGGCGCAACTTGACGGCGCATTCCTGAGCCACTTGATGGAGGGCGCGATGGGCTTTGTAAATTTCCCAGGTGCTGGTGAGCATCCCGCCGTCTTTGTTGGAATCCGAATAACCGAGCATCACTTCCTGAGTGCGATTCCAGGAATCGAGTAACTGCGAATAATCTTCACGCCGCCAAAGCGCGCGGCAGATGGCCGGGCAATTGCGCAAATCTTCAATGGATTCAAAGAGCGGCACCGGCATCAACCCCGGGTCATCGCCTCCGGTTGCCGCCACGCGAACGCCGCACAGGCCAGCAAGCCAAACGGCCGCCAGCACATCTTCAACCGCGCGCGCGCCGCTGATGACATAATGGCGGATGGAGGCGGGCGGATAAGCGCTTTTGAGTTCGGCGATTTTGCGCAAATCATTTAGTAATGCGGCGGTTTCTTCGGAGGGAATTTCGGGAATTTTTAAGCCCTGCTCGTCGTTTAGTTGCGCGCCGCGCGACAGTTCCGCCATTGCCCGGTGATGAATTTTGGCGTGCTGGCGGGCATCGAGCGTATGCAGGTGAAAGCCAAAAGTTTCCACCTGTCTGAGGAGCGGGTCAATGAGACGCCGCGCCAGAGGCTCACCCGTATTGGTCATCAGACTTTCACGAATGAGCCGCAGGTCATCGGCAAACTCGCCGGCTGTTTGATAAGCCGCCGCCGATGTTGGTTGGTCAAGCGCCTCACGTAAGCGCCGCAGCATAACCGCAAGGTAACGGCGATAGATTTCACCTGTGGCCTGTAAATTCAGATAAGCATCACCCGCAAATCGCTGCGTTGCCTCGTCCGTTCTTATACGGAGTTGCGGGGACACGCCAACTTGACGCGCCGACAGACTGAGGCGTTGAATCAACTCTCTGACGCCATTAATGTAGTAATCCAGAATGGTTTGCCGCGCCATTTCGAGCGCTTCGCCGGTGGTTTCGGCGGTCACAAAAGGATTGCCATCGCGGTCGCCGCCAATCCACGAACCGAAAAGCACGAGGTTGGGCAACTGGCTTTCGGCAATTTCACTACCATAAACCGAACGGAAATCTTCGGCAATTACTTCATATAGTTTCGGCAGCGTGGCAATCAAACAACTTCGATAATAATCGAGTCCCATTTTAATTTCATCGCGCACCGTCGGCTGGCGACGCCGCACCTCATCGGTTTGCCAGAGCGCGGTAATTTCTGAAGCAATCGCTTCGGCTTGTTCTACGGCTTCGGTGTTGGTGAGCGGCAATTGGTCAAGTTTTTCGAGCGCCGCCGCGATACGCTGACGTTTGAATAAGACGGTTCGTCTGGCGACTTCCGTCGGATGCGCGGTGAAGACCGGAATCACTTTGATGTTTTCCAGTGAAGCGAGCACGTCATCGGTCGTCATCTTTCGCTCGCGCAAGCGCAGCAAGGTGCCGCGCAGGGTGCCGGGTTGCGGCGGACGATGAGTGGAAAGTTCAGCGGCGCGACGACGACGTTTGCGGTGGTTGGTTTCCGCCAGGTTCGTCAGTTCAAAATAGATAGAAAAGGCTTTCGTCAGTGCGTAAGCTTCGTTGATGGTCAAGGCCTGGATGGCTTGCTGGGCTCGGCTCATCAATTCATCTTGCTGATGTCGAGGCGCCTGGCTGTCGCGGGAAGGTGCGGCTTGCAACTCTCGATGTTGAATGGCCAGCAAGCGCAAGTTTTCGACGCGCTCAAATAATGTTTTGCCACCTTGTTGTTTCAGCACTTCGCCAAGCAGGCGTCCGAGCGAACGCACATCCCGGCGCAACGGCGCGTCTTTTAATTCCCGTTCATTGCTCGTCATTTCAACGAGTCTTGCGGCCTGCTCTTCAACCTCCCATAGCACTTCTTTTTTCTCCATGGCTCCCTTCCTCTTCTCAGCGGTTCCTACGAGTAAAATAAACCATATGTAGATTTCATGAAAATGATGGCAACTAATAAATCCTGAACCAACAGGAACTACGCCTCAATGAGTACACTCAATTAGTGAGTACAGTTATTGAGTGAGTACATTAATTGAACGGGTACACTTATAGTGGTGCCAGCCCTTCTTAAAATAGTTGCCCTTCAAGAAGGGGCAACCAATTGCCCTACAGATGATTTGATGAATTGCCGAGAAATCATTTTCCTGAAGGTGATACCCAGACAAGGGGTTGAGTAATTATTGAATTATTCAAGAGGAAGGTTCACTGTTTTTTGCCAGGTTTGCCGCGGTGTTGATGCGCCAATGTATTGCGTTCCCAAAATACGTTGCCGTGATAGCCTTGAATGCTTTTATCGCCTTCGGCTAACGCTAAACGTTTTTCAGCAAGACAGCAAAATTTTTCATCCCTTTCAATACCGACGAAGTGTCGGTTTAATTTTTTTGCGACAATCGAGGTTGTGCCGGAACCTAAAAATGGGTCAAGCACGAGGTCGCCTTCATGACTGCTGGCAAGAATGATTTTCGCCAGTAACTTTTCCGGTTTCTGGGTTGGATGTTCGGTATTTTCCGGCATAGACCAAAACGGCACCGTAAGGTCATGCCAAAAATTGGAAGGGTGAGTGAGCCGGTATCTGCCGCTTTCGCTATCATCCCAATCCTTTGGCGAACCGTTTTCATCGGTGTAGGGAGCGATGACCTGGCGTTTGAGTTTGACGGCTTCAACATTAAAGGTGTAGTCGTCTGAAAGCGTGAAAAACCAGATGTCTTCCGAACAGTTTTTCCAATTCGACTTTGCGCCGCGCCCCTTTTCGCGTTCCCAGGTGATACGATTTTGCACGCGAAAATATTTCTCGCCAAGGCGATGAATCGCCGCCGATGACCGCCAGTCGCCACAGATATAAATGGATGCCGTCGGCTTCAATAAGCGAATCGTCAAAGACAGCCAGGAATCCAACCACGCTTCATATTCAGCCAACGATGTCCGTTGAAATTTATGTTCGTTGAAGGTTTTGGTTAAATTGTAAGGCGGGTCTGTGAAGAGTAAATCAACCGATTTTTCCGGCAGATAACCCACAGCTTCAAAGCTGTCCTGACAAATTGTTCGATCAAGTACATCTGCTAACATTGTCTGATTTTGCAAATGTAAAAGACGCTCTGTGTAAATCGCCATATCGGTGTCACTCAACGAAATTGTCCGGTTACGCGGAGCTGGCTTTTTTTCTGACGCAATCACCATTTATAAATGCCTTATCATCGTCTGTAACATCGTAGAAATGCCTATGATGAAAACCAGCATCACACCGTTATCTATAGGTGCGATTGGAATCATTCAAATGCGGAGTGGAATTGAAACTGAACAAGCGTAAATCGTCGCCGGTTTTGCGCATCACGGTGATGCTGGTGTTAGCAATGACGCCGAGAATGCTCAACAGTTTTTCATCCGTGAGGGCGAGCGCTTCGCCGGTCATAATCGAAATCGGGGTTGCCGAAGTGAAAACCGCAACCGTCTGTTCGGCTTCGTCGTCAGGGATAGCGCTCAGTCGTGAAAGGATGCGCGAGCGAAACATTTGCCAGGATTCGCCTTCAACCGGATAACGATTTTTCATCCACGAAATAATCACTGTCGCATCGCAACGACCCGCCGCGCCGCGCACGGCATTCGGCTCACGACGTAACATCTCCTGCATCTCCGCATAATCACGCGCAAATTCTTCGCTCTCTTCGATAAGTTTTGATACATAACAGGTATAAACAGAGAGCAGGCTGAATTCATTCCACTGTTCATCCACCGTAACCTCGGCGGCGCCAAGTCCTGCTTCAGCGATTTGCTTACAAACAAGTTCAGCCGTTAGCCGTTGACGTTGCATCCCACCGGCAATGACCCGAGAGAAGCGAAGGCCTTGTTCGGCAAAATGTTTGCCCAGGAGTTTGGCCTGCGTTTGACCGAGCTCAGAAAGCCTGTCGTAATTATCGCGCGAACCCGCCTGCGCGTGGCGTATGAAATAAATAATGCTCATATTGATTTTGAATTGCCGGAGCCGCTCAACAGTCTCCCCGCCATTTCGCGCCGTCGATAGGTTGCCGTGCGCATAGGCCGCTGCTATTTCGTATATTGATCGGCTCCGAGAAAATGAATTGATACGTAAGGCTCATCGCCAATCACCCAACTGTCGTGCGCGACCGGCGGAACATAGAAAATGGTTCCCGGCGTCAGCTCATATACCTCGCCGTCTTTTATCGCGGCAGTGGCTTTGCCTGAGATGACCATGCCGATATGCGGCACCTCGCAAAACGCTGTTCCGGCTGTAGGCGCGACGTGTTCTGTCCACTTCCATCCCGGCTCATAGGTGGCTCTGCCGATGGTCATCCCTGCAATATGAATAATTTCAAAAACGCCTTTCTCAAACTTTCGCACTTCATCCGGGTTTTCAAATTGTTTCAATATAACTTCGAGCATCGCCTTCCTCCGTCTTGCAAAATTAAATTAATGGTCACCAGGTGCGCGTCTTAAAAGTCCCGTCGGGACGACCTGTTTCTAGCTCTGTCTTCTAAGTCCGACTGGTCAATCAATGCGCGGCTAATCCAAAATTAAAAATCTAAAATCCAAAATTCAGAGCCTGGATTTTTGCGTTAAATCCAATGCCGCTCTTGCCAACCCTTCGATGCGCGGGCCAAACGCGGCAAAGCGCGTATCGTGCGTTTGCCCGCGCACATAGCGAAAATAAATCTGCTGGACCACGACAGCGATTTTGAATATTGCGAAGATTTCATAAAAATCAATGCGCGACGTGTCGCGTCCGGTAAGCGCCGCATAATGCTCGGTGATTTCCCGGCGCGTCAGCCATCCCGGTTGAATGGTTACCGGGCTAATGGCTTCGCGGCGGTCTTCCGGGTCATCGCGCTCGGCCCAGTAACAGAGCAGAATCCCTAAATCAACCAGCGGATCGCCGACCGTACACATCTCCCAATCGAGTACCGCGACGACTTGCGATACGTCGTTGGGGTTGAGCATCACGTTATCCAATTTGAAATCGTTATGCACAAGGGTTGCCGGGCGTCCGGCTTCGGGGTCAGGTTCAGGCGGCAGTTTATCGAGCAGCCAACTGACAACCTCATCAATTTCAGGAATCTCTTTGGTCTTGGCGCGGTGCCAACGCTCGGTCCAGCCTTTGACTTGCCGGGTCACAAAGCCAACCGGTTTGCCGAGACTCACGAGCCCGGTTTGATAAATATCAACCCGATGAAGCGCCGCCAGGGTGGCCACCATCGCTTCGCTGATTTGACGAAGCGATTCGGGATGCCCGGCTAATTCGTCGGGCAAATCGCGGCGAATGACTAAACCGCGCCGGCGTTCCATTAAATAAAAGGGCACGCCAAGAACGCTGAGGTCTTCGCAAAGCAAGTAGGGTTTCGGGGCGCGGGCAAAGTGCGGACTGACCGCCGCCAGCAGTCGGAATTCGCGCGGCATATCGTGCGCCGTCGGCGCAACGGGACCAAAAGGCGGGCGGCGCAACACAAATTCACGGCCAAAAAGATTGACATCGTAAGTCAAATTCGAGTGTCCGCCGGGAAATTGTTCAACGCTAAATGGCGCGCTCAAATCCAGGGTTTCGTCTTGCAACGCTTCCGGCAGTCGCGCGCGCAAGTAGCTCTCAAGTGCCGCATTATTTAATTCTTCGCCTTCCCGGATGGGCGCGGTATCTTTGTCGGAAATGTGGCTCAATGTTCTCTCCTAGCGTGATAAGTGATGAATAGGTTTTAGGCAATTTGAATAAATGGTGAGTCCTAACCATTCATTTGCTTATTGGCATCATTGATTTAACTTCTTCAATCTGCTGGTTGCTCATTATGCATCACTTCTTAATAAACAAGCAGGCATATTAAGATGTAGCAGCATTGAAATTCAAGCAATCGGTTGAAACTATGTTTTGCCGCATGATATTTTGCGGGCAAAGATAAATAATACTAATTGCGCGGCAAAGGAAATGTTTATGTCAGGCAAAGTGCTAATCGCTGAAGACGATACGACCAGCCGAACGATTTACTCCACCTTCCTTGAGTCGCAGGGCTTCGAGGTCATCAAAGTCCGTAACGGCAATGAAGCATTGCAGGTTATCGAACATGAACCCATTGATGTGTTGCTTACCGATGTCGTAATGGATGGGATGGATGGCATGGAGCTTTTGGCTTGCGCCCGCGCCGTGCAACCGAATATGCGCGCCGTTGTCATGACCAGCCAGCGTACGCCTGCGGCCATCATCGGCGCGCTGCGCAATCAAGTTTGTGATTTTTTAACCAAACCGTTTGAGCTTGAGGAACTGAGCGATTCCATCCACTGCGCGATGGAACGTTCGACGCTCGCCAATATCGAAATCATCTCT
This sequence comes from Blastocatellia bacterium, assembly GCA_044868105.1. Taxonomy (GTDB): domain Bacteria; phylum Acidobacteriota; class Blastocatellia; order UBA7656; family UBA7656; genus JBFMDH01. The sequence continues at coordinate 11,515 of JBIOWC010000926.1, forward strand.
GCCAAACCCGATTGGATTGAACTGCGCGTGCCGTGCGATTTGCAGGCCGTTGAGCCGATTCAAAAAGTGCTATCCGGGATGCACGGCGATTTACCGAGAGAGACCCGCGAAGCCATCGGTTCCGTGTTTCGTGAAATGCTTAACAACGCCATCGAGCATGGCGGCAAACTCGACCCGACTAAACAGGTCGAAGTCAAATACATTAAATTAAAACGCGCGCTCATGTATTCCATCAAAGACCCCGGCGAAGGGTTCAAGCTCGAAGAACTCGAACACGCGGCGATTACCAACCCGGATGACAATCCGTTTCAACATATGGAAAAACGCCTGGCAAAGGGCATGCGCCCCGGCGGCTTCGGCATTATGCTGGCTTCGCAAACCATTGACGAACTCATCTACAACGAAAAACATAACGAATTAATTTTTGTAAAATACCTTGACCCGACGCAGGAGTCAGAGTGACAAAAGGATGAAGTCGGAGCCCTGAACGATGAATAAAGAAGATTAAAAAGCGTTCAGGGTTCCAACTTCGTCGTTTCTGCATATGCTCATTCTTTCCGAATCAGATTTGCGCCGCGTGCTGAACCCGCGCGAGGTAAGAGAGGCGGTTGAAAGCGGCTTCCAGAGCCTGTTTCAGGGTGAAGCGTTGGCGCCCGAACGGTTGCACCTGGCTATCCCTTCGCAAGAGGCTGTGCTTCTGGAAATGCCGGCGCGAATTGAAAGCCAGACGCGAACCTTGCTGGGCACCAAGATTGTTTCGGTCTTTCCTCAAAACGCGACCAGGAATTTGGATACCGTGCAGGGGCTTTATCTTTTGCTTGATGGCGAAACCGGCAAGCCGCTGGCATTGATGGACGGCAAATTCATTACCGCGATGCGAACGGCTGCGACTTCCGCGGTGGCGACGAAATTTATGGCCGCCACAGGTAAAACGCGACTGGCAATTTTCGGCGCCGGCGTGCAGGCGCGATTTCATATCGAAGCGATGCTTGAAGTCGCAGAGGTTGAGCGCGTGTTGATTGCTTCGCGCAGCCCGGAGAAGGCGGAACGGCTTGCGGAGTTTGTTGAAGCCGCGCACCATATTCCTTGCGATACGGTTACGGCGGAAGAGGCGGCCGCCGGCGCCAATTTGATTTGCACCTGTACCAATTCATCAGAGCCGCTTTTTGACGGCGCGTTGCTGAGAGCCGGAACCCATATCAATGCCATCGGCGCTTATACGCCACAGATGCGCGAACTCGACACGCGGGCGGTCACACGCGCCCGCGTCGTTATTGATAATGAGTCGGCAGCGGGCCGGGAAGCCGGCGAGCTATTGATTCCGCTTGGCGAAGGCGCGATAACGCCATCGCATATCAGTGGCACGCTGGCCGAGGTGGTCGCAGGAAAAATAGTTGGGCGCGCGTCACCCGATGATATTACGCTGTTTAAATCCTGCGGACTGGCAATTGAAGATTTAGTGACGGCGCAATTGGCTTATGAAAAAGCCCGGCAGGAAAATATCGGAACCCCAATAGACTTTTGAAAGTTCAGTCTCGAAGTCTGAATCATCTCTTCGGGCGGTGCGATATGCGAATCAATACCCTAAAATTCTTCATTCTGGCCTCCATAGCTTTCTTCGGGTTCGCCCATTTGATGAACGGCGAAGCCCAAGTTTCAAAGGGTAAAGGCTCGTCCGCTATTCCAAAAGTTTGGGATGACGACGCTTTGCTATCCACAGAAATTCCATTGGCGCATCCCGACGTGTCGCCTAAGTATGTATCATCCGATTTCTACTACCGTATGCCTGTGCGACCGATTTACAAAAGCTATCCTGTTTATCATCCAGATAAGGAACCGGCCGATTATTTAAGTCAACTCAAGAAAGCAGAGCCGCAAATCATTTTTGACGCATCGCGGTTAAAAACCGAGCGCGATTGGATTAAAGCCGGAGAAGCGGTATTTGATGCGGCGATAGAGTTCGTTGATTCAGGCCAGTTGTTTTCAGGGGTCAGAGATACCCGCTGGTATGAAAAGAATCAGGTGCCGGTAACCAAGGACGGGGTTTTACCTTTTATGCGATATGTGGTCAGAGAGAAAGGAAAAGTCGAACTGGGCATTCTTTCCTGCGCGATGTGCCATACCCGCGTGATGCCGGATGGGACGGTGATTAAAGGGGCACAGGGGAACTTCCCGGATGATCGTTCATTTGCCTATGAGACCAGAATAGAAGCGGCGCAGGCTAAAGATACAGATAAACCGCTCAAAGAACTGAGAGACTTTATGCGTAGGAGTTACGCTGCGCCCTGGCTCGACCATGACCCCAATGGGCAGCCGGAGCGCATGACGCTTGAGGAAATCGTATCTGTGATGGAAGCCATCATTCCGGGCGTATGCGCCAGACAAGGGGCGAGCGCCTTCTACCCGCCTCATATACCCGACCTGATTGGCGTGAAAGAGCGGCGCTACCTTGATGCTTCGGGGCTGGTCCGCCATCGTTCGATCGGCGATTTGATGCGCTATGCCGCGCTTAATCAAGGGGCCGATGCGTTGAACTTGTATGGCGAGTTTCGCCCCAAGGGAGACTTGCCTGACCCTGCAACAGAAAGCCGTTACAGTGACGAGCAACTTTATGCGCTCGCTTTGTATGTTTACTCGCTGAAACCGCCTCTGAACCCCAATAAATTCGATGCCCTTGCTGCACGAGGAAAGAAAATATTCGAGCGCCAAGGTTGCGCCGTCTGTCATCCCCCGCCCTTGTACACCAACAACAAGCTGACCCCGGCCGAAGGATTTAAAGTGCCGGACGACCATCAAAGGAAATTTGACATCTTACCCGTCTCAGTAGGCACTGACCCCAGGCTGACCCTACAGGCGCGAAGAGGAACCGGTTACTACAAAGTGCCTTCATTAAAAGGGGTATGGTATCGGGGACCCTTTGAACACAATGGCTCAGTCGCGACGCTGGAGGATTGGTTCGATGCCCGCCGGCTCCGGGAGGATTATGTGCCGACGGGCTTTCGAGGTTACGGTGTAAAGACGCGGGCTGTAAAAGGGCATCCCTACGGACTTGATCTTTCAATGGCAGAGCGCAAAGCGATGATTAAATTTCTCAAGACGTTATAAATAAAAGTCGGCTTAATCTATAACCCCGAAGCTGGCAAAGCGGGGTTATCTATGCTGCTGCGAGGTCACACGATGACTCGCTCTGGAAGGCCTTAAGTTGAAGCCGAAGCCTGCAAAAGGACAACACCGTTATGCCAACCATTTGTCGGTTATTGAGACTACCAACCGATCAGGCAACTTCACTGATTACTCGCCCGGATGATCTCTTAAACTGCGTTGAACAGGCTAAAGTTTACAGCGATGTCTATCGCTACTGGCACGCCATCGAGTATCTGCTTGCCAAGCATCGCCCAGACTCGGCGGCCGCCCATTGGCTCAATTTGGGGCAAGCCGTTTCGACCGCTGACGGGGAAATGCCGGCGGCGCGCGTGATCCTCGCGCAGGAGGTCGCGCGACTGGCTGCGGCGCTTAAAGAGATTGAGCCCGAAGACCTCGCTGTGCACTATGAAGCTGAGGCTTTAGATAGAGCAGGTGTCTATCCGCATTGTTGGGAAGAATGGGAAGAGACCTTCGACCCGCTGGGGCAGGTGCTTGAGCACTATTGGTTCCTCAAAGAGTTTGCGAGCCAATGTGCATTAGCCGGTGAGGCGCTTTTGCTCTACTTCGTATTCCTCGACGATGGCTCGGATGATTGAAGGGGAGAGCGAGCCAAGCAATTTTGCGAGCAGCAATTTTGCGAGCCAGGCAATTTTGTAGCGGATAGCAAATAAGGAGATGGTATGCGAAAACTGAAATATCATGTCGCCACGACGCTTGACGGATTTATTGGCCACGAAGATCACACCGTAGATGGATTTCTTGCTGAAGGTGACCACGTCACGGATTATCTGGAATCTCTCAAAACCGATTATGATACGGTTTTGATGGGGCGAAAAACTTACGAATTCGGCTTTCAATTTGGCGTGACCAATCCTTACCCCTGGCTCAAGCAATATGTTCTTTCGCGCAGTTTGGGAAGCAGTCCTGATGCGAATGTCGAGTTGTTTTCGGGCGATGCGATTGAATTTGTTAAGGGATTGAAGAACGCCGAAGGCAAAGACCTCTATTTGTGCGGCGGGGCAAAATTGGCAAGCAGCCTGCTCAGTGAAGGGCTGGTGGATGAACTCGTCATCAAGCTAAACCCGGTGGTCTTTGGCAAAGGTCTCTCACTGTTTTCAGCGCCAATCCAGCAGACGAGCCTGGAGTTAATTGACAGCAAGGTATATGAAAGCGGCGTGGTCTTGCTGCGCTATCGCGTGCAGCATTAAGCCCGCGAATGCCAAAAGCCAGGCCGGGCAATCTGTCGCCGGCCAACGCTTCGCTAAGCTATAGGATACTTCAAGTAGCAGGAGAGAAAGCTAATGACTCAAGAAACACGGCGTCATGAGATAACCACGAAAAGAGTAGTTTACGAAATACCCGGCATGAAAAAGGCGACCATTCAGCAGGATATCGAATATCGGATAAGCGATGCCGTGGGGTTGACGATGGATATTTATTATCCGCCGGATGCAAAAAGCGGTACGCGAATACCGGCTGTTGTCTTTGTCATTGGCTATTCCGATTTGGGAGCGCAAATCGTCTTTGGCTGCAAATTCAAAGAGATGGAATCGTTCATTTCCTGGGGGCAATTGATGGCGGCCTCCGGTGTTGCGGCAATCCTTTACTCAACCGGCAGAGAACCGGCGACCGATATTCAAAACGTGCTGCAATATATTCGAGAGCATGCGGCAACGCTGGGAATTGACGAAAATCGAATCGGCGTGTGGGCTTGCTCGGGTCATGCGCCGCTTGCTTTATCGGTGTTGATGCAGGAAACGAGCGGTGATTTGCAATGCGCTGCACTCTGTTATGGCTATACGCTAGACCTTGATGGCGCTACGGGGGTTGCTGAAGCCGCCAGCGCGTTCAGGTTCGTGAACCCTTGCGGAGGAAGCGCGGTCGCTGACCTGCCGCAAAATATGCCGCTTTTTTTAGTCAGAGCCGGGAAAGATGAAATGCCGCATTTGAATGAAGCGCTCGACCGTTTTACAGCAGATGCCTTAGCTGGCAATCTGCCGGTTACCTTGGTCAATCTTCCGGAAGCTCCGCACGCTTTTGACCTGCTTGATGATAGGGAAGCGTCTCGCGAAGTGATCCGGCAGGTACTGGCGTTTATGCAGTTTCATCTTCAAGGGTAAAGGTTAAATGTCAAAAAAGAGCGAACGTCATCTACAAAGAGTCCGGCGAATTTGTAATCGCTTGCCTGAAACCATTGAAAAACTCTCACATGGAGAGCCGACGTTCTTCGTTAAGAAAAAAGTGTTCGTGATGTTTGCCAACCACCACCATCAGGACGGGCACCTTGCGGTATGGATTCCTGCGCCCTTAGGCGTACAGGAAATATTGATTGAGGCAGATCCGAAAAAATTCTTCAAACCGCCCTACGTCGGCGTGCGCGGTTGGGTTGGTATCGAACTCGACTGTATTGGCGATGAAGAGTTGACCATTCATTTACAGACCGCTTACCAACTCATTGCGCCGAAAAAATTGCAGGATTTGGTTAACCTGAAAGACGCTGAATAATCAGGGAAATTCGCAAGCCTTGCTTTCCCTTTCACCGGAAAAAGTTTGAAGCTGCTGGTAACCGTGCAGACCGAGAGCGCCACTTAAATCAATAAACTTTTCTTCAGAAACCAACGGCAAACAGCAGACGCCCTCCTGGGACGTGCACGCCTGGTTTAAGAGAAGAGTTTTACATTTTTTGGCTAGTCATCCTTGCTTGCTCAAGGGTGACTCAATTGATGGAGGCGACATGAATCGAAGAGAATTTTTAGAGTTTAGCCTGTCTCTGCCCCTTATCGGGACTTTGTCAAAAACCACGTTTGCAACAACCTGGACGGAGAAAGAGTTCACCTGTCCGCTGTGCGCCACGAAAAATATCTTTCGGGTGATTATGAGCTATGGGACTTACATCTATAGTTGGCCCTCAAAATATCAGCTTATCTACTGGCCGGTTACGGACAGCAACTCAGTCTATTGTTGTAAGACCTGTTACCTTTCGATGTTTATGTGGGATTACGAGAATCTTGCCAAAGATAAACTCCCGGCAATCAAAAAACAGTTGGAAGGAGTCCAGATTCAGTCACCCTTCAGTGATTACGCTAAAGTTCCCATGTCGCAACGCCTGGAGATTGCCGAGAAAGTCTATCGCGGTCTGAATATGCCGGATGCCTTCTGGTGCCGCTTTTATCGTATTCTGGGCTATCATTTTGCGCAGGAGAAAAATCCCGCTAAAGCGGACGAATCGCGAAAGCAAGCTTTAGGGGTTGCACAAAAAATGCTCGGCGACAAAGAGCGCGAAATTCCCGCAAAAGAGCTTTGGGTTATTACGGGCGCAATGAAGCACTTTCTCAAGGACGATGATGGAGCGATTGCCGACCTGAACCAGGCATTGAAAGTTAAATATCAGAACAAGAGTCTGGATGATGAAAAAAATAAGGGTCTAGGGAAGTTTAGAGACTGACAAGCAGTGCTAAACTTCTGATATGTCTGGGGTAAACCGTTATTATCGGCATTCCCATATTAGCGAGAAGAAATTTCGTCTTCTCATCCGTTACT
>JBIOWC010000927.1:0-2868 GCA_044868105.1 Blastocatellia bacterium
CCGCGCCGTTCATCTCTGGCAGCAACGAACCCGCGAACGCTTCAGTGAAGCGGGCGCCGAAATAGTCAACTTCGCTTCGCCGAGTCCTACGCATCTGAGGCAAGCCGCAGCGCTACTCATGCGCGATGAGGCGCCCGCGACGCTTGCCGAAACGCCAGCGTCGGCAATCCAAATAATCTCTGCGCCGGATCGCGCCGCCGAAGTGCGCGCCATCGCCCGCGAAATCAAACGCCTGGTTTTGGAAGAGGGTTTGGCGCTTAACGACATCACCATTGTCTGTCGAACGCTCGCAACTTATGCCCATCACTTTGAAAGAGTTTTTGATGAATGCGCCATCCCGCTGGCGCTTGATAATCAACTCGCGCTTGGCGAAAACCCTTGCGTCATTGCGCTGCTCAGGCTTTTGCAACTCGCCGGAACCGGGTTTCCGCGCCAGGCCGTCATTGCCTCCCTGCGCTCACCTTATTTCGATTTTTCGGCTTTTGACCTGAATGACACAATGGTTGATTTATTGGACTCGCTATCGCTTGAACTGCACGTGATGCAAGGGCGCGGGCAATGGCAAGCAATCGCGGAGCCCGCAAAAATTCAAAGCGATGAGGAGAGAGCCCGTGCGAAAGCCGAAGAGGCAGCGGGCGACGCGCCGGCCACCCCTTTACGCTCAGGGCTTGCCGAAAAGCTGAACCGCTTTTTTCAGGCGGTGAGCTTTTCGCAAACCGCTTCGAGAATAGATTACGCGCGGCGCGTTCAAACGTTGGTGAGCGATTTGCAGGTTGACCAGCGAGCCAGTCAGGGGCGAACCGTTGATCGGGATAAACCGGCGCTACAAATATTTTTAGACCTCCTGCAATCCCTCAGCCAAGAAGATAAGCTGACGAATGCGGGGCCGGCGGCAAGCGCCAGCGAGGTCACCTGGGAAGGCTTCATTGACGAATTACAACGCGCCTGTCAGGCGGCGTCATGTGCCAGGCCGCCAGCGCCGCCTGGGTCTGTGGTCGTTCAAGAGGCGCACAATCTGCGCCCCCGAGCTTATCGGGCGATGTTCGTCAGCGGTTTGATAGAAGGCGAATTCCCGAAAAAATCTGCCGAAACGACGCCCTACACGCTTGCCGAAAGAGAACATCTGCGCGGCGCTGGCCTTGACCTTGCCGAAACCACAAACGATGCGGGAGCCGATCTCACGGTGTTTCATAAAGCCCTGACGCGCACCGCCGAGCGGTGTTATTTGAGTTATGCGCGCACCGATTTTGCGGGCGGTGAATTGCTTAAGTCCTACCTCATTGAAGAGGTGAGCGCTGTCGCCCGCACCGAACCCTGGTATCTTGGGCAACATGAAATGCCCGATGCCCGGAATCTGGGCGACGCCGCCTCACTAGAAGAGTTGGCTTTGAAAACGGCGCGGGCAATGCGCGAAAGCGACCAGGAACTTTCAGACTTCGCAATTCAGGCCAGGTCACTGCTTGCCGCGCAATTGAAGAGCTGGGCGACCACACAACGCGCGGTCAGTGTTGAACGGCGCAGGCTCAGCGGCAATGAACGCGGCAGCTTTGGCGGCTTCATCGCGGATAGGAAACTGGCCGCCATCATTCAACAAAAATTCGGTGAAGATTATCTATGGAGCGCCAGCAAAATCAACGACTATGGGTTATGCCCGTATCGCTTTTTTGCCCGTAATGTTTTGCGGCTTTCGGAAAGGCGCGAGCCGACGGAGAGTTTCACGGCTGACCGTTTAGGAACCGCTTACCACGAGATTCTTGAACGCAGCTTCCGCGCCTTGAAAGAGCAGGGCCTTGAACTGAGCGAAAGCTCACTGGCAGAGGCCATCGCCCTCGTTGAACAGGCGAGCGAAGCGGTGCTCGCCGAGATGCTTGAAAAACGTGAAATTCGCCAGGGCGGGTTGTGGGAATTTGATAAACGCGAAATCAAAAAGCGGGTCGTCAATCTGCTGCGCGCCGAAATCGAGTGGCACGCCGAACGCCCGGCAACGCCAGTGGCTTTTGAGCAGAAATTCGGCATGGGTGGCAAGCCGCCACTCGTGCTCACGAGCCTTTCGGGCAAGATAAAAATACGCGGACAGATTGACCGCATTGATGAACAGGATGGGGAACTGACGGTCATTGATTACAAGACCGGGCGCGCGCCGGTGAGCAGTCGGGATGCCGAAACCGGACGCAATTTGCAATTACCGATTTATTTAATGGCTGCTGACCGCGTGATGATGCGCGATAAACCTGTGGCTTCGGGTTATTACCTGCATATTACGAGTTGCAAGAAAGGCTCGCCGTTTCCCAGTAAAGCTGTATCGCTCGATGACCTCAAGGAACAAGCCGAGCGTTACATTCATGAGTATGTCAATGCTGTGCGTCGCGCAGAATTTCCCATTCAACCCAATCAAAACCGTTGCCCGCCTTGTGAATTTGCAACGATGTGCCGCATTCAATCGTTAGGCACTTCAGCCGATGACGAATAACTATCGAACATAACGCCAACGCCTTAAACTGATGAAAGGAATGTGGGTCTATGGTTGTTTTGACACTTGTTTCTGCGTTTCTTTTTATATTCTTCCTGACTTTAATTAATCAAAATGATTCACCGGAAGCCGAAGGGGAAGAGAATAAAGGTTCAGGTTCAATCTCCGGTCGAATTACCATAAAAGGCAAGCCAGCAGCCGGATTTGAACTCGCCCTTTTTATTTACGACGCCATCCCCGAAAAAACAATTGCCAAAGCTGCAACTGATGAAAACGGCGGCTACCAGTTCACTAATTTATCGGCGAATCATTACTGGGTGAAAGTGCTGGCGCCGCAATATATCACTAGCGGCGAGTATGATGATGAAGGGCCGAGACGACGAGTTTCCATAGCTGAT
>JBIOWC010000928.1:0-9201 GCA_044868105.1 Blastocatellia bacterium
TTCAGCGTTCTGACTTCATCGTTTCTTAAACCCTGAATCCTAGTTCAATTTAAAATTAAAGGTAATCACGCCGGTCACGCGAACCGGCAGGCCGTTTAGAATGGTCGGTTCAAAGCGCCAGGCGTAGGCCGCATCAATCGCCGGTTTGGTAAGCAACGGATGTCCGTTGAGGGCGCGCGCCGATTCCACGCGACCTTCCGGCGAGATAACGATTTCTACAACAATCGAACCTTCCACATGAACCTGTTTAGCGAGCGCCGGATAATCGGGGGTTTTTCTGGCAATCGCTTTGCCGGTCAAGATATTTGAAGCGAGTCTGACAACTTTATTCTCCGGCTCTTTCTGGGATGGCGGTTCAGGCTTTTTAATAAGCGGTGGCGGCGGCGCCATCTCTTCGCCGTGCGGAAGGCCCGTAGGAACCCCGATCCCTTTGCTTGCCGGGTCGCCGTTCGCAACGCCGTTCGGGTCGCCAATTACCCCAGGGCCATTATCACCAATGGTTCCAACCGTAGGTATCTTGATTCCTGCGCGCACCAGATTATTCGATTCAGGATGGGTGATTTGCTCAAGCGTCGCTACTTTATAAGGGTTAGGTTGCGCAACCTGACTGGGCGGCCCTTGTTGAACGCGAGGCGTCCCTTTTAGTGGCAACAGGGGCGGGGGCAAAATCGGAACCAGATGAGTAATTTCGCTTCTTTCAAATAGCGAAGTGTTGGCAGCATATACCGAAACCGCGAGCGCCGATGCCAAAACGAATGAGTAAATAAAAGTGGTCATCAGGAAAAATTTTTTGGTTCTTCCTTTGGATTTTTCTTTTGCAGATACGACTAATTTATCGAACATAACCGGGGTCTCCTTTTCACTGAGCACACAGATACCTGGCGCTGGCTTTCAGACAAACAAGCCAGGAGCGAAATCAATCTGGGTGTTGGTAATGGACGCTCTTTAGTTATTGAGTGGGGTTCTCAGGGATGCGAACCCTTGTGGCAGGCGCTCTCAATAAAAGATAGGTGACAAGTGAGAATGAAAGAGAAAATTTATGGGTTGAAAGAGAGCGGCGATTTAGCGGACGGGCTCTCTTTCAACTTTGAACTTTAGCCGCCGACATCCATCTTTTCGACCAGCAGCACGATGTGCGTCGTGACCGGTTGACCTTCGACCTTCGCCGGTTGAAATGAATGATTGGTCAGCGACCACCACAACTGTTCAATCACCGCCGGGTCGCTCGGTTCATTAATCACATCAACCAACCGTCCGCGTCCGTCAGGGTCTACTTCAACGAGCGCCGACATATCCTCATTGCCCGGTTTTTGATACGCAATATGGCTGAAACTGACCATTGAACCCACATTCAAACGCGGCAGTTCATAATAATCTTCGCTGCCTTCAAATTTGGTTCCGGTTGGCAAATCGTTGTAGCGAACAAACTCGGCGTCGGAACTAATAATCGGCGGCACGGTCATCAGCGCTGTCACATCATCAAGCCGGGAATCTTCTCTGGGAACCGGAATCGGTCTCAGTCCGGTCAGCAGGAAGATGAATAAAATCGCCGTGGCGACAGAGCCGGTAGCAAAAGAAAACGGTCGGGGATTTAACTTCAACATCCATTCCATTGCGCGTTGCCGTAAACTGATGTCATGTTGAACGCGGCGGACAAGGGCGGTCATCACATAACCGCGAAGCTCGCGCGGCACTTCGGGCGTCCGCGCCCCCTTCAGAAAAAATGAAGCTTGTTCGGTCTCTTCAAGATGCCTGCGACAAATTAAACAGGAGGCCAGGTGCGGCGTATAGATTTCCGTTTCGTTTGCCGTCAGCTCTCTATCCAGGTAAGCGGAAGTCATTAATTGAATTTCTTTACATCTCATAACAACACACTCATCGTTCGGGGTGGAAGGTCAGGATTTGCAACTGGGCTATCAATCGTCTTCCACCCATCAGGGGAGTTTTATAATTAACTCATTCATTCAAAGCGTCCGAATCAAAAAACCTTATCAAAAAACCTTTTGCGCTATTTTTTTAACGCCACTCTTTCAATTTCTGGCGCAACTCTTCACGTCCGCGCGCAATGCGGGATTTCACTGTGCCAATGGAAATCTCCAAGGTTTCGGCAATCTCTTCATAAGAAAGTTCTTCAATTTCGCGCAGCATCAAAGCAGCTCGATACTCTTTTTTGATTTCCGCAAGCGCCCGCATAATGCGGCGTTCGCGCTCGCTTTCTATGGCAACCTCTTCGGGCGAAGCGCTCGTGCCCAAGAGGGTGCTGCCCAAACTGGTTTCCGAATCGTTGCGACTGAGGTCTAAAGAAATGGTCTCTTCTTTTCTTCGGCGCCGCCACCAGCGCTGTTGGTTCATCGCCTGATTGATGGCGATGCGATAAATCCAGGTCTTTAGCCCACTTTCGCCGCGAAAACTATTCAGCCCGCGATAGATTTTCAAAAATGTCTCTTGCGCCGCGTCGCGCGCATCTTCCGCGTCGCCGAGCAAGCGAAAACAGATGGCATAGACCGGTCGCTCAAAATGCGCCACTAATTCTTCAAAAGCCGCCAGGTCATGGGCGCGCAGCCGGGTGATGAGGTGAGCCTCATAGCGATTCTCAATGGGCTGCACATCCATTTCGACCTGAGCAATATTGGTCTGCTCTAATGCGATCATGCGGCTTGCTCTGGTGGCGCTCCTTTCATGAGTTTGGGTGGGTCAATGCACATTCTTCAGAGGAAGCCGAGCGCCGTTGTAGCTTCAAATCGAACGGCATTGACCCTCACCTCACTTGTCGTTTATGTTAGACACCCTGCGGCTTAAAAAAGTTCCAACGAATCTTAATCTAACATACAACCTGAGAACGCGGAATGTATAAATAACTTGCCCAAAAGCCCATCCAGGCCGAATTTGCCGGTTATCTTTATCGCACAAATCCCGCATATTCTTGACAATCATTGCTTTGGCTCGCTATTTTGAAGGTTCTTTTCAAGAAGGTGAAAGTTGACCGCAGGTTAGCTAGCGCTACTCTAAAGGTTAGCTATCGCTACTCTAAGCAGTTTCAGGAGGCGTAAAGTTTTGGCAAGTACAGCAAGAAAAAATAGAATTGCTCATAAAGATTTGAAATTCAAGAATGACCCGATGATTCGGTTTTATGAGCGCACCCAGGATTGGTTGCAGGATAAATCCAAACCTGTGGTGATGGCGGTCGGAGTTGTCGTTGCAGCAATTGTGCTCTATTTGCTCGGCAGTTGGTTCTTCTCCGGTCGTGAAGTGAAAGCGCAGTCGGCCTTCGCGCAAGCTTTTGATAAATACAAAGCGCCGGTCATTGACCCATCCGGGGTCACTTCACAAACCGGCACTTACTACACCGATGAAAATCAAAAGTGGCAAGAGGTGGCGCAGGCTTTCGAGCAGCTGGCACAGGACTATTCCGGTTATTACGGCGCCACGGCAAACTATTATGCGGGAGTTGCCTATCTGCGGTTTAACCGTGATAAAGGGCTCGAATTATTAAAAAAGGCGGTTGATAAGAACGAACAACCGACCGCTGATTTAGCGCAAATGGCAATTGCTGAAAATCATATCGTTGTGGGTGACGCGGCAAATGCCATTCCGATTTATGAAAAACTTCTCAAGTCCACGAGTGTTCCCGCACAATCTGTGCAAACCGAGCTGGGTCGCGCTTATGAAAAGACCGGAGACACGGAAAAGGCGGTAGCCGCCTATTTCGAAGCCGCCAAGATTAGCCGCACGACGACCACCGGCTCGGAAGCCGAAAAACGACTCTCGGCGCTTGCACCAGACAAAATCAAAGAACTCCCAACGCCCGACCCGTTGGCAAATGCAATTCCTTAATATCGGTAGTCAGTAGTCGGTCGTCGGTCGTCGGTTAAACCTTTGCAAAGGGCCCACAACCGACCACCGGCCATTGGCTACCGACCACTGGTCACCGATGGAAAATTTCACGCACACACTCTTGGGGTTTACCCTGGCTAAAGCGGGTTTCGAACGCGCGACTCCGCTGGCCACAACCACCCTGGTTATTGCGTCGAATCTGCCGGATATTGATAGCGCGATGCGCTTTCGCGGCGCCTTTGAAGATTTGCAAACCCATCGCGGCATCACCCATTCGTTTATCGGCATTTTTGTTCTGGCAATTTTGTTGACCGTGACTCTGGTTTTTCTCGATAAACGGTTTCGGCTGCACAGCGACCCCTTTAGGCGCCCCATCCGTCCGCTGAGAATTTTCGCCCTTGCCTGTCTAGGCGGCTTGCTGCATACCTTTTTGGATTTTACGAACAACTACGGGGTGCGTCCCTTGTTGCCGTTTAGCGACCGCTGGTTTTACGGCGATTTCATTTTTGTCGTTGACCCGTGGATATGGCTGATACTCGGCGCCTCGCTGGTCTGGCTGACTGCCAACAGCTCGGTGAAGATTCTGCTCTGGCTGGCCGTCGGCATTGGTCTTTCTTTGCTGATGGGGTTTGCGCTGCAGGAACCGTCACCACGATTTCCCGTCGTCCTTCCCTTTGCGGTCAGAGTGATTTGGTTCGTCGGACTGGTGATTATTCTTTTCGGCGCTATTCGTCGTTGGGGAAGCGCCGGCGAACGCCTCGCCCGCTATTCGTTGTTGACTCTCGGAATTTACTATCTCTGTATGTACATGGCGCACAATTCAGCCGTTGAACAGGTGCGCTCGCAGCTGCCCGCTGAAGGGGTGACTTCGGTCGCCGCCTGGCCCACCCCCGCCAATCCTTACCTCTGGCAATCGGTCGCCACAACCGACGAAACGACTTATTCCTGTTATATCAACCTCAGTGGCTCAAAGAGCGAATGGGTCGAAGCGCCCATCCTCAAACCGGAACTGGTTGAAGCGTTAAGAAACAATCCGCGCACCCGCACCTTCATGAATTTCGCCCGCTATACAACCGCCAGCGTCGAAGAAACGGACGAAAGCTATACCGTTAACCTCCGCGATGTACGATTCGATTTGAAATTGCGCGCCGTCATTGACCGCGACCTGCAAGTCAAAGCCGTAGACTTGAAATGGTTCTGAGGCTTTGAACAAAGTCAAACCCACTGAGTGATTGCCTTGATATTTCAGAATGCACCAACCTCCAGATCAACCCGGCGCTCCACAGATTCAGTTAGCAGGACTACAAATTTGGGTGCCTGGTCGGGGCTCGGAAACTGACGATTATGGCTGGCTCCAATGTCACCGTACGCTGCGGCGCACCAGGCGCTGACGTATGGGCAAGCGGAGCAATCATCAATCTTTTTGAGATTAAACGGCGGGCCGATGAGTGCGAACAGATGTATAAAATATTTTCAGGCGAAGCTCATCTCGACTGTAAGGAGCCAGAATTATCCGTAGACCTGAAAATGCAAAACCTTGGGCATATTTCGATGGAAGTATCTATAACGCCCGACTGCCTAACCCAGAAACATTCTTTTCGATTTGAAATAGACCCATCTCACCTGCAGGGTTGATTAAAGCCTGTCGCCTTATACTTGAAGCATACCGGATTCGAGGTTAAAAAGAATTAAGTCCCCAGTAGTCAAGTAATGGCGCAATCATCGCCCGGCCGAAAGCAGAAGTTTGCAGACCAAACCGGTATTTCGTTGTGGTCTTGATTACTTTTTACTTTTGCCCTGTTTCTTGTATTGCTCGACCAATTGTTTGCCAATAAAATGAATTTTAGTGAACGAGACGCTGACCATCAGACCCGGTTATCTGCCTTATGCGCTGACTGCCGCCGTGTCGCTTACCGCCGGTTCGACGCTGCTCGGCAACGGCTTGATAAAAGCCGCCTTGATTAGCTGGGCGCTGATTCCGCTGGTCGCGCTGGCGGCGCTCTTTGACCGCATCGAATTCGATGGCCACACCCTCACGCACCGCGGACCTTTAGCCTTTCTGCTGGCCTCCGTCTTTCGTATTCGCCGCCGTCTTGCGGTTCGCGATATTGAGGCGATAACCACCGAGACCATCACCTTCGGTTTTTCCAACGGCGATTCGCGCATCAGCTATCACACGCGGGTCAGCGGCGCCGGGTTTGAAGTGTTGCTTCGTTCGCATCGCTCAACTTATGTGCGGTTTATTAAAGCGCTATTTAAAGCCGCCGGCGCGCAAAAACTGGACCCGCGCTCGTTTGAACTCTTTGAGTATTTTGAAAAGGGCGCGACCGTTAAAAATTTCCCGCTCCTGAAACACGAAATTGAAACTATGCCGATGTCGCTGCTGCGCCGCTTCGGCAATGCCTTGCGACTGGCAGGAAAGTTGTCGCAAGCCGCGAGCTATTTCAACATCGCTTACGAGAAAGAGCCGCGCAACCCGCAACTGCTTTATGAGATGTCGCGGTTTTTGCGTTCAAACGCACAGCGCGACCAGAAGATGCTGCAGCGTTCGGATGCCTGTTTGCGCTTGGCCTCAAAGCTGGCGCAGGAAGAGCCGGATTTACTGGAGCGCATCGGTGAAGTTTTTTTCGAGCGCCTGGATTACAAACGGGCTGCCGAATGTTTTCACCGCGTGTTGGAATTTGACCCGTCGCGTTTTCGCGCCAATGCGGGGCTTGCGGAAATCGCTTTGCGCGATGGCAAACTCGCGCACGTTGCCCATTTCTACAACGCGGCAACCGCCAGCCAGGACCAGGCGCTCTCAAAAGTTGCCGAGCGCGAAGCCCGTTATTATCAACGGCTCATCGGCGATGATGAGTTTTTAGAGAGCGAACTCAATCGCATACGTTTTCTCAATCATATGCGGTGGGCGCGCCGACTTTCGGCATTAACTTTTTTACTGGTCTGGATGATTGCCAGCAGCTTCGGGCGGTTCTTTCAAGCCATCCAAAATTATGGCTGGGCGCTGATGGCCATGACGGCGCTGGTCTGGCTGGCCTGCACCTTGACGCTACGTTTCTATAATCAACGCCGCGCCAATTAAACTCCGCAAATCTACAACGCTTTGCCGCTCACGAAAACCTTTCGCTTCAGTTAAGCCGTAAAGAGGTTGCAGCACCAGACAAAATGAAACATCTATTTGTTGAGAAAAATGGTTCGCTCATCAACAGGAGGCCTTTATGAAATCGTTTGCAGGGAAAGTCGTCTTAGTCACCGGCGGAAATACCGGCATTGGTCGCGCGACCGCAATCGCTTTTGCGCGTGAAGGCGCACGGGTGGTCATTACCGGTCGGCGCGAAAAAGAGGGCGCAGAAACCGTTGCGCAAATCAACCAGGCGGGCAGTGAAGGGTTATTCATCAGCGCCGATGTAGCAAAAGCCGAAGACGCACGGATGATGGTTCAGCGAACCGTTGAGACTTTCGGGCGCCTGGATTGTGCGGTCAATAATGCCGGCGTTGAACAGTTGGTCACCCCTCTGCTCAGTCAAACCGAAGAAGAGTTTGACCGCATCATGTCGGTTAATGTCAAAGGGGTGTGGCTGTCGCTGAAATATGAAATTGAGCAGATGCTCAAACAAGGCGGCGGCGCGATTGTCAACCTGTCATCCGTGAGCGGGTTGATTGGCGTCGGCGGCGTAGAGATTTACGCCGCCAGCAAGCATGCGGTGTTGGGGCTCACCAAATCGGCGGCTATGGAATTTGCTCAATCCGCCATTCGCATCAACGCCGTCTGTCCCGGGGCGATCAAAACCGAGATGTTCGAGCGCATCACCCAAGGCGCAACCGAGATAGCCGAACTCTTTAAGGCCGCGCACCCCATCGGGCGCATGGGCGAACCCGAAGAGATTGCCAGCGCGGTTTTGTGGCTCTGCTCTGCGGGGGCCTCCTTTATGACCGGGCAAACCGTTACGGTTGACGGCGGCTTCACAGCGCAATAAAGTCGCTAACCTTCTCGAGGCTGACCTTTTCATAACTTTTCGCTGTTGCACCTGAACATCCAGCGTGACGCTTTCTTGAGGCGGATTTTCCTGGGCTTTTTGTGCAGCTGAATAAACGACAGAGGTCGCTAAGTGGGTCACCAGGCAAAGTACGGAAATCATCAAGTTTTTCACAATCAACTACCCTAATTGGTATTTTGAGCTTGCCCGGCGTGGTCTTCGAAATCAATCGGCACGCTCAGGCAAAACTCGGTGCCGTGATTATTGATGACCGGGCTGGTGAGTTCGACGGCGCCGCCGAGTTCGATGATACGACGTTGCACGATGGCCAGACCCAAACCGGTGCCGCGCGATTTGGTGGTATAAAAAGGCTCGAAAATGCGCTGCTGTTCCTCTTTTGATATGCCGGAGCCGGTATCCCGAATGACAATCTGTAAGCGCTTTTTGCCATTGGTTAAGTTATCGCCCGCCAGTTTGGTTTGCAAAGAAACCGCGCCGCCACTAGCGGTCGCTTGAATGGCATTTAACACCAGATTGCCGATGACTTCACGCAAAGCTGCGGCTTGCGCGCCGGTGAGCAATTGTTCGGCTTTAACCTGTGCGGTTAAATTCACGCCGCGTTCGTTGGCCTCTTTGCCAAACAAGGCGGCAATGGAATTGATCAGTTCGCTTAAAGATACCGGCTGCGCATCGGTACGTCCGGGTCTGGCGAACGATAACAACTGCGAAACCGTGCGATTCAAGCGGTCTATTTCGCTGACGATAATTTCTAAATCGCGGTCATAAGCCTTCAGTTCCTCTTCTTCGCGCATCACCTGAGCGATGGACTTGATGGACGACAGCGGATTTTTAACTTCGTGAGCAATGGTGGTGGCCATTTGTCCAAGGGTTGCCAGGCGCTCGCGACTCGCGAGTTCGCGCTCAAGGCGAATCTTCTCTTCAATAAGCAAACAGGTTTCAACTTCAACTGCAACTTGCCCGACCAACACATCCAGTACGGCGCGTTTTTCCGAAGTTAAGGTGTGGGGTTCAGCGGTAATTGCCAAAAGGCCTATCATCCGGCCTTCGCGCTTGAGGGCATAAACCGCATTCGCCTGCATGGCTACGATGTCTGCGTCATTCTCAACAAAATCGCTCTCCCACTCCTGCATCTTTTCCGCAAGCCGGCGCTCGCGACTCTCGGGCGCCGTCTTCTCAATCACCACGATTTTTACCTGTGTAAGGTCCAGCCCGCGCCGAATCGTTTCTTCGACATAATGCAAAAGCGAACTGAGTTCTCCGAACCCTTCCGCGCCGCGCGTCACCTGGCGGACGACCTCGCGATAAAGACCAATCTCCTGGGTAAAGAGTCCGCGCACTGTCCTATCCATAAAGCGCACGAAGGGACCGG
>JBIOWC010000929.1:0-3632 GCA_044868105.1 Blastocatellia bacterium
CACGCGCGCTTCCTTGAATAGTTATCAGTTACCCGCAGGTAAAGAGATTGAAGATTCGGCGCGCCAGGTCTATGACCTGCTCATCGCGCGGCAACCGCGAAAAGGTGAAACGGCAACTCAGTATCAGACCCGCATCACGGAAGCCGAAGTCAGTTTTCATGGTGAATCAGAGAGGCTCAATCAAAAGCTCTTGTCGCCTATTGCGACCAAATTACAAAACGAGTGGAAAGGCAAACGTCTGATCATTGTCGCTCCCGGCACGCTCGCCTATATTCCGTTTGCGGCTTTGCCCGTACCAGTAGCCGGTCGTCGCCAGCCGGTCGCCAGTGAATCAGGAAACCGCGGGCCGCACACCAAGAGCGGCGAAGCCGAGGCGCAAGCCAAGCACGTAACGAATGCCCGCAGCGACAAAGACCCACGACCGTCGGCCGGCGGTCGTCGGCCGACGGTCAGTTACCGCCCACTGATTGCCGAACACGAAATCATCAACATCCCTTCGGCATCTGTGCTTGCGGCGATTCGCAGAGAGGCGGTGGGAAGAAAGCCGGCCGAAAAACTGATTGCCATCATCGCCGACCCAGTCTTTGAACAGAGCGATCCCCGGGTGCTGAATGCGTTGAAAAATCCGGCAAATTCTAATCTGCTCTCAAGCGTGCGCTCCGGCGATTCGTTGCCGGACAACGCTGAATCGCAACCCTCAACGCATACAGCTCTGCTGCGTTCGCTGAGTAGTTTCGACCTGCAAAACCAGCGTGGGGGCTTTAGCCGGTTGCCCTTTTCTCGCGAAGAAGCCGAAGCCATCACCTCCCTGGCCGCTAAAAATTCCTTAATCAAAGCTACCGATTTTCAAGCCGCCCGCGCCATCGCCACCGACGGCACCCTCGCCCACTTTCGCCTCATTCACTTCGCCACCCACGGCTTGCTCAATAGCCTTCACCCGGAACTCTCCGGCCTCGTTCTCTCCCTCGTGGATGAACACGGTCAGCCCCAGGACGGCTTTTTGCGCATGCACGAAATCTACAACCTTCACCTGCCTGCCGACCTCGTCGTCTTGAGCGCCTGTCAAACCGCGCTCGGCAAACAGATTCGCGGCGAGGGACTGGTCGGGCTGACGCGCGGCTTTATGTATGCCGGGGCGTTGCGCGTAGTCGCCAGTCTCTGGCAGGTGGACGATTTGGCGACCGCCGAACTGATGAAAAATTTTTACCGCGGCATGTTGAAAGAGGGCTGGCGACCGGCTGAAGCGCTGAGAGCCGCGCAACTGGAGATGGTCAAACAGCCGCGCTGGTCCTCGCCTTATTTCTGGGCCGCTTTTACCATTCAAGGCGAATGGCGGTGACGATGAATTTTTTTACCGCTTTTAGGTAGTGGAAAAATTCCGGATGGCTGGTAATCGTGGTCGCGCCCTGGTCAGTAGCGCCCGCCACCGCTGGCCCGGACAGCCATGCAGGATTTGCCCACTGCCGAATTTACCGGGTCATCTGCGCGCTTTTCTCCTTCACGCATAAATTTAACCTCCCGCAAAAATTCCGCGACATGATTTTCACCAACCCGACACATAAGAGTAAGAGGGTCTGGGCTTTTTCTTGACGGCGGTTTCCGTCGGAAGGACATCAATAACGACAAGGTTAAATTACTTTCCGAAGTCGGCGTATGCTGTCGGTAAGGGCAAGTCACACCTCGCTGTCAATTTCATAAGGAGAAATTCATGAACAATAAAATGAAAGAAGCAAACCCTGCCGGTGCCGGCAGTTGAATAATCGCCGCCAAAACCTAGTGAATCGGTGTGGAGAATCCGCGCCAGGGGTTGGCTGGCTAGCCCGGTGCAAGGCCTGAGAAAACCCCGCGACATGTTTTCGCCCTCCGCACCACTAGAAGGTGATGCCGGATAGGGCTGAATAAATCTTAAATTTGTCTTATGAATTCGAGGCTTCAATTGCCGCGCCTATAACCTATCCAGCGATTTGGGGCTTCCCGTTTTGCCTATTGGTCTGAAAGAGCACATCAAATTTAAAGGAGCAGAAATCACATCCATGAAAAAGAGAACCACTATTTACGCAATCGCGATTGTTGTTCTATTAACCATGAACATCGTACAAGCACAAACGCAAAGCACAGGGACGAAGAGTGTCGCGCCGGCCGCGTCGGCTACTCCGGTAACCGGCAGCGGCACCGCCGGACAATTAGTCAAGTGGGCAGGCTCGACGAGTACAACATCGGTTGTCGGGGATTCCAATATCTTTGAAGACAAATTCGGTAAAGTTGGCATCGGTACACGCACGCCGACCTCTCTGCTCACTGTGCAAGGCATGATTGAAAGCACCCTGGGGGGCTTCAAATTTCCCGACGGCACAGTGCAAACTTCGGCCTTCTCGGCCAGCCAGGTCGTCAGTAGCTTGAACGGCTTAAAGGGCAATGTGACATTAGCGGCCGGCACAAACATCACCATTATGCCTTCGGGTAACACGCTGACCATTGCGGCCACAGGACTACTGACCGGCGTCAACCACGACAGCACGCTTAAAGGCGATGGCACCGCCGCAATGCCTCTCGGGCTCGCGATTCCCTTAATCATCACCGGAGATGTCGATAACGGCAATGGGGTCATCACGTCCACCAACACCGCGGCTGGCGGTCCCGGGTTATTCACCGTAGGCGGTAATGCCAACGCCATGATTGGCGGCGGCTCAGGACTTTTAGCGCTCGGCGGCACCGGCGGCGCAAACGGCGCCACCACGCCGGGCGGCGTCGGGATGGTCGGTTTCGGCGGTTCTGCCTCCAATGGTAACGGCGGCACCGGCGGCAGCCTCATCGGCGGCGTGAGCACCGCCGGTAACGGCGGCGACGGCGCGTTTTTGGTTGGCGCGCTTGGCGTCGGCACAGGCAAAAAGGGCGGCCGGGGCCTCATCGCCATTCCGGGCGGCGGCGCAGGCGGCGCAACCCCTGGGCGCGCTGGCGAATTCTTAGGCGATGTCGAGGTATCCGGCAACCTCGCGAAAGGTGGCGGCTCATTCAAAATAGACCACCCGCTCGACCCCGAAAACAAATATCTCTATCACTCATTCGTTGAATCGCCCGACATGATGAATATCTATAACGGCAACATCACCACCGATGCCAATGGCGATGCGGTGGTTGAGATGCCCAATTATTTTGAAGCGTTAAATCGAGATTTTCGCTATCAACTGACGGTTATCGGGCAATTCGCGCAAGCCATCGTTGCCGAAAAAATCAACGGCAATCAATTCCGTATCAAGACCAATGCGGCGAATGTGGAAGTCAGTTGGCAGGTCACCGGCGTGCGTCACGATGCGTATGCCAATAAACATCGCATCCCGGTTGAAGAAGCAAAGCCTGAAACCGAACGCGGCTACTACATTCATGCAGAGGCCTTTGGTCAATCGGAAGAGCGCAGTCTGAATTTTGTGCGCAATCCCGAAATGATGATGCGCTTGAAACAACAGCGCCTTGAAGCGAAGCAAAAAGCGAAACAACAATAACGCTTACCGACAGGCGGCGTGCGGCCATCGCCTGAACGATATTGACTCGCAGGCGACTTCCAGCCGATTGCCTGAAGTAATCTCGCGTTCAGTCGAAAGCAGTAAAAAAACTGTAGCGACCCGGGCGGGGGG
>JBIOWC010000930.1:0-4706 GCA_044868105.1 Blastocatellia bacterium
CCTGCAAAAAGAGAATATTAAGCGGCGCATTCCTGTGCGGCTCGTTTTCGTAAGACCGCGTCATAGATTCGCTCATACTGTTCAGCTACTTGCTCCCAGGCGTATATTAAGGCCCGCTCTCGACCATGCCCTTCAAAATCGCGTCTGGCCGTATCATCCTGCAAAAGCCTGATAAGCGTCTTTCCCAATTCCTTGTCATCAACTATTAATCCGTATCGCCCGTTATCAAGGACTTCGTTGGCGCCGGGATTTGAGGTAGCAACGACGGTTGTGCCTGCCGCCAGCGCTTCAACATAGGGTCGTCCGAAACCTTCATAAGAACTCGGCAAACAAAATAGCCAGGCTCTGGCGAAGAGTTCGGCTAGGGTTTTATCGTCGGGGCGAATAAATTGCTTTAGGCCTTTTTCAAGAGGGGCATCCGGCGATACCAGCCAGAGTTCGGCATCAGGCAGTACCGGTAAAACCTCTTTTAAAAAGCATTCGACTAACATATCGCCGCGTTTACGGCTTTTAATTTCACCGACAAATAGAATGCTCGGCGTAAGGGATTTTTCGTATGATTGGTCAATGAACTGCTCGATTTCAACACCGTTGCCAATCACCGGATGCCTTCCGAAAAAATAACGTCCGGTGTCATTTGAAACCATCGCCACAACATCTGCGCGTAAGGCAGCAATAAGTTCGCCGAGATAAAAATAGGTATGCAGCAAGAAGCGTTTAGGCGAGCGCCCATGCCAACCATTATGAAGGGCTTCGGCAAATGAAGAACCATGCATTGTTCGGATAACAGGTGGCGAAACGGAGCGCCGAATGAATTGCTCATCGCCTTGCGCGTGAATCAAATCAAACGGGGAATAATCCAGGCGGGCGATTTGAAAAGGAAAGCTTAATGGCGCAGTGGGAATCCCCAGGAATTTGCCGGAAGCTGGTAAGGTGACGACATTGTATAGCGCCTTTTCCGGCTTCGTATCCTGGGAAAAGATGGTCACGCGATGTCCGCGACGGCAGAGCACATTTGCTAACCCGTGAGTAAAATGTCCGACACCGCCGCGTGACTGGCTTGGCAGAAAGCGCTGAATAATGGCGATTTTATGCAAACGCGACCTCGCGGTAAATTTTTAATACTTCGGTAGCCGTGCTTGTCCAGCTAAATTGCTGCGCTCTGGCCAGCCCCTTGCCAATCATTTGGTCGCGCGAGCGCTCGTCGGTTATGAGGTGTAAAAGGTGCTCGGCTTGTTGCTCGAAATCTTCAGGTTCGGTGATGATTGCGGCGTCGGCAACGACTTCCGGCAGCGCTCCGCGATTTGAACAAACCACCGGCGTTGCGCAAGCCATTGCTTCGAGTGGCGGCAATCCGAATCCCGCGTATAGCGGCGTATAAAGTAAGGCTTCGGCACAATTGTAGATTGCCGGTAGTTGTTGAAAAGGAACTCTGCCTAGATGAATGATATGGTCGCTAATGTTTAATTTTTTAATCAGAGAATTCTGGTCATCGGTAAACTCTCCGCCGACCTTTACGAACTTTAATTCACCGGGAATTTCTTTACTAAGCTGAGCAAAGGCGCGTAGTGCGTTTTCGACGTTCATATACGGAAGCGTATGCCCGACGCTGAGGATATATCGGTCAGGCAGGCGGAATTCCTTTCTTACCCGTTCGCGGTCGTACTCTTGGCGAAACGAATCATCAATGCCAGGATAAACCACCGTGATTTGATTTTCAGGGTAGTCAACCAGTTCGAGAAAATCTTTTCGAGAGTTTTCAGAATCGGCAATCACGCGAGCCGCTTTGCGAATCGCGCTTAAACTGTAGCGCAAGGACAAACGAGTACCCAGAGAAACCCCAGCAACTTTGGTTACCGTTGAATCGTGAAAGGTGACAATGGATTTGTTCGCAGGTAGCGAATGTAGAAGATGGCCGTAGCCGTGATCAATAACGTGATTGATGTCACCGATATTCGATTTGCTGAATAATTGATAGCGGATATATTGGTCGTAATATCTTGCCACCCCGGGTTGTAATCGAACATCGGAAATCAGGCAATCGTTTATCTCTTCCGTTTCGTTCAGCAATGGGCGGATTCTACCAAGCAATTGATTAGCATAGATTTCCATGCTTTTTCTAAACTGATCAGGAAAAGCGCGAAAGATGCAAAACTTCATCCCTTTGATAAAACCGTCGCAATTTCTGAAAATTCCGATTTATGTTTTCGGGTTTTAACGACGCGGGCGGGATTGCCCACCACGACGGAAAGTTGCGGAACGTCTTTCGTCACTACTGCGCCTGCGCCAATGACTGCGCCTTGGGCGACGCGTACGCCATCTAAAATAATGACCCGATTACCAATCCAAACATCATCTTCAATGATGATGCCACGGCTGGTAACTCCTTGTTCATTGATTAAAACATCGGCGTCTTCAAAGCTGTGATTTTCGGCAAGCAGGCTGACTTCCGCGCCCATCGTCACATTTTTACCAATGGTGATGCCGCCGCCGGCGCCCAGATAGCAACGCGGGCCAATATAAACATTATCGTCAACGGTCATTCCCTTCCCTGGATGAGCCAGCGAACTGGTCGCTTGAATCCATCCGTATTCACGGATGCGAACGTTATTGCCAAAATGAAATCCTTCACGCGAAAACCCGTTGAGGTAAAGGTAATCGCCGAGATAGACATTCTTTCCAAGCGCGATATAACGCGGGAAAAGAATGTCTGTGCCTTTTCCAATAAAGAGCCGCCCGGCACAGGATTTGAAACGAAGCTGTTTTATCAACCCGCGCAGCGAAGCCATACCGCCGCGTTTCCAGAGGTAATAGAGGAGTTCAGTGAGCGATAACTGAACCTCCTGTGTGGAACCGGCGCGACCTAAAGCGCGTTGATAGATTTTATTTTTCAATGAAGACAATTTCGTTTCACCCTTCAACGATTGAAGCCAGGCGATTGGTTGAGTTTGCCGATTGACTCAAGATTTCCTCATAAAGCGTTTCGAGTTTCAGCATCATCTGTGAAATGCTGAAATCTTTTTCAGCGCGTCTCCGTCCGGCATTACCCATGTCAACTCTTCTCTCTTCGTCATTGAGCAGATGAATCATCGCTTCGGCCAACGCCGGATGATTATTCGGTTCGACGAGTAACCCGGTTTGATGCGGTTCAACGATTTCAACTGGCCCGCCTAGATTTGAGGCGATGACCGGTTTACCGAGCGCCATGGCTTCGAGAATCACCATGCCGAAGGGTTCGGGTTCAATGGATGAATGGACAACCAAATCTGCGGCTGCCAAATATCGCCCGACATTTTTTATATGACCAGTAAAGCGAACTTCATCTTCTAGCTTAAATTCTTTAACAAGAACATGAAGCTCTTTTTCATAATCCGATTCAATTCCGAAGAGCGAACCGCCAACGATTAAAAACCGGGCCGCGGGAATCTGTTGTATAACTGTGGCAGCGGATTTGATAAAAACGTGTGTCCCCTTCCACCTCTGCAAGCGGCCACACCAGACAATTAAAGGCGAATCATTTTTCCAACCCAATTCAATTTTTGTTCTCTCAATATCCGCCGATGCGGAGTAGGCACCTTCTGTTAAAGCATTGTGAATTACTCGTAGATTGGTCGGCGAGAAAAAATTTCGGCGCAAAGATTTTTCGGCATATTGGGAAACGGCGATCGCTTGTGATGAAGGAATCAGCAGCGCCAGTTTATTGAGCGCGCCTTGTAGATTCCAAGACCATTCCAGTTGGTCATGTATATGATAAAGGTTTGGGATATTACATAATCGCGCGGCAAGACCGCCGAAAAGATGCGCTCCGGTTCCGTTTGCATGAACAAGATGGATATTTTCTTCTTTAATAATTTTTTTAATTTGCCGAATCAGATTCACCGATTCGCGTAAATTTCTGAAACGCGCCGCAGGAAGGATGACGACCTCAACATTCGCTTTCTGTTTAAGTTCATTAACAAAATCTCCTTCCTGAAAACAGATAACTGAAGGGTTGAAGCGCTGCCGATCAAGGTGCCTGAGGATATTGAGTAAAACCGTTTCTGCGCCGCCGCGTTCACCCGTCGGAGTGATATAAAGAATGCGTTTCCGCTTATCGCCGCTCAACTAAACCTCAGCGAAGGTTCGTAAGCGATTGGGGGACGAACGGCAATTTGTTGCTCCATTCGTTTACGCCTCTCAATATCCGCCATACTGGCAATCGCGCCTATTAAAAACCAGAAATAGAGGTTAGTTGGAGCGTGCTCGATAGAGGTGCTGACCGGAAATATCAAAACTGTAAATAATACATAAACCGCAAAGGCGTACCAGAATATACTATGAGGGGACTGCCGCATATATTTCCGCTGTTTAAAGATTAAAACAATGATTAATCCTGAAACCCAAAAGAAAGCAAATAAACCGGGAAATCCTGTTTCGGTTGCAATAATACCGAAATAGCTTTCCACCAATTTAAATGATACTTCCGATTCAACTGTTGGCGCTCCAATTTTTGGTGTTGGTTTTATCTCTGATAAATGACGCGCCCCAATCGTTGCAATGCCTAGCCCTTCACCAAACGGATTCTTCACTAGGGAAGGTAAAAAGAGTTGTCCAAAGTAGGTGTTTTGGAAGCGTTCAATGTGTTCATAAGAGGCAATCGAACCGAATCTTTCTTTCACACCGCCGCCAAGTATATTAAACCCGATTGCGACGATAGTATACCCAAC
>JBIOWC010000931.1:0-28104 GCA_044868105.1 Blastocatellia bacterium
GTGAAAGCAAGCGCCGCGCTATCCAGTTTCACCTCTTGCAAACGCGGAATCTGGTCAGCATTAAAAGCGACCAGCAAACTCAATCCCCACGAAGCCAGTAAAACGCCAAGCGCGCCACCGGCAAAGGCGAGCAGCAGACTTTCGGTCAACAGTTGGCGAACGATTTGTAAGCGGCTTGAACCCAGCGCCAGCCGAATGGCGATTTCGCCTTGTCGGGTGGCGGCGCGCGCCAGCATTAAGTTGGCGACATTGGCGCAGGCAATTAACAAAACCGCGGCGACTACGCCCCAGAGAATCAGCAGCGCCAGGCGCAACTTTGCGCCCAGCGTCTGTTCCAGTAGCGGCACCACCGAAACCTGCGAGCCGACGATGGTATTCGGGTTCTGCTGTTCGATGCGCTGCTGAATGACGTTCATCTCAGCCTCGGCCTGTTCGAGAGTCTTATCGGGTTGCAGTCGCGCAATGACCGATAACCAGTGCCCGCCCCGACGATTGAGCGGCAACCCGTTCCAACCGGCCGGCAACCACAAATCGCATTCATCCGGGAACCGAAAGCTCGGCGGCATCACGCCGACAATCGTGTACTCGCGCCGCCCGAAGGTATCAACCGTCAGGGTTCGTTCAAGTATCTCAGGGTCACTATTGAAGCGGCTTTGCCAGAGGTTGTAGCTGATGATGGCAACGCGACCGGCTTGCGGTTTATCTTCATCCGGCAAAAACGTTCGTCCCTTGAGCGGCTGCACCTTAAGTGTGGTAAAGAGCGCCGACGACGCGTAAACACTTTTAACCTTTTCAACGCCATCCGTTGTTAAAAGATTGATCTCCGTATTGCCGTTCCAGTACGCCAGGTTTTCAAAGACCGAATTCTGCTCCTGCCAATCGACAAAGTTAGGCGGCGAAACCTGCTCTTGTTCAAAGCCGCGACCGGGATTGCGCTCCCAAAGCGTCACCAGGCGATGCGCCTCAGGGTAGGGCAAAGGATTGAGCAGCACGCCGCTTATGACACTGAAAATCGCCACATTAGCGCCGATGCCTAAACCAAGCGTGAGGATGGCGATTACGCTGAGGCCGGGTCTTTTCACGAGCATTCGCACACCGAAACGGAGGTCTTGCCAAAAGGTTTGCATGCCTGTACACCTTTCTCAATTCTGCTTTAAAGCCTGAATAAACATGGTCACGGTTAAGGTTTCGCCAATCAGTCCGCGGGTGCGCGTGATGGCGAAATCTGAGCGATTGAGTTTGACTTGCGCCGAGTAATAAGCAACTTCATCACCTTGAGGCGAGCGACTGGACTCTCCCTCGGTGACCTCAAAAACCACCTCGCGGCTCGTTCCCTTAATGGTCACCAGGCCTGTGATTTTCAAGGTGTCAAGGTCTCTTCCCTTTTCAACTTTGCGGCTTACGAAATGAATCTCAGGGAATTCATCTGCGTCCAGAAAGTCCGCCGATAACAGGTGTTCATCGCGTTTGCGATTGCCGCTATCGAGACTCGCAACCTTGATGATGGCTTCAACAGTCGAGCGGCTGAGGTCTGTCCGGTTGTGTTTGATGCTACCGGTAATGTCCGTAAAGCGGCCTTCGACGGTGAAGAAAAACAGATGCTTGATGGTGAATTGAACCGTCGAATAGTGCCGTTCAATTTGCCAATTGCTCATCGGTTCGGTTGCGGTCTGTGTCATTTGTATACCCGTTTTAGATTTTGGATTTCAGATTTTGGATTTTGGATTCTCAGGGTTAGGCGTTCTATCACACTTCCATTGCATTGCCTTTCAAAAAACGCTGACCCTAATTAAGGTGCCGGTCTCAAGCAGCAGCAATCCAAAATCCAAAATCTGAAATCCAAAATCTCGATAATCCAAAATCGCCTCACTCGGCTCTGAGCGCAATCATCGGGTCCACTTTGGTGGCGCGCCTGGCCGGCACCAAACAGGCGACCAGAGCCACTCCTGTCAGGAGTATCGCCATCAAAGTGTAGGTCGTCAGATCGCTTGCGCTCACATTAAAGAGAAGCGTTCTGAGCATGCGGGCGAGCGCGAAAGCGGCGACCAGTCCAATCCCAACGCCCGCGAGCGCCAGCCCCATGCCTTGTCGAATAACCAGGCGTAACACCTCAATGGGTTGCGCGCCAAGCGCCATACGGATGCCGATTTCGCGCGTCCGCTGACTGACCGTATAGGCGATAAGACTGTAGATGCCGAGCGCCGATAACAAAACGGCCGTGGCCGCAAACAAGAGAAAGGCCAGCGTATTGAAACGCGGTTGCGCGACCGTTTCGTCCATCAGTCTTTCGAGGGTACTGATATTGGAGACCGCTTGCTCCTGGTCAACGGTTTGTATCTCTCGGCGCACCGCGGCCGCGAGCCCCAGCGGGTCGTTGGTGGTTCGAATGACAAAGGTGACGCTGGGGACGGGCCATTCCACATAAGGAAGGTAGAGTCCGCCTTCGGCTTCCTGGTCTAAGCCGGACTCTTTCACATCCGCGACGATGCCAACGATGGTTAACCAGCGGCGTTGAGGTCCGAGTTTGATGCGTTGCCCGAGCGGGTCCTGGTCAGGCCAATAGCGGCGCGCCAAGGCCTGATTGATGATGACGGCGCCCGATGATTGCCAGCTTTCGTCGGCCGTAAACGTCCGCCCGCGCAGCAAGGTCATGCCGAGCGCCTGAAAGTAATCGCCGCTTACCGAACGATAGTTGACATTTTTTTCCGCAGGTGAAGACGGCGGCGGTTGTCCTTCGATGTGAAAACTGGTTCCCGAATTCCCTTTGAGAGGCAGGCGATGCGTTACCCCAACGAAGTCAGCACCCGGCAAGGCGCTGAGGCGTTCAACGGCTTGTTTAATAACCGCGCTGCGCCGGTCGCCGGTCGCGTATTTGGATAGCGACACATTCAGCTCAAAGGTTAAGGTCTGCGCCGTGTTGAATCCCGGTTGAACCTCTCGCAGCAACAAAAAGCTTCGGATTAACAGGCCCGCTCCAATCATCAACATCAACGCCAGGGCGACCTCGACGATGACCAGTACATTGCCTATCCGTCGCCCGCTGCCGGTTGTTGAACGGCTTCCATCTTTGAGCGAATCGTGCATCTTCCGGCGCGTCGCTTGCCAGGCTGGGGCTGAACCGAAAAGCAGACCGGTCAGCAGCGATACGCCTAAGGTGAAAGCGAGCATTGATGCATCAACCTGCACCTCGTTCAAGCGTGGAAGATTCGTCGGGTTGAGCGAAACCAACAAACCAATTCCCCAGGAGGCGAGCAGCACGCCGCCGATGCCGCCCAAAAGCGACAGCAGCAGGCTTTCGGTGAGCAACTGTCGGATGAGTCGCGCGCGACTGGCTCCCAGGGCGGCGCGCACAGCCATTTCTTTACTGCGAGAAGTGGCGCGCGCCAACATCAGGTTGGCGACGTTGGCACAGGCAATCAGCAGAACTAACCCGACGGCGCCGAGCAGCACAAAAAGCGCCAGGCGTACATCCCCGCTGATGGATTCGTGTAAGGAAAGCATGGTCACGCGCCAGCCTTTATTCGTAGCGGGAAAGGCCTGTTCAAGCCCTTCGGCAATGGTATTGAGGTCGGTGCGCGCCTGCTCAATTTCAACATTGGGTTTGAGGCGGGCAATCACGCGTAGGAAATGCGCCTCACGGTTGCCCTGCGCCTCGGTGAGGGCATAAGGAACCCACAACTCGGCTTCATTTTGCGGAAAATTGAAACCGTCAGGCATGATGCCGACAATGGTGTGCGGCGCGCCGTCAATCTGCAATTGCTGCCCGAGCGGATTTTTCTCTGTTGCGAAACGGCGTTTATAAAGGGTCTGGCTGATAATCACCACGCGACCGGCGCCCGCACGGTCTTCTTCGTCAAGGAAGGCGCGACCTGCTGTTGGCAGCACGCCAATCATGGAAAAGAAGCCCGCAGTTACGCGCGCGCCCTTGAGGCGTTCAGGCTCGTCACCGCTCGTCAAATTGAAGCCATCTTCGCGATAAGCGGCCATCTTTTCAAAGACCTGGTTTTGCTCTTGCCAATCCACAAAGTTCGCGAAGCTGACCGAAAATCTCGGAAGGTTGGCTTCCTGATTGCTCTCCCACAAGCGCACGAGACGTGCGGAATCGGGATAGGGCAGCGGGCGCAGCAAGACGGCATTGACGACCGAAAAGATTGCCGTATTCGCCCCAATGCCTAAGGCCAGCGTTAATATTGCCACCAGCGTTGACATCGGATTATTCCAAAAGATGTATGCGCCATATCGCAAATCTTGCCAAAAGCTTTGCATAATCTCTCCTTAAAAAATTCAACTTACTCACAGCGAAGCACAATCATCGGATCAACTTTCATGGCGCGGCGCGCCGGCAGGTAACAGGCGAGCAGAGCAACCGCTGCCAGTACGACAGGAACCAGGATGAACGTGATGGGGTCAATCGCGCTCACGTCATAAAGCAAGCTTGCCAGTAGTCGCGTCAGCGCCATGGCGCATAAAAGTCCGAGCGCAATTCCGAGCGTCGTCAGTCTGAAGCCTTGTCCAAGAATCAGTCGCAAGACCTCAGCGCGCCCGGCGCCGAGCGCCATACGAATACCAATCTCTTTCAGGCGCTGGGTGACCGAATAGGCCATCACGCCATAAATGCCGACGCTCGCCAGTACGAGAGCCAGAAATCCGAAGAAGCCAACCAGAGCGGCGATGGTTTGCGGCACCGACAGGATGCGACTCAAATGAACGGTCATGGTTTTTACGCCGAAGACCGGAAGATTGGGGTCGAGATTTTTTATCTCGTTACGAATGCTTGCAGCCAGCGGTTTAGGGTCGCCTGCGGTGCGCGCAATGAGGCGCACCGGCGATTGAAAATTTTGCGAAAGCGGCAGATAGAAAAATGCCGTGGGCGCTTCGCCGGGCATTAAATATTTGCTGTCACGCGCCACGCCGACGATTTGATGATAATCGCCCGTCGGTCCGCCAATTCTGAATTGCTTGCCCAACGGGTCCTGGTCTTTCCAATAACGCCGCGCCAGGGTTTCGTTAATGATGACGACTTTGGGAGTCTCTTTGGTGTCGTGTTCGCTGAACTCGCGTCCCGCCAGTATTGACGTATTCATGGCATTGAAATAGTTGAGACCGACGGTGCTGCGAAAGACCACAATCTTGTCATCCTGGCGTCCGCTGTTTACGCCATCAATGACCACTTCGCTGGCCGAGCTTTCCGAATCAAGGGGCAGCGGAAAGGCGAGACTGACGGCTTGCACGGTTGGCAATCCGCTGACGCGCTCGGTTATCTGTTTATAAAGTTGTTGGGCTTTTGTTGCATCGTACCCTTGCAGCGCCGGGTCAATGGATTCGGTAAGGATGTTTTTCGTTTCAAACCCCAAATCCATGCTCTGCACATTTTGCAAACTGCGAATGAACAAGCCGGCGCAAATCAGCAGCAACAGCGAGAGTGCCATTTGCGCAACCACCAGTCCGTTGCGCAGGGTAAATCTTTTATTTCCGGCATAGAGCTTTTCGTTTTCGCCTTTCAGCATCGGCACGAGGTTCGGTTTGGTGGCTTTCAGCGCCGGAGCCAATCCGAAGAGAATGCCGGTTAACAGCGATACCGCTGAAGCAAAGATTAAAACCCGCGCGTCTATCCCGAAATCAATGACGTTTTGAAAATCGAGTTGCGGAACAAACAGCCAGGCCGATTCAATGAGCCACACGGCAAGCACTAATCCCAGGGCTCCGCCAATCAACGAATAGAGCAGGCTTTCCGTCAGCAGTTGTCTTATCAAACGCCCACGACTGGCTCCCAGAGCCAGTTTCACGGCAATCTCCCGTTGCCTTGCGGTCGAACGCGCCAACATCAGGTTGGCGACATTGGCGCAGGCAATGAGTAGCACCAGGCTGACAATACCCATCATCAGCCAGGACGTGAAGGTCGCAATGCCGAGGGTATGAAAGAACGGGTCGGTGCGGCTCGCGGCAGGAATCACATCGGCGCTGATGCCTTTATTGGTTTCCGGGTATTGCTCTTCAATCTGGCTGGCGGTGTTTTTAACCACCGCGCGCGCCTGTTCAATCGTCACCCCGGGTTGCAGGCGCGCCCGCAGTTGCAACCACGTCCAATCCCGGCGATTGAGATTGGCGACGCGGTAATTGTTCATGACCTGGGCGTACATCATCACCGGAAGCCAGACATCCGGCACATAACCGAGGAGCCGTGTGCCGATGAATCCCTTTTGAGCGATACCGACAATGGTGTAGGGGTGCCCATTCAGATTTAGCGTTTTACCAATTACCGCAGGGTCGGCGGCGAATTTTTGTTGCCAGAATCCATAACCCAAGACCGCAACTGGATGCCCGCCGGGTTCCTGGTCTTCTTCGGGAAGAAAGCCGCGCCCCGCCAGGATTTTTACTCCAAGCCCTGAAAAATAGTTCGCCGAAACCAGCTCTCCCCAGATGAGTTCCGGTTGGGCGTCGGCGCGGCTCATACTGAGCGGATAACCGGTATGACAAACCACCTCCGAGAAGACTTCGCGGTGGCTGCGATAATCGAGATAATCGAGATAGGAAAATTCCGTCGGAAAATCAATGGAGGGGTCTGTGCCATAAAGCGCCACCAGTTGTTCGGGGCGCTCAACCGGCATGGGCTTAAACAGTATACCGTTGACCATGCTGAAGACGGCAACATTGGTGCCGATGCCTAAGGCAATCGAGAGGATGGCCACGAAGCTGAACGCCGGACTTTTCAATAACATTCGTCCCGCATAACGCAGGTCTTGTAAAACGGTTTCCATGAGTTTCCCTTTCGATCGTTGATTGCGGGACAGGGACATCAAACTATCGCAGAAGTAGGAGCAAACGCTCACCCAGCCGATTTCTGCAAAATTTCATCCAAGTCCCGCAATCAATCCTTATAAATTTTGGATTTTGGATTGCCGCTGCATCAGTAAATCCATGCCCTCGGCGAAGTTAATTTTTGCGATAGCCGAGCCATGCAGCGCACGGCACCTGGGCCTTCTCGGTCAATCCAAAATCCAAAATCTAAAATCCAAAATCGAATCATTCAGAGCGAAGCGCGACCATCGGGTCTATACGGGTAGCGCGCCGCGCCGGCAGGTAACAGGCCAGCAAGGCGACCAGGCTCAACAGGCCAACGACGCTCGCGAAAGTTATCCAATCGGTTACGCTCACCTCGTAAAGCAAATTTTCCAAGATCCTCGATAAGGCCAAGGAAGCCGCTAGCCCAAGGCCGATGCCAATGAGCGTCAGGCTCATTCCTTGCCGGATGACCAGCCTCAACACATCGCCGGTCTGGGCGCCGAGTGCCCTTCGGATACCCAGCTCTTGCGTGCGCCGGGTCACCGCATAGGAAATAACCCCGTAAATTCCTATCGAAGCCAGGACCAAAGCGACCACAGCAAACAAGCCAAGCAACAGGGTGCGAAAGCGCGGTTGGGCAATGGACCGGGCCAGCAGTTGCTCCATGGTAGCGACTTGGGCGACTGGCAAATCTTTATCAATCGCCCAAACTTCCTGACGCAACGCGGGCGCGAGAGTCAGGGGATTTGTGGTTGAAGAGTGGGCGACCAAATAAGACGCGCGCCAGGCATTTTGCGCCAGGGGAACGTAGTAAGCCGGTTCAGGATTCGCATCAAGACCGGAATATTTAATGTCGCCGACGACGCCAACAATCTCCATCCAGGGATTGCCATTGCGTTCCCCGCCGCCGACTCTGAAACGTTTACCAACCGGCGTTTCATTGGGAAAATACCGATCGGCAAGCGTCTGATTGATAATCACAACCATCGGCGCTTTGTCTTTATCGGCCTCCGTAAAGAGTCGCCCTTCAAGCAAGGGAACGCCAAGCACCTTAAAGTAATCGGGGCTGTTGAAAATAATCGGCACAATCGGTTCACTGGTTCCGGTTGGCAACGGTTTGCCTTCAATCGTAAAACTGTCGCTGACTTCCAGATTATTGGGCGGCAAGCTGATACTCAAAGCCGCCGACTCCACACCGGGAACCGTTTTCACGCGACTCAACAGTTGCTCATAAAAGGCTGTGACCTTTTCATTGGTATCATATTTTGCGCGCGGCAAGGTCAGGTGCATGGTGAGAATCTGTTCGGGTTTAAAACCCGGACTCACGGCCTGCAATTTAAGAAAACTTTTAATCATCAGCCCGGCGCCGACCAGTAACATCAACGACAACGCCACCTCGGCGACGACCAGCGCACTGCGCAGGTATCTGCGGCCGAGACTGTCCGAGTTGCTGCGGCGGCCTGTTTTGAGTGCGGCGTTTAAGTTCAACCCGGAATTTTGCAGCGCCGGTGCCAGTCCGAAGATGAGTCCGCTCAGGAGTGAAACCAAGAGCGTGAAGCCGAGCACGCGGTTATCCAGGGTGATTTCCTGCAAGCGCGGGATATTCGCGGGACTGAGGGCGAGCAAGAGGTCAACGCCCCAGATGGCCAACAACAGCCCGAAAGTGCCTCCACAAATCGCCAGCAAGAGACTTTCAGTTAGCAGTTGGCGCAAGAGACGCGCGCGACTGGCGCCGAGGGCGAGACGAATGGCCATCTCTTTTTCGCGTCCAGTGGCGCGCGCCAACATCAGGTTCGCGACATTGGCCGTGGCAATCAGTAAGACAAAGAGTACCGCCCCCAATAGCACATACAAAACTGCGCGAACATCGCCAACCGTCGCTTCGGTGAGTGAAATTGCTTTCCAGCTATCCGCCGGATTTTGATTTGGGGTCTGCTCATTGATGTGCTGGGCAATCAATTCGACATCGGCTTTGGCTTGTTCTAACGTCGCGCCGGGTCGTAGTCTTGCCACGCCCAACATATAGTAAGGGCCTCGACGCGTCGGAGCTAAGCGTTCGGCCGCCCATAGCTCAATCTCCGGCTCGGGATAGGAAAACCCTGCAGGCATAATGCCGATGACGGTAAACGGTTTATTGTTTAGCGTGATTGGTTGATTAACGATATCCGGGTTGGCGCCGAAATGGCGGCGCCAGAAACGGTCGCTGAGCACCACGGTTTGCTCTGTTTGGGGCCGGTCTTCATCGGGCAAAAAGGTGCGTCCCAGTGCCGGTTGAACCGCGAGGGTGTTGAAAAAACCGGCGGTCACCCAAGCGCCCTGGAGCTGTTCCGGTGTATCGCCGCCTGAAAAGTTGAAGCGATTGGCTGAATAGGCTGCGAGGTTTTCAAAAACCTGCGATTGCGCTTTCCACTCCAGATAATCGGCTTCGCACAAAGGATATTTTCCGTCCGGGGTTTGGGCTTTGGTGCCATATACCCTCACTAACCGGTGGGGTTCCGGGTAAGGCAGAGGACGCAATAGTACGCCATTGACGACGCTGAAAATCGCCGTCGTCGCGCCAACCCCTAAAGCCAAGGTGAGTACCGCAATCAACGAGAAGCCAGGATTTTTTCTTAGGATTCGCAAGCTATAGCGCAAATCTTGTAATAAGGTTCGCATCACCACCTCCTACTCGTAACGGAGCGCCACCAGCGGGTCTACTTTCGTAGCGCGGCGCGCCGGCAGATAACAGGCCAATAGAGCAACCAGGGTCAGTAACAGCACCACCACCACATAGGTGAAGACATCGGTCGCGCTTACCCCATAAAGAAAACTGGTCATCATCCGCGTCAGCGCCAGCGCCGCCGCCAGACCAATCGCCGCGCCCATCAGCACGAGGCGCATTCCCTGTCCAATTACCATCTTCAAGACATCGGCTTTTTGCGCCCCTAGGGCGAGACGAATACCGATTTCACGCACTCGCTTTAACACCGCATAAGACATCACGCCGTAGATGCCAATGCTGGCGAGCGCCAACGCCAGCACCCCAAAGCCTCCGAAAACCGAAGCCGCCAGCCGCGCCGGAAGCAACGGCAAACTCATATGCTCGACCAGGGTTTTGGCGCTGGCGATGGGTAGCGTCGGGTCGAGTTGTTGAATTTCGCTGCGCAGGGCGGGAAGCAGACTTTCGGGCGCCGACGAGGTGCGGACGATGAGGTTTGAGGTGCCAATGAAGGTTTGAAACATCGGGCGATAGACAAAGGGTTTCGCATCTTCATTGAGTCCCGCGTACTTGCCGTCCTGGGCAATGCCGATGACCTGCATCTTGGGCGCGTTCCCATCACCCATACTGAAACGTTTGCCAAGGGGGTCTTCGCCTTTCCAAAACTGTCGGGCAAAGGTTTCATTGACAATCACTACGGGCAGGGATTTTTCATTGTCCTGTTCATTGAAATCACGACCGCGAACCAGGCGGGTTTCCATCGCCGCAAAATAATCCGGGCTGACAAAGGTGTACAACGCGCGCGGCGCCTCGCCGGGGCGTTTTTCTGGTTGTCCTTCGACGAAAACGGCGCTTCTGGAAAAATGCAGGTCAACGGGCACGAGGCTGGCCAGGCCTGCGGCCTTAACCCCCGCAAGCGCCCGCACACGTTCAAGCAAACGTTTTTGAAACTCGCGTCCTTGCGCGCCATCGTAACCTTGCAAGCGTAAATCGAAAGACATTTCGATTGCCTGATTGGGGTTAAACCCGAGGTCGAGCGTTTGGGCGCGCGCCAAAGCTTTGAGCATCAAGCCGCCGCCGATCAGGAGAACCAGCGAGAGGGCGACTTGCAGAATGATTAAACTGTTTTTCAGCCACGAACGCCGATAAACTGCGGCGGCCATCTCATCTTTGAGCGCTGATACCAAATCGGTTTTCGTCGCTTGCAAGGCCGGCAATAATCCGAACAACACGCCGGTTATGAGCGACAGTAAACAGGTAAACCCGAGCACACGGTAATCAATATGCAAATCAATGAGCAGCGGCACATCAATCGGCGGTTTGTAAGCTACGGCCAGGTCAACCAGCCAGGAAGCCAGCAAGAGTCCGAGCAGACCGCCGCCCACGCCGAGCAACAAACTTTCCATCAACAGTTGCCGCACCAGTTGAAACCGACTGGCGCCGAGGGCCAGGCGCACCGCAATCTCTTTATGTCGTTCGGTGGCGCGCGCCAGTAACAGATTCGCCAGATTGGTGCACGCCAAAAGCAACACCAGCCCGACGACCACCAGCAATAACCCGGTAAATCCCAGGGTTGCGCCGCGAAAGATGCCGCCCAACATGCCCGCCGGCGCTAAAGCGATGCGTTTGCCTTCGTTGACCTCCGGGTACTGGCGTTCAAGCTCTGCGGCAATCTGGTTGAGTGCAGTTTGCGCTTGCGCCTGACTGATGCCGGATTTGAGCCGCCCTTGAACATAAAGGTTTTCTTCGTCGCGGTCCTTGAGCCAATTGTTGCCCATTTCAATTTGCGGTTGCATGGTCATGGGAAACCACATATCGGGCGCAGCGATAATCTCGGTGCCGAAAAATCCTTGCGGCGCGACGCCGATAATCGAATAGCTGCGCCCGTTGACGATGACCATTTTTTCAAGAATGTCCGGCGTTCCGGCGAAGCGTTCTTGCCAGCATCTATAACTGATGACGGTTACCGGATGAGCCCCGACATTGACATCGTCATCCGTTGAAATCACCCGCCCGGCGGCGGCGCGCACGCCGAGCGTCTCGAAATAATTGCCGCTCACGACATAGCCCCATAAGCGTTCATTGATGCCGTCGTGGCTGATGCTGAGCGGCGCAAAGCGATAGGCCAGCAGACCGGCGAAAACCTCATTTCTATCACGCAGGTCTTGATAATTCGGATAAGAGAAGGTCGCAAAACTCCGGCGTTCGACGGTGTTGTTGAGCGCCAACAACTCGCCAGGTTTTTCAACCGGCAAGGGACGCAATAGCACCGTATTGACCAGGCTGAAAATCGCCGTGTTGGCGCCGATGCCAAGCGCCAGTGAGACCAGGGCAATCACTGTAAAGCCCGGTTGTTTGAGGAGCATTCTTATTGCATAGCGCAAATCGCCCGCCAGTAAATTCATCACTTGTTAATCTCCCTAATCATCAAATCCTTTTAGATTTTGGTTCTTCGATGGCTGCGGCCTCGTTGAACCTGGTCAATCGGCGAATTGGTTTTTTGAGAAGGCCGAGCCAAGCCAAGCGCGGCACCGCCGCCACCTCTGTCAATCCAAAATCTCAAATCTCAAATCTCAAATCCAGATAATCCAAAATCCAAAATTCAAAATCTAAAATCGCCTTCATTCATAACGGAGCGCCACCATCGGGTCGGTCTTGGCGGCCCGACGGGCCGGCACCAAACAGGCCACCAGCGCCACTGTCAGCAACATGGCTGGAACGCTGATGAAGGTAATCATATCTGTGGTGCTGACGTTAAAGAGCAAGCTCGCCATCACCCGCGTGATGGCGAAAGCCGCAACCAGACCGATAGCGATACCGAGTAGCGTGAGTTTCATGCCACCTCCGACAATCAATCGCAAAACATCGGCTGATTTGGCGCCGAGCGCCACGCGGATGCCGATTTCGTGGGTGCGTTGGGTTACTGAATAGGCCAGCACGCCATAGATGCCGACGCTCGCCAGAAGCAAAGCCACAAAGGCGAAAACGCCAAGCAAGGTAGCGGCAAAGCGCGATTTGGCAACCGAGTCGGCAATCCAACTCTCCATCGTGCGAACATCGGCAAGCGGCTGGTCTTTATCCATGGTCTGGATTTCACGCTGAATGGCGCCGACCAGCGCCAACGGCTCAGCTTTGGTCCGCACCGCCAGGGTCATCGCCGAATAGACCAGTTCAGGTTGCGGCCAGTAAGCCATGGCGCGCGGTTCTGCGTCCAAGCCATGGTGTTTGACATCTTTGACAATGCCGATGATTTCGCAGGGAACATTGTCGCGTTTCATGTAAATGGTCAGCCGTTTGCCGAGCGGGTTTTCGCCGGGAAAATTATTGTGCGCCAGGGTCTCGTTGATAATCACGACGTGCGATATTTCGGTGACTTCGCGGGCATTGAAATTTCTGCCATCAAGCAAGGGAATGCCCATGGTTTCAAAATAGTTTGGGTCAACGACCCGTGATTCTACGGTCGGTCTTTCGGCGGGGGTCGGCGCCGGGCGACCTTCGATTTCAAATCCTGTAGCGGCTGCCAGCCCGGTAAACGGCAGAAAATTGATGGCTCCGACTGAACGCACTTCGGGAAGAGTTTTGATGCGTTGCACGGCTTCATTAAAGAACGCCAGGCGCTTCTGGTCGTCCGGGTATTTTGAGCTTGGCAGGGCAAGCTTGAAGGTCAACAGGTTCTGCGAATCAAAGCCCGGACTCACCGATTGCAGACGGTAAAAACTTTTCAGCATCAGTCCCGAACCGATGAGTAAGATGAGCGCCAGGGCAACTTCAGCGACGACAAACAGATTGCGTAAACGTGAATTGCCAGTCTCATTGCCGGCCCCTTTGCCGCCTTCTTTCAACACTTCATTCAGATTGGCGCGCGAAA
This sequence comes from Blastocatellia bacterium, assembly GCA_044868105.1. GTDB lineage: Bacteria > Acidobacteriota > Blastocatellia > UBA7656 > UBA7656 > JBFMDH01. The sequence continues at coordinate 13,353 of JBIOWC010000931.1, forward strand.
TGGCGAACGCCGGAGCCAGTCCGAAAATGAGGCCGGTTAACACGGAAAGCGTCAGCGTAAAAAGCAACACCTGAAAATTAATGCCGACGCTTTGCAAAGGCACCAGTTGTTTGGGCGCCAGCGTCATCAACGCTTCGACGCCCCACCCGGCGAGCAACAAACCGAGCGTGCCGCTTATGAGACTGAGCAGCACGCTTTCGGTCAATAACTGTCTGATGATGCGCCCGCGACCGGCGCCCAGCGCCGTCCGTACGGCAATCTCTTTTTGCCGGCTGGCCGCCCGCGAGAGCATCAAGTTGGCAACGTTGGCGCAGGCAATGAGTAGCACCAGGCCAACGGCGCAGAGCAGAATAATTAAGGGCTTGCGAAGGTCGCCAACCAACTGCTCTTGAACGGGGACGAGATTGATGCCCCAGCCGGTGTTGAAATCCGGGTAGCGTTGTTCCAACCCGTTGGCCACTCCGCTCATCTCTGCTTGTCCCTGTTCAAGCGTAACGCCGGGTTTTAGCCGCGCCACGGCCATCATAAAGCGCCCGCGTCGAACGCGGAAATTATCCGTGAACACCAGGGGCACCCAGATATCAGAAGGATTGCCAACCAGAATGCCGCTCTTGATTAAGAAACTGAAATCGCGCGGCATCACGCCAACCACCGTGAGCGTCTGCCCGTCAAGGGTAATCGGTTTATCAATGATGTCGGGGTTGGCGCCAAAGCGTCGCTGCCACAAACCGTAGCTGAGAATCGCGACATTATCTTGCCCCCGTACGCCTTCGCTCTCAATGAATCCGCGTCCAAGTAGAGGTTGCGCGCCAAGCAATGAAAAAAAGTTGGTCGAGACAACCTGTCCGGTAATCTCTTCCGGGTCGCCGGTGCCCGTGAGGTTAAAGCGCCCGTCATAGAGCGCTGACATTCCTTCAAAAACGCTGTTTTGTTCCTGCCAATCCAGAAAGTTCGCCGGGTTGATGACATTCGTCGTGCGCCCGCGCGTGCGGTTATGTTCCCAAACCATCACCAACCGATTCGCCTCTTTATAAGGCAGCGAGCGTAGCAACACGGCGTTGACGACGCTAAATATCGCGGTATTGGCGCCAATTCCTAAAGCCAGCGTGATAATGGCAACGATTGCAAAGAGCGGTTTCTTGAGCAACGTGCGAATTGAATAGCGCAGGTCTTGGATAAATGATTCCATACTTCAACTCCCCTCGGAATTTTGAATTTTAGATTTTGGATTTTGGATTCTCAGGGTTGCTGCCTTACCTCCTGCTAACCTCAATTCAATAAACTCAGTCGCCGATGTACCTCGGGTCTCGCTTGCAGCAGCAATCCAAAATCCAAAATCCAGATAATCCAAAATCGAATTCATTCGTACCTGAGTGCGACCAGCGGGTCTACTTGGGTGGCGCGCCGCGCCGGCAGATAACAGGCCAGAAACGCCACCAGCGCCAACAAGATCGCCACCAGAAGAAAAGTAAACGGGTCGCTGGCGCTGATGCCGAATAAAAGATTGGCAATCAGTCGCGACAACGCAAACGCTGTCAGCAGCCCAATCATGACTCCGCCTAAAGTCATTTTCAGGCCTTGCCATATCACCATCTTGAGCACATCCGTGCGACTGGCGCCGAGCGCCATGCGGATGCCAATCTCTTGCGTTCGTTGGGTCACCGAATAAGCCATGACCCCGTAGATACCGATAGCCGCAAGCGCCAGCGCGAGCACCGCAAAACCGAAAAGCAACAAGGTGACGAATCGCGTCCGGGTGAGCGATTCATAAAGGATGTCATTCATGGTTTTGATTTCATAAAGCGGCAGACTGCGGTCAAGCGCGCGAATCTCTTCGCGAATGCCGCTGGCGAGCGACTGCGGGTCAGTAGTGGCGCGCACAACCATGGCCATCTCGTTTTGCGGGCTTTGCAAATGCGATTGATAGACTTCGGGCCGAACCTCGATATTCAATCCATCCTGCTTCTCATCGCCAACGACGCCAATGATGGTTTGCCAGACCCCTTGCACAGTCGGCTTTCCGAATTTTACGCGCTTGCCAATCGGGTTATCGTTCGGATAGATGCGCTTTGCAAAAGTCGTGTTGACGATGATGACCGGCAAGCCTTTATCGTTATCCGATTCGTTAAAGTTTCGCCCATCAATTAACGGCAAGCCGATGGCGCGAAAATAGTCGAGGGTAATCTCTTTGTGGCGCACTTCGCGTACGTAATCTTCCGCCGACCATCCTTCAACCGTCATATCACCGGTCCACAGGGCGCCTTTGAGTGGCAACATCGTCGTCGAGCCCACGGCTTCGACACCGGGTAAATTCCTGATGCGCTGTTCGGCTTGATTGAAAAAATTCTGCTGCTGGCCGGGGTCTTTATAACTGGCCCCCGGAAGCGTTACCTTGAAGGTTAAAACCTTGTCGGCATTAAAACCCGAATCCACTTTCTGAAGTTGCAGAAAGCTGCGAATCATCAATCCTGCGCCGGTCGTCAGCACAATCGCTAAAGCAACCTCGACAATGACCAAGGTATTGCGTAGACGGTTGCCGTGTCCGGCGGCGCCTTTTTGTCCACCTTCTTTGAGCGTTGAAGCGAGATGCGGATTTGAACTCTGCCAGGCCGGCGCGAGCCCGGTCAGTACGGTCGTCAGCAAAGTCGCCCCCATCGTAAAACCGAGCACCCGCCAATCGAGACGGATTTCATCGAGTCGCGGAATATCGCCGGGACTATAAGCGAGGAGCAAATCTTTACCCCAGACGGCGAGTATTAATCCCAGGGCGGCGCCAAGAATCGCCAGCATCAAACTCTCGGTCAAGAGTTGGGCGATGATGCGCCCGCGGCTGGCCCCAAGCGCTGAACGAATGGCGACTTCGCGCGAGCGGCTGGCGACCCGCGCCAACAACAGATTGGCGACGTTCACACAGGCAATCAGCAGCACAAAGCCGACCGCGGCAAGTAAAACAATCAGCGAAAACTCAACATCCGAAACCATCCAATCCTTGAGAGGGCCAACCCCGACGCCCATCTGCGTGTTGGTGTCAGGATATTTTTGCTCAAGCCCTGCGGCAATCGCCGTCATTTCAGTATTCGCTTGCTCCACGCTCAAGCCGGGTTTGAGTCTACCCACAGCGCGCAGAAAATGCGGGCGGCGAACCTGGGCAATCTGGTTACGATTCCACCCCATCGGCACCCACAACTCCACTTCTTTAGTGGGAAAATAAAAACGCTCCGGCATCACGCCGACAATTTCGCGCGTGACTCCGTTGAGCGTCACTTTCTGCCCGACGATATGGGGGTCGCCGGCAAATTGTCTCTGCCATAATCCGTAACTGAGCACCGCAACCAGATGATGGCCTTGCCAGGTCTCTTCTTCGACCAGGGTTCGGCCAAGCAAGGCCTGGTTGCCCAGCACGGAGAAGATATTGCCGGTCACAAATAGCCCTTCGATGCGCACCGGTTCATCGCCGACGTTTAGTTGAAAGCCGCTCAGCCCTGCCCCTTTTTTGTCCGACCCGAAGTAGGCGCCGATTTCTGTGAACGATTGATTCTGCTCCTGCCAGTCGAAAAGGTTTGCCGGGGCGATGACATTCTGCGTCCAATTTTTGAGCGGGTTGCTCTCCCAAAACTGCATGAGGCGTTCGGGTTCCTGGTACGGGAGCGGCTTGATAACCACCGCATTGACGATGCTGAAAATTGCCGTCGTCGCGCCGATGCCAAGGCCAAGCGTTAAAATCGCAATCAGCGTAAAGAGCGGTTTTGAACGCTGCACACGCAAGCTGTATCGCAAATCTCTGAGGAATGAATTCATGGCTTATCCTTTTTATTCGTAACGCAACGCCACCATGGGGTCGGTCTTCGCGGCCCGACGCGCTGGCACCAAACAGGCCACCAGAGCCACTCCTGTCAATATCAGCGAAACCACAATGAAGGTCAGCGGGTCGGTTGCCGTCACTCCGAAGAGCAAACTTTCAGTAATCTGTGCCAGGGCATAGGCGCCCGCCAGCCCCAGGACCACGCCGATCAAGGTCAGCCCCATGCCGTGCTTAACGATCAGCTTCAAAACATCAGAAGTCTTGGCGCCGAGCGCCATGCGCACACCGATTTCATGGGTGCGTTCGGTGACCGCATAACTCAACACGCCGTAGAGCCCGATGATGGTCAGCAACAAAGCGGCACTGGCGAAGATGCAGAGCAACAACATATTGAAACGCGGTTGCGCCACCGAAGAAGCGATGTACTGGTCTAGGGTTTTGATGTTGTACATCGGCAAGTCCTTATCCATCGCTTGCACTTCGCTGCGAATGGCGGCAATCGCTACAGTCGGGTCATGGGTTGTGCGAACCACATAAAACATGGTCGGGCGCGGGTTCTGCGCGTGGGGGATATAGACCTCATCGCGCGGCTCTTCATTCAACTTACGGTGTTTGATGTCACTGACCACGCCGATGATTTCCCGCATCACGATGCCGCGATTGCCAGTCGAAAAACTCGGATTGATGCGTTTGCCGAGCGGGTTTTGATTGGGGAAATATTTTTTCGCCAGGGTTTCATTGATGATGACCACTTGCGTGGATTCGGCGTTATCGCGTTCATCAAAATCCCGGCCGCTTAACAGTTGCATGCCCATGGCGCGGAAGTACGCGGGGCTGATGGTGCGATAATCCGTGTCATAGGGGAACGGGCGATTGGCTTCCAAGGGTTCGCCCTCGATTGAAAACCCGACGCCGGCGCCCTGTCCGCTAAACGGCAGCGCGGTGATGTACGCGACATCTTTTACGCCCGAAATGTTGTGAATCCGCGCGCCCAGATTTTGATAAAAATTGACCAGTTGTTGTTCCTGCGGATAGCGCGTATCCGGTAGCCCCAGGCGAAAGCTCAACAGGTTGGTGGTTTCAAAACCGGGTTTCAAATGTTGTAAACGGAAAAAACTGTTGATCAATAATCCGGCGGTGACGAGCAAGGTCAAAGCGATGGCTACCTCGGCAACCACCAGTATGCTGCGCACGCGATTGTGTTGCGCGCCGCCGGTGGCCTGGCGTCCGCCTTCTTTCAGCGATTGCGTGAGATTGGTCTTTGAAATCTGCAAGGCCGGAGCAATACCAAATAGCCAGCCGGTTAAAATTGAAATAAGCGAGGTGAATCCCAGCACGCTGACATCGAAGCCAATACTTTCGGCGCGCGGCAAACCTTTCGGCACCAGCGACAGGACCAGGTCTGTGCCCCACATCGCAAGCAGCAGTCCCAAGAGGCCGCCGAGGACTGAAAGCAACAAACTTTCAGTAATCAATTGCCGCATCACACGAAAGCGGCTGGCGCCCAGCGCCGTGCGTATGGCGACTTCTTTCTGCCGGGTTGTGGCGCGCGCCAGTAGCAGATTGGCGACATTCGCGCAGGCGATGAGCAGCACACAACCGACTGCGCCAAAGAGCGTCCATAAGGCGACGCGAACATCTCGAATGAGGTCTTGATGCAAGGAAGCTACGCGCACCCCGAATTCCGAATTGGTATCGGGGTATTGTTTGGCAATATCGCCGACAATTAAACTCATTTCGGCTTGCGCCTGTTCAAGGCTGACGCCGTCTTTCAAACGCCCAAGACAATCCAGCGCGTGATTGCCGCGTTGCGCAGTGAGCGGCGCGCGACCTTCCTGCATGGTTGCCGTCGTCGTCCACATATCAATCACCGGGTCGTTTTGAATGGGAAAGGCGAAGGTGGCGGGCATCACCCCGACGATCAGGTAATTTTGCCCGTTCAAATTAATATTTTTTTCGACCAGCTTGCCTTCCGAACCAAAGTATTCCTGCCAGATTCGATGGCTGAGAATCACGGCGCGCGCCCCGGGTTTATCTTCTTCGGGGGTGAAGAAGCGGCCTTGTTCGGGATTGACGCCCAGGAGCGGCAATAATTCATGCGTGACCATGGCGCCGCGCAGGCGAAACGGTTCGCCAACGCCGGTCACGGTAAAATCTCTGGTCGAATAAGCTGCCAGTTGCGCGAAGGATTGATTGCGGTCGCGCCAGTCATTGAAATCCGGGTAGGTTACGCTGTCCTGGTCTTCTTTATCCGAGGTGTTGTAGACCATCATCAAGCGTTCGGGTTGCGCGAATGGCAACGGTCGCAGCAAGACGCCGTTGACGACACTGAAGATGGCGGTGTTGGCGCCAATGCCTAAAGCCAGCGTGATAATAGCAATCGCCGCGTATAAGGGTTTTTTAAGTAAGGCGCGTATTGCATAGCGTAGGTCTTGTATTAAATTATCCATAATTCCCTTTCTCAGGATTTTGGATTTTAGATTTTGGAATTTAGATTGCCGCTGCCGCGTTGAACCCAGGCCCTCGGCGAGTTGGATTTTTAATCAAGCCGAGCCCTGCACCTCGGCCTTCTCAATCCAAAATCTAAAATCCCGATAATCCAAAATCTAAAATCCAAAATCGCCTTCATTCATAACGGAGCGCAATCATCGGGTCGGTCTTGGCGGCCCGACGGGCCGGCACCAAACAGGCCACCAGCGCCACTCCTGTCAATATCAGCGCGACGGCAGCGAAAGTCAGCGGGTCAGTGGCGCTGACGCCATAGAGCAACTCTTCTGTGAGCCTCGCTGCGGCAATGGCGCCGCCTAAGCCAATCATTAACCCAACGGCCACCAGCGCCATCCCTTCACGCAAAACCATCTTCAACACGTCGCCGCTTTGGGCGCCAAGCGCCAGGCGGATGCCGATTTCACGGACGCGGCGGTTGACCGAATAAGCCATCACGCCGTAAAGGCCAATGCTGGCCAGGAGCAGAGCGATTGCGCCGAAGAGCGCCGTGAGCGTCGTCACCATCCGCATCGTGGCGATTGAATTATTGATTTCGCTGCTCAAGCTATGGATGTTGGCAACCGCCAGCGTCGAATCCAGCCCGTTTATCTCGCGCCGCACGGCCGGAATTAACTCGTCGGGGTTTAGGCGCGTGCGGACGTGCAGAGTGATCGAAGTGGCATACTCTTCCTGTTCTCTTGCCGTTTCGAAATGGGCGATCGGCGTTTCGGTCAGGTTGTGAAGTTTGCTGTCACGAGCGACCCCGATAATTTCAACTGGCTTGTTCGAACTACCAAAGGTGAGGTGTTTGCCGATTGGTTGTTGCCCCTGAAAATAGCGTCGCGCAAAGGTTTCATTGATGATGGCAACGCGCGGTGAACCTTGGCGGTCCTGGTCGCCGAATCCGCGCCCTTCGAGCAGCGGTATGCCCATCAGTTCGTGATAACCGGGGCCGACTTCGTTCGTATCGAGGCCGAGCGTTTCACCGGGTTGCGTCTCGTAACCTTCGATCTTTAGGTTGCGGACGAACATATTGCCGCTCATCGGCACAACGACAGCCGAACTGACGGCCTCGACTCCGGGCAAGGCCTGCAAGCGTTCTCTTAGTTGTTTGTAAAATTCGCCCCCGCGATTTTCATCATAACTTTTGGTCGGCAAGTCAATCGGCACCAGCAAAACCTTATCGGCTTGAAAACCGACATTGATGTCAAAGAGTTTAAACAGGCTTTTGATAAACAGGCCGGCCCCGATTAACACCATCAACGAGAGGGCGACTTGCGCGACGACCAGCAGGTTGCGCGGCGTGAGTCGAGATTCCCGCCCTCCAAAAGTAGAAACTTCATCTTTCAGCGCCGGAATTAAATCGGGTTTGGAACTTTTGAGTGACGGTGCCAATCCGAAGACCAGACCGCAGAGAATCGAAACCAGAAGCGTGAACCCCAGCGTGCGGAAATCCAAAGTGTCCGCTAGTGAGGTTTCGGCAATATTGACCTGCCCTTGAAACTTCAATAACAGTTCGGCAAGCCAGGGCGCTAAGAACAAGCCAGTGATTCCGCCAAACAGCGCAAGCATCAGACTTTCGGTGAGCAGTTGCGAGGCCAGGCGGAACCGGGTCGCCCCGAGCGCCAGCCGCACGGCCATCTCTTTACGCCTGGCGGTCGAGCGCGCCAGCATCAGGTTGGCAACGTTGGCACAGGCAATCAATAAGACCAGCCCAACAACAGCCAAAAGGAGAGTGAGCGGTTTTGACAGATTTGCTCGAAGAAGCGACAGCCCGCGGCCGACGGGTTCAAGCAGCATCCGGCGCTCATAGAAAGCTCGGCTGCGGTCGCGCTCAGGGGTATTCGCGTCTCGAATCTGCCGGGCCAGCGTATCCAACTCGACCTGCGCCTGGGCCATCGGCAATTCGCTCTTTAATCTGCCAACAATTCTCAACCAGGCGGAAGTCCGCGAAAAAAAGTTCGGCACCGGCGACGCCGAGAGCTGTTGCTCCATCATGAGCGGGACCCAAAAACCCACAGGGCTTTCAAGGTGCATGCCCTTAAAGTTGCCCGGCGCGATACCGATCACCGTATAACTTGATTCGTTGAGGGTCACGGTTTTACCAACCACCTTCGGGTCGCCACCGAAGTAATGCTGCCACATCCCGTAACTCATCACCGCCAGGGGATGGGCGCCCGGCGTTTCATTGTCTTCCGGATGAAATAAACGTCCTTGCAAAGCACTCACGCCGAGCACTTCGAAATAATTCCCGGAGACCAGTTCAAGGTTGACCCGCTGAAAGTCGTCACCCCTTCTCAGATTGACGGCCGTCTGGCTGAAGGCTACCAATCCGTCGAAGGTCTGCGACCGGTCGCGGTAATCAACATAATCGGGGTAAGAAAAAATGGTATTCAGAAACTTTGGATTTACGGTTTCGGCAGTTACCAGAACCAGTTCATTCGGACGGATAACGGCCAAGGTCTGTCGCAACAATTTATCAACCAGGCTGAAGATGGCGGTGTTGGCGCCGATACCAATGGCTAAAGAGATCACGGCGATAAGCGTGAAGCCAGGATTTTTCGATAGCATCCGACCGCCAAAGCGAACGTTTTGCAAAAAGTGACTCATCAGCTCCTTCTCCTTACTCATATCTGAGGGCAATCATCGGGTCCACTTTGGTGGCGCGCCGCGCCGGAATCCAGCTTGCCGCCACTGCCACGCTCGCCAGCACCAACGGCAGCAAGGCAAAGATGAACGGGTCGGTGGCGCTCACGCCAAACAACAGGGTGGTCATTAGCCTGGTAAGACCAAAGGCCGCCAGCAGGCCGATTGCGAGTCCAATCGCCGCCAACACCATGCCTTGTCCGACGACCATCTTCAGCACATCAGCGGTCTTGGCGCCGAGCGCCAGCCGGATGCCGATTTCATGGGTGCGCTGGGTCACTGAATAAGCCATGACTCCATAAAGCCCTACGGATGCGAGAATCAAAGCCACCGCCGCGAAAATGCCCAGCAGGGTCATTGCAAAACGGCGCTGGGTCATCGAATCGGCGACGACTTGCTCCATGGTGGTGACGCGATAGACCGGCAGTTCACGATCTACCGCTTGAATCTGCGCCCGCACCGCTGCGGCCGAAGCCGAAGGCTCGTTGGCGGTTCGCACCACGACATACATTCCACCATTCGAGAGTTGACGATGAGGCAGGTAATATTGCACGGGCGATTCGCCTTCAAGCCCGCGATGACGGACATGCCCGACGACGCCGACAATCTCGCGCCAAATCGGGTTGCCTTGCGGGTCGCGTTGAAAGCTGATGCGTTTGCCAAGGGCCTCTTCATCACCCCAATATTTGTGTTGCAGCGTCTCATCAATAATCGCCACGGGTTGCGACGTGGCGACATCGCGGTCATCAAAGAATCGCCCTTTGATCAAAGGGATGTTCATGGTTTGAAAGTAAGTCGCGCCAGCCAGCCAGCGATTTCCCCAGGGCGACATCTCTCCCGGTTGAACGGTTCGCCCTTCAATGGCAAAACTCCCGCTCGAATTGCTGCCACTCATCGGCACGGTTGAAGAGACGCCGACCGCTTGCACCCCGGCTATGGTTTGAATGCCTTGCAAGGCTTGCTGATAGAAATTGTCAATCTTTTGCGGCTCGTTGTATTGATTGGCGGGCAACGCAACTTGCATCACCAAGAGGTTCTCCGGGTTGAATCCGGGATTGACATTCTGAAGCTTGGTAAAGCTGCGAATGAGCAGTCCCGCGCCAATCAACAGCACCAGCGCCAGGGCGATTTCCGCGATCACCAGGGCGCTGCGTACACTGCGTTTCGCGCCGCCTGAGCCGCTCCGCCCGCCTTCTTTTAAGGTGTCATGCAAATCTGTATTTGAACTTTGCAAGGCCGGAACAAGTCCGAAAAGAATGCCGGTGAGTAACGAAAGCCCGAGCGTAAAGAGCAGGACGCGGCTATCCAAACCGATTTCCTGCGAGCGCGGAATCAAATCATTATTGAGTTTCAAGAGCGCATTGATGCCCCAAACCGCGAGCAGCGTTCCCAGGGTTCCGCCAATCAGCGCCAGCACCACGCTTTCGGTTAAAAACTGGCGCACCATGCGCAGGCGACTGGCGCCGAGCGCCACCCGAATGGCGACCTCTTTTTGCCGGGACGCGGCGCGCGCCAGCAATAAATTCGCGACATTGGCGCAGGCGATGAGCAGCACCAAGCCGACGGCGGCCAGTAACACCAACAGCGCCGGGCGAATGTCGCCCACCACGAGTTCGTGAACCGAGCGCAGCAGGAGTCCCCAACTGCTCGGGTCAGCCGCATCGCCGCCGCCGAAATAGCTTTGCCGCACATTTGCCGCAATGGAATCCATCTCGGCCTGCGCCTGTTCCAAATTCACCTCAGGTCTTAACCGCGCAATCACCGAAAGAAATTCGTTGCGCCACTGGCGCGTCTGCATCTGCGCATCGGTGAAGGTAAGCGGCGCAAACAGATCAACCGTTTGTCCGAATTCGCGTCCGAATTGAAAGTCGGGCGGCATAATGCCGACGACGTTATAACTTTCGCCATTGAGGGTGAGCGTTTGATTCAAGATGTTGGGATCTTGGCCAAATCGTCTGCGCCACAAGCCATCGCTGAGCACCACCACTTTGTTCTGTCCCGGCTTGTCTTCATCATTGCTAAAGCCCCGCCCGCGTGCCGGGTCAATGCCCAGCGTCGGAAAGAAAGTCGGCGTGACCGCGAGACCCGATAGCCGCTCAGGTTCGCCCGCGCCGGTGAGGTTCACCTGCCAATTGGTAAAGGCCGTGATGTTTTCAAAGGTCTGATTGTTATCGCGGTAATGCGTATAACCGATGGCCGAAACCGAGGCTTTCAAATCCAGCTTGGGATAATGATGGTTCATCATCACCAGCCGCTCAGGGTTTTTGTATGGCAGCGGTTTGAGCAGAACGGAATTGACGACGCTGAAAATCGCGCTGTTGGCGCCGATGCCGAGCGCCAGGGTGATGAGCGCCACCAGCGTAAAGCCGAAATTTTTAAACAGCAGACGAAAGCTATAACGTAAATCCTGTAGCAGGTCATTCATCTCTTATCTCCTTCTTACTCATAACGGAGCGCCACCATGGGGTCGGTCTTGGCGGCCCGGCGGGCTGGCACCAAACAGGCCATCAGCGCCACTCCTGTCAGGAGCAGCGCGACACCTGCGAAGGTCAGCGGGTCGGTCGCGCTCACTTCAAAGAGCAGGCTCGCGAGCAATCGGCTTAACACCAGCACTGCAACCAAACCCGTGACGATACCAATTACGACCAGTTTCAAACCTTGACTGACGACCATCCTCAAAATGTCCGAAGACTTTGCGCCAAGCGCCATGCGTACACCAATTTCATGGTTTCTCTGGGTCACCGAATAGGAGAGGACGCCGTAGATGCCGACCGATGCAAGTATCAGCGCAAGACTGGCAAAGAGAATAATCAGAAAGGCAATGAAACGATGACGGGCGATGGAGTCTGCGAAAATTTGCTCCATGCTTTGGATATTGAAGACCGGGATATTGGCATCCAGCTCTCTCATCTGATTGCGCAGCATGGGAATGAGCGTTGCCCTTTCAGCCGAGCTGCGGACAAAAAGATTTAAGGAGCGTCTGGGGTTTTGAACAATCGGCCCATACATCTGCGGGTAGGGCTTTTCGTTCAGGCTTTCATTGCGCGTATCGCCGACAATGCCGATGATGGTCAGCCAGGTCGGATTTGGACCGCCGTCAAAGTTAATGCGTTTACCAATGGGGTCAACCTCTCCCCAATAACGCTTGGCCATCTCTTCGCTGATAACCACAACGCGGGGGGTATCGGCGCGGTCTTGAGCGGTAAAGAGATTGCCGCGCTTGAGTGGAATCCCCATGGTCTTGAAATAATCGGGGCTGACAGAATGGGTTGTCGCATCCTGAATCGGGTCATTCGGCGATTGAATTTGTCCCTCCATAGCAAACGAAAGAAAATTGCTGTTGCCGGTCAGCGGCGTATCGCTGACCAGTCCGGTTGAATCAATCGCGGGTAGTGTGGATACCTTTTCAAGCAGTTGGTTGTAATAATTCACCAGGTCGGCGTCGGCTTTATAGCGAGTAGCCGGCAATTGAAACTGCATGGTTAAAATGTGTTCGGTGTTAAATCCCGGATTGACTTCCTGCAACTTCAAAAAGCTTCTCATCATCAGTCCCGCGCCGGCCAGCAGCATTAACGCCAGCGCGACTTCAGCAACGGCAAAAACCTGGCGGACGCGATTGCTGCTGCCGACATTCGCCGTGTCTTTACCTCCTTCTTTGAGATTGTCATTCAAATGCGGACTTGAAAATTGCAGCGCCGGAATTAAACCAAAAAGGATGCCGGTCAGCAGCGAAATGGAAAGCGTGAAGGCGAGGGCGCGGCTATCGAGCGCGATGTCATTTAACCTCGGCAAATCATCGGGAATCACCGACACCAGCAAGGGCACGCCCCAAACGGCTAATCCCAATCCCAAAGCCCCGCCCACCAGGGCGAGCAGCAGGCTTTCGGATAGGAGCTGTCGCACAATGCGCAAGCGCCCGGCGCCGAGGGCTGCGCGAATGGCAATCTCTTTGCGACGCGTCGAAGCGCGCACCAGCAGTAAATTCGCGACATTGGCGCAGGCGATGAGCAGCAAGAAGCAGACGGCGCCCATCAACACCAGAAGCGCCCGACTGACATCGCCGACAAAGCGCTCATGCAGAGTTAAAACTTGGGTTCCCCAACCGGTATTACTCGCAGGGTATTGCGCTTCGAGGGTGCTGGCGATGCTGCTCATTTCAGTCTGCGCCTGTTCCAACGAGACCTGCGGTTTTAAGCGCGCAATCACCCCCAGAAAATCGTTGCGCCGACCGGCGTTGGCAAAATCTATGCGCGCCGGAACCCAGAATTCTGTGGGCTGACGATTATTGGGTAAAGGGTTCAAAAAGTCTGCGCCCATCACGCCGACGACAACATGAGGATTGCCGTTGAGGGTGATGGTCTTATCAATGATTTCGGGGTCCGCGCCAAAACGTCTTTTCCAGAGACCTTCGCTTAATATAATCACCCGGGTGGCGCCGGGTTTATCTTCTTCAGGTAAAAAGACTCGGCCCATTTTCGGTTGCGCGCCAAGCACCGAAAAAAAGCCATCGGTTACGGCGCCTCCCAGCAGGCGTTCGGGTTCGTCATCGGTAGTCAAAATCGCGGCGGTTCGGGTAAAGGCGGCCATCTCCTCGAAACTCTGATTCTGGGTTTTCCAATCGGCGTAATCCGGCGCGGATGCCGATTCCTGTGGAATGTTATTCTTCGGATTGGTTCCCCAAATCCACACCAACTGCTCGGCATTTTTGTAAGGCAGGGATTGCAACAACAGAGTGTTGACGACCGAAAAGATGGCGGTGTTGGCGCCAATGCCGAGCGCCAGAGTGATAACGGCAATCAGCGTAAAACCGGGATGTTTAAACAACAAACGAATCCCATAGCGGAGGTCTTGGAATATATCGTTCATTTTGCCCTCTAAGAATTTTAGATTATCTGGATTTTGGATTTTAGATTTTGGATATTAGATTCTTGGAGGCGACAGAGTTGCGGTACTTTTCTATAACTCGACTGCAAAACTCAGCCGCCGCTGCTCGTTGTATCGCTCGTGCAGCGGCAATCTAAAATCCAAAATCCAGATAATCCAAAATCGCCTCATTCGTAACGGAGCGCCACCATCGGGTCGGTCTTGGCGGCCCGACGGGCCGGCACCAAACAGGCGACCAGCGCCACTCCTACGATAGTTGCGGCAACCATAAAAAAGGTCGCCAGATCGGTTGTGCTCACGCCAAATAACAGACTTTCGAGAAACCGTGTCGCGAAAAAGGCGCCCGCCAGTCCAATCGCTATGCCGAGCGCGACCAGGCTCATTCCCTGTCCGAGGATCAATTTGATGACATCGGTGCGCCGAGCGCCGAGCGCCAGCCGAATGCCGATTTCCTGGGTGCGCTGGGTCACCGAATAAGAGATCACCCCGTAGATGCCAACCACGGCCAGCAGCAAAGCCGTTGCCGCAAAGAGTCCGATTAAATAGGCCGGATAACGCCGCGCAAAGGTCGCGGGCAAATTGTCGATTAAATTTTGAATCGTCGTTTCGCCGGAAATCGAAAGATCCGGGTCAAACGACTGACACTCACTGCGGATGGCTTTGAGTAAGGTATTTGGGTCGCTTGTGGTGCGCGCGAGAAAACCGATGGTGGTGTCGGGTTCTTGTAAGAATGAAAAATAGACTACGCCGGTGGTTGCCGAATCCGGACTGTTTACCTTTTCGTCGCCGACCACGCCAACGATTTCATAGGGCATCGGATTGTCGCCAAAAAAGATTAAGCGTTTGCCAATCGGACTTTCATTCGGGAAATTCTTTTTGGCGATGGTTTGATTCACAATAACCGCCGCAGGGGCTCGCTGGTCGTCTCTGCGG
>JBIOWC010000932.1:0-5605 GCA_044868105.1 Blastocatellia bacterium
AGTCCACCGAGAACCCGCAAACGGCAACAACCCCGCAGAGCCTGGCTTATATCATCTATACCTCGGGTTCAACGGGAAAACCCAAAGGCGTGATGATTGAACATCGCTCGCTGGTCAATTTCACCGAAAGCGCCCGTCGCCAGTACGCCATTCAAGAGAGCGACCGGGTGTTGCAATTCGCTTCTCTCAGTTTTGATGCGAGCGCCGAAGAGATTTACCCCTGTCTTGCAAGTGGAGCAACCCTTGTACTACGCAATGAACAGATGCTGACTTCGATTTCGAGCTTTCTTGAAACCTGCGAGCAGTGGAGAATCACCCTACTGGATTTGCCGACGGCTTACTGGCATGAACTGACCGAGCAACTGGCCGCAACCCAATTGACGCTGGCGCCGTCAATCCGTCTGGTCATCATTGGTGGAGAGCGCGTGTTGCCCCAGCGTTTGGCAATGTGGCGCAAAAATGTTGGTCAACAGGTGCGGCTTGTCAATACCTACGGCCCCACCGAAGCCACCATCGTTGCCACCAGCTGCGATTTAACCGCGCCGGTTCATCAATCTTCGCCAGAAGCTCCAATTGGTCGCCCCATTCAAAACACCGAAATTTACCTGCTCGATTCCCGGTTGCAACCGGTGCCGGTTGGGGTTGTCGGTGAACTGCATATTGGCGGTCTGGGACTGGCGCGCGGCTATCTGCATCACCCGGAACTGACCGCTAAGAGTTTCATCGCCAATCCGTTTTCTGCGCCGGAACCTTCACGACTCTACAAGTCAGGTGATTTAGCGCGATTTCTCGCCGACGGGCAAATCATGTTTTGCGGACGCGTTGATCATCAAGTGAAGATTCACGGTTTTCGTATTGAACTCGGAGAGCTGGAATCCGCCATTTTGAATCACCCGATGATTCAAGATGTAATTGTCCTGGCGAGAGAAGAGGCGACTGGAGAAAAGCGTTTGGTGGCTTATATCGTCCCCCGACCGGAAGCGGCTGGCCATCAGTCAAATCTGGAAGAAACCTTGCGCGCTTTTCTCAGCCGTAGACTGCCAGCTTATATGGTCCCTTCGATATTCGTGCCCCTGGACCGATTGCCCATCAATGCCAATGGGAAAGTTGACGACAAAGCGCTGCCACAACCTGCGACAAGTAAATCTACAGGTAAAGCCTATGTCAAACCGCAGAATCCTTTGCATTACCAACTCGTGCAAATCTGGGAAGAGTTATTTGATATTCGCCCCATCGGCATACGCGATAATTTTTTCGAACTGGGCGGGCATTCGCTGCTCTCGGTTCGTTTAATGGGTCGCATCGAACAGGCCTTTGGCAAGCGTTTACAACTGGCTACGCTTTTTGCCGGCGCGACGATTGAACATCTGGCTGAAGCGCTATTGAAACAGGAAGGTGAAGCCCGGCGCTCGCCGCTGATTGCTGTGCAACCTCGCGGGTCGCGCCCGCCGTTCTTTTATTTACACGGAGATTTTCAAGGCGGCGGAATGTACTGTTTAAATTTGGCGCGCCACCTCGGCAATGAACAACCGTTTTATGCCATCGAACCGCACGGGCTGGAAAACCAGCAGATTCCCGCAACCATTGAAGAGATGGCTGAAGACCATGTGAAAACCTTGCGCGCCTTTCAGCCCCGGGGTCCTTATCAACTCGGCGGGCATTGTAATGGCGGGTTACTGGCCTTTGAAATGGCCAGACAACTGGAAGCCCAAGGTGAGCGCGTCAACCTGCTGGTCTTAATTGCGGCGACCGGTGCGAACACGCGATATAGACTGCTGCAAAACGCCGTCAATCACTATTGTTCATTGCACGAAATCGCAGCGGGCGAGCAGCAACAGTTATTTTTAAAGATGCGGGGATTGGCGATTCGCCTTGAGGAAATTCGTCACTACTATGCCGAACGATTCAAAGAGATTGAGCGATTGCCGCCTCTTGAGCGGATGGCCCTCTTTGGCAAGAAAGGGGCAAAGCTTTTCAAGTCGCTGGCCCGACCAGACGCTCAACCCTTGGTCAGCCGCGAACCGCAGATAGAGAAAGCGGCGGCCACGACGGTTTCTCAACCCATCGAAGACCGAACTCTTTCGGCGCATCAAATCTACGAGCAAGCGATGATGAGTTATGTGCCGCGAAAGTATAGCGGGCCGGTGACGCTTTTTTGGCCCAGTGAATGGGCAGCTCAAACCGTTCCTGATGCGACGGTCGGTTGGCGCAAAGTCGCAGCCGAGGTTGATGTACACCTCGTGCCCGGCGGTCATTTGACCTGTCTGATTCACCACATGGAAGACCTCGCCAGAGAGTTAAAGCGCTGTCTGGACCGTAGCCGGATAAGCAAATGAATCACCGACTTTTGTGCGTCGGGAGGTTTCTATACTGATTCAAATTGGTGGGACTGATTGATTACCGGGCGTTAGCGGCGGATAGAAAAATATGAGCAAGCTTTTACACATCGCGTTTCAAGAACCGGTTCCGCAGGTCGTGGCTTGCCCGGCGCAATTTTTCCGTAACCCTCGAAACGGGCTGCTGGAGCCGGTTTCGAGGTCATTCATAGGTTCATCTTTCGAGGCTTATGATTTCATTGAGCGCGCCGCATCGCGCCAGCCGGCCGGGTAAATAACCGGTTGCTGGAAAGGGAATGAGTGGAAAACTTCATCAGCCTGACCGGCGCCGGCCTCGCCAATCAGCCGCACTTCGCCGGGCGTAAAACAGGTAAGCGGCCAGAGGAAGTTATCAAACGCATGGCGCACGACCGGAATCTGTTGCGGGTCATAACCGAGTAATTGCGCGCCGACATAATCCATCGCCGCCGCATTACCTCCCGCAAAGATGAGTCCGAGCGGCAGCGGTAGTGGCGCAAGCGGTCCGTCACCTTGTCCGGCAATCACCGCATCAGCAATATGCAGAATACGTCGCCGCAACCCTTGATTCATTGTGCCATCGGCGCGACCATACAAAACAATTCGATTCAAGTCGAGACAGGTTCTCCATATCGTGTCGTTGCCTTTCCAGGAGCCTTCAACGCCGAGTTCATCACCCGTGAGTTTCAACGCCCGATTGAGATTTCTGGCCACCTCATTCCACAGCTTACTCGCCGTCGGTGACGCAGTCATATTCTGCTGATCCAGGGTGTATTCAAGCGCCCGTTTCGCCAGCCCGGCGCCCGGATAACAATCGCCGTTCGTTTGCGACCCGCCGACCCGATGATGGGGCAAGTATTCTTTGTTCCCGTTGATGCCGATTAGATTTTTAAGGGCACACGTAACCCCGGCTTTCTTGTGGGTTTTTAACTTCGGCAGATTAATAATCACATCGGCTTCGAGCACCTCTCTGGCAATGAGATATTGATGCCGACCCGGCGCGTGCGTCTTGGCCATTAATCGCGGGTCATAACAGGTCACCCGAAACGGATTGGCGGCGCTGCTCACCGGTTCAAGCAGGCTGTCGCCAGCCAAATCAAAGAGCACGAATTGCTCAAGGGAAATTTTATTTTCTTCGGCAACTCGCACCCCATCTTTGAAGACGCAGGTGGTGCGGCGTAAATCGCGTATTCCTTTAAAGCGAGCCTCCTGCTGGGTCAGTTCATCAGCCCATTTGTCCAGCCCGGTGACGCGCAACAGTTCAGAAAAATCACAAGCTTGTACGGGCGCATCGCCAACCAGAACTTCGGCGGCGCCGGCGCGAAGCGCGGCCTCAACCACCAGGCGAATCAGTGAAGGATGGGTGACCAATGGGTCTATGCCGCCCGGCCCTTCGTTTTTATGCAGGACAAAATTCGGTTTGACCAACACGCGCGCGCCCTTTGGGATAACCGCGCCTAAGGGTCCGCCCGCTTCTTTCGACCACCCCAGCGATGCGAAAACCTCAGCTAACACTTTTGCCAAAGGGTTCGGCTCGGACTCGTCATAACCGGCGAGCCGAAGTTTGCCGATGGCGACCCGCGGGTCAGTGAGGTTATGGTTTGGAAAATCTTTCATGATGCTTGGCGCTCCAGGGGTTGCACATGGCTGATGACGGGTCGCAATTTATTGGCGCGCGTTCGTTCAATGCGCTCAACCAGCACAATATTAACCGGCAATTCTTCAATGTTTGACCTGAGCGTTGCGAGAATACGCCTACGGCTTTCATCGCCAAAACCGTTTCGGGGAACGATGTGCAGATTGACCGAATAATCGGCTTGCTGAACGAATTGAAATTCCTGAACGGCGAAATCTTTCATCATGTGCGGAATTTGCGCGCCGGCTATCCAACGGCCATCTCTTAACCAGATGCGCTCCAATTCACGTCCGAGAACTTCCTGCAATGCGAAACTCGGATGCCCCGGTTGACTCCCCCTTGCAAAACTTCCCAGGTCGCCAATTCGATAGCGAATCATCGGCAAGCCATCGGCATGAAGTTTGGTAATCAGTATGGAACTCGTGGTCTCAGAGGTATCCGGTTCAACCAAAAGGTTCGCCCAATCGAGCGTAAATTCAAGGGTTCGCTGCGGCTCAAGCTGATAGCCGATAAAGCCGACATCGCGGCTGCCGTAGCGCTCGTGAACCGGTCGCCGAAAGAGCGCTTCAATCCTTGCCCGATGGTGCGGGAATAATTTTTCTGCGCCGGTCACAAAACATAAATCGGGATAATGCGGTTTGATGGCGCGCGCTTCCAGGTGTTCGGCGAGCGCGTCGAGCGCCGTGGCGTAGGCCATAACCGCGACCGGTCGCCAGCGCTCAAACTCCTGGTGATACTGATTAAGCTTCTCCGGCGAGAGGCGAAAACAATCAAACCAGCGCTGATGATTGACGAACGCCGACAATTGATTGCGTAAGCCGTCGCGTTTTACAGGGTCTAAATGATGCCCCCATAACAAGGCCAGGCGCGTCCCGGCGGGAACGCCTAACTGTTCTTGAAAGCGTTCTCCGGCGCTTTCGCGCCATCCTTGTTCTTCAGGTCCCAGCCAGATTTCAACAGGCGTTCCCGTTGACCCGCCGGTTGAATCTTTCAACAGTTGGTCGCTCGAAACGGCGCTTGATAAAAGCGCTGCGCCTGCAAGACGCAGGTCGTCTTTTTCGAGCGTTGGAAGTTTGGCAAAATCTTCAAAGGTAAAATCAGCGCGTGGGTCAAAGCCCATCTGGTCAAACCGCTCGCGGTAAAAGGCGGTCTCCAGGTAAGCGCGGCGCAGGGAAAAACGCAGGCGCTCCAGAATCCATTCGCGTTTTCTATCGGCGCTCCACGAGTTGGCTTCCCGGCGAAACCGCAGCCCTTCGTAGTAGGCCAGCATCACCGGACGCGCGCCAGGCTTGGCCAGGTTGCGTCTGCGGGTTATCGGCAAAAGCGCGCGCTGCGAAAGTAACCCGTGAATCTTTCTTCCCATACGCTTCATCGCTTTTGCTCTCCTTCCATAGATTTCCCGAAAACTCGGAAACGAAAAATAGGCTGACCTGTAGGGGCTGCGCCTCAGTGATGACACTTCTTGAGTGATGACACTTCTTGAGTGAGGGCACTGAGTGAATGAGCACACTCGGCGTGCCGGCCCTGACTCGCAATGACGATCATTTCAAAGCGGGCAACCCCAAAAGCTTTAGCCCCTAGCGAAGTCCGCGCCGCCGATTAAAAATTAAAAGCG
>JBIOWC010000933.1:0-5378 GCA_044868105.1 Blastocatellia bacterium
CCATAATAGTGTTTATCGCGCCCTTTCAGGGCTTGGTTACAGGCGGCCCGGGATACCTGGGGCTTCGGCCTCAGGCTATCGAATGGCGTCCGGCTGTTCAGACCCCCCCTAACAATTTTTCTATTTGATAGAGCTGGCCGGTCAGCTTTTGATAAGCGAGCCAATCAAGGATTTTATGGTAGTCGAATGCTGTTGGCAGTAAGCCGCAAGACCATCAATGGTTTTCAAGGTAACCGTGGGGTCGTAATAATTAGCGGTTCCAATCTGCACAGCCGTTGCTCCTGCGATAATAAATTCAAGCGCATCGGCGGTTGAAGCAATGCCGCCAATCCCGATAATCGGCACCTGAACCGTGCTGGCGACCTCATAAACCATGCGCACAGCGATGGGTTTGATAGCCGGGCCGGAAAGCCCTCCGGTTCCGAAATTCAAACGCGGCTTACGGGTATGTATATCAATAGACATGCCGACGAGCGTATTAATCAGCGAAAGCGCATCGGCTCCTGCGGCAACGATAGCGCGGGCCAGTTCTTTAATGTCGGTTACATTGGGCGAGAGTTTAACCAGCAGCGGTTTTTGGGAGGCGCGCCGGGCTTTTTCCGTAAGCCGGGCGGCGGCTTGCGGGGAATTCCCGATGACAATGCCGCCTTCTTTGACATTCGGACAAGAGATATTGAGTTCATAAGCCGCGATGCCTTCGCCATCATTGAGCATCTCGATAGCCTCAAGATAGTCTTCATCGCAATAGCCGAAAACATTGGCGATAACCTGGGTGTCGTATTGGCGAAGCAGGGGGAGTTTTTCTTCGACGAACGCCCGGGCGCCGACATTTTGCAGACCGATAGCATTGAGCATGCCGCCGTGAGTTTCGACGATGCGAGTGGGGACGTTTCCGGGAAGCGGTCGCGCTGACAAGCCCTTGGTTGAAAAGCCGCCCAAGCGATTTAAGTCAATCAGGTTGGCAAACTCTAGCCCATAACCGAAAGTTCCCGAGGCGCCCATCACCGGGTTGTTAAATTGAATACCGGCAATTTCGACCTCTAAAAGCGCGGAGTGTTCTATTGGGGTTAAATTCATTTGATTTGCTTTATTATAAAAAAACTTGCTGCTCTGATAATCGAAAAAATTCCTAATGCGCCATGGCGGTGACTTCCCAGCGAATCAAATCCGCCGGAAAGATAGAACCGTCAATACAAACGCGTTTGTAGGCCGCGTAGCTTTTCGGGTCTGCGTCTTTCATCGCGACAACGCAGCCTACGCAAACCCCGAATCCGCAACCCATCGGCGCTTCGAGTGAGGCCAGGCAGGGGACGGCAAATTGCTCGGCAAGCTCGGCAACGCGCTTCATCATCACCCAGGGGCCGCAAGTATAAATCGTGGCATTTTCGCCTTTGCCTTCGCGTAAAAATCTTTCCAGGGGCGCGGTGACGAATCCCTGTTCGCCTAAACTTCCATCATCGCTGGTAAGCGTTAGCGGACTATCGAGCGCTTGAAAATCGTTCAAGCCGCACCCCCTGGCAACCCGCTCATTGGCCGCTCCGAAAAAGATTTGCAGGTTGATGGGTTGGCGGGTCAGCTCTTCGCACAGCATCAACACGGAAGCTGAACCGATGCCGCCGGCAACCACAATGGCGGTTTTCGCGCCGGTCGGTTTCCGCGCTTTTTCATCCAACCAACTATTGCCGAGCGGCAGCAACGCCTCAACCTTTCCGCCCTGGTCGAGCAGCGAAAGCGCCTGCGTTCCGCGACCGAGAACCTGATAAAGAAAGCCCAGGCGGCTGGGGCTTTCAACGCGGTAAATAGCCAGGGCGCGTCTCAGCAAAGGCTCGAAAGCGTTATGCGCTTTAAGCATGGCAAATTGCCCGGCGCGGGCCGGGATGGCTTCCGTGAAATTCAGCGTCAGCAATTTGTAACCCGGCGTGAGTTCAACATTACTTTCGACAGTGGCGATGGTATCAATCATTGCTTTTAAGATATCGAGTTGATTTACAGAAAAATTATTATGGACGGGCAACTTTTCAGCGTCAACTGGAGCATCTCATATACGAAATCGTATAAGCTGAAACGCAAAAAAATCGCGCTTCAGCCGGAATACTTTTTGTAAAGCCTACGTATCTTCATATAAGCCCTATCATTTCTACATTTAGAAAATTTCTTCGGTTCTCTCTCGGCAATGGCACGTCAGTCGCTCTATAACAAACTGCCCGAAGTTAATTGGACGCGATATGGGAGGGAATGAAATGACAACAGCAAATACAGTTTCAGGGATATCACAAACGAACATGAGTGCAGGAGTTTCGGACGAAGATATTAACTATGCTTTAACGGGCGATAAAATGAGCGGCTTTGAAGACCTCTACCGCAAACATTATCGTAGAGTTTATTCGATATGTTTAAGAATGACCGGTAACGTAGCCGAAGCCGAAGATTTAACCCAGGAAGTCTTTATTCAATTGCATCGCAAGCTGGATTCTTTCCGCGGTGAATCGGCATTCACGACCTGGTTGCACAGATTGACGGTAAATCAAGTTTTAATGCATTTTCGTAAGCGTTCGGTGAAGTCCGAACTGACCACCGAAGATGGCGAAATGCCTGATTCGGTTGACCCGGATACCCTGAACCCGGAAGCGATGCCGATTGTTGACCGCATATCACTCGAAACTGCTATCGCCCAACTTCCTCCCGGCTATCGCACAGCTTTCGTTTTGCACGATGTTGAAGGGTACGAGCACGAAGAGATTGCCAGAATTTTGGGGTGCAGCCCGGGAACCTCGAAATCGCAGTTACACAAAGCGCGCTTGAAATTGCGTCGCTTGATTCAACAACGCGCCGAAGCTGCCTAAGAGATTGAAGAAGGAGAACACGCAACAAGTCGAAGCGGCGCAAAAGAACGTCGCATTATGGCTGCTCAATCGTTTGCGATTGGCAGCCATATTTATTTTAATTTGAACTCCATATTGATGATGATCCAGGCTTCCACGGCCTGACCATTCTTCACGGCGGGCTTAAAGCGCATCTGCTGCGCCGTGCGTTCGGCTTCTTCATTCAAGCCATCCGGCAATCCGCTGAGAATTTCCACCCTTTTGACGGCGCCATTTATATCAATGAGCAGACGGGTGCGCACCATACCCTCGACCCTATTTTTACGCGCTGTTTCGGTGTAACGCTGGCGGGGTCTGTTGAGCGGGATGGGTTCCGTATCATAAGCCGCTTCCCCGCGACTGTCGGCCGCTTCTACTCTTGATGGGGTTACAGTTTCTGCGGTAGATGGCGTTCCGGTTTTTGCCATTACCTGTTTAAGCTGTCGTTGATATTCAAGGTTTGCCGGTTCGATGCCTACGGCCTTGCGATACTCATATTCCGCCTCTGCCCATCGTTGTTGTTCTCCCAATACAAAAGCCAGATTGGCGTGCCAGCGCCCATTGGTCGGGTCGAGCCTTAAGGCCTGCCGAAATTCCATCTCGGCTTCGCTTAATCGCTGCTGTCCCAGCAAGACGGCGGCAACGCCGGTATGCCAATGGCCGTTGTTCGGTTCCAGACGCACCGCTTGCTTGTAGGCGCTTTCAGCTTCTGGCCATTTTTGTTGCAGGTACAGAGTAAAACCGAGATCGGCGTGGTAAGGAGAATGATTAGGCTCTAACTGAAGGGCTTTCCGATATTCGCCTTCTGCTTCCTGGAATTTCGACTGTCGCTCAAGCATCTTTGCCAGATTGGCATGATTTTCCGCATCATCCGGTTTAATCCTGGCGGCCTCTCTGAGCTCCAGTTCGGCTTCCGATACATTATTCTGCATAAATAAGGCTGCTGCTAAAGCAGTATGCGCGGTCGCTATCGTTGGCGTCAGGTTTAAGGCTTGGCGAAACTCGAATTCAGCCTCTTTCCATTTGCCTTCATTGAGCAGCCGATTCCCGGCCGCCAGATACATATCGGCAGTTTTTACCGGGTTCGCTGCTGACCCACTACCGGCCTTTTCGACAGCCGGGGGAGTCGGGCGGGCGGGAGCCGGTCTTTTATAATTGGCGCGTTCTTTGGCCAGCGCCGCAAACTGACCATTCGGATATTTCTTCAGATACTCTTTGAATACTTCGGTATTGGCGCTGGCGGCTATCGCGTTCCAGTACTCAATCTCTTTTAGTTTGGCGAGCTGAACCTCGGCCTCCTGTACGTATTGACCGTTAGGATATTTCTTTAAGTAGTTATTGAGCGAACCGGCGTTAGGATTCTTGATCAGCAATTTCCATTCGGCCTCTTCCTTTTGTTTGGCAATTTGAGATTGTAGTTCGTCAATTCTAAGGCGCGCCGAACCAGCGTATTTTCCGTTTGGATAACGCTGCAAATATTCCCTGAACGGCTCAGGGGTTGGGCTGCTGGTTACCGAACGCCAATAGCTTTCTTCGGCGATCTCTTCAAGCCAGCTTTTAGCTAAACTGACATACTGCCCGTTCGGATAGAGTCTTAAATATTCGCGAATATCATCCGCACGCTTGGTGTTTGACAGCCAATTCCAGTACTGCTCTTCTTTGAGCTTTTCGAGTTTGGCTTTGGCTTGCGCCGCGAATTGTCCGGCCGGGTATTTACTCATGTACTCACGAAAAGCATCCGGGTTCGTGCTATCGGTTATGGATTTCCAATAAGACAATTCGGTCAATTTTTCATACTGTTTTTTGGCTGAACTTGTATATTGACCATTGGGATAGCGCCGCAAATAAGCCTCAAATGCTTTGGCGTCGGTACTGTTGGCAATCGCGCTCCATTCCGCGTCTTCAACCTCTTTTGCCAGGCGCAAGCGGTTTTCTTCGAGCCGGGTTTTCGCTTCACTGGCAAACCGGCCAGTCGGATATTTATTGAGATATTCGCTAAAGGCATCGGGATTACGACTGTTTTTTATCGAATTCCAGTACGCCGTTTCAGTTAATCTATCGAAGGTTGCTCTGGCCAGGTTGATATATTTCCCGTTCGGATAGAGTCGCAAATATTCATTGAAGGCTTCGGGTTGCGGGCTGTTGGCGATGGCATTCCAATATTCGGCCTCCTTAAGTTCATCAAAACTGCTTTTGGCGAGCTTGGCGAACCGGCCATTCGGGTAGGTTTTCAAATACTCTGCAAAGGGTTCGGAGGTTTTACTGCCGGCGATTGAATTCCAATAGGCCTCCTCTTTTAACCGCCCAATCTGCACCTGCGCTTCTGCAGCAAAACGACCGGAAGGATATTGACGCAGATAATCCTGTAGCGCGGTGATGGTGGGGTTCTTAGTGATCGCGTTCCATAAATCTGATTCGTCTTTCTCCTGCTTCAGCCGGGCATTTTGTTGCGCTACGGGCAAGGACGGCGGATTGGCATTAATTTTCTGGGTGGTGGCGGTTTTCTCTCCCGTTCCC
>JBIOWC010000934.1:0-5026 GCA_044868105.1 Blastocatellia bacterium
GAACAGGCTGTTCTTTTTATGCTCTTTGGAAAATCTTCTAAGCCAATCGAGAAACTTTTCCGGAATGAGTTCCGCGTGGGTATTTAATAAATTTTGACAAAGCAAGGGAGTGACCCCATTTAATTGCGCATTCGTTATGATATATTCCCAGTTTAACTCGCCCTGAAGCAGTTCCTTTATTTGACTTGAAATTTCAGCGTTAATCGAAGTCCTCGAACAGGCGAGAATGAGCCTTGCCTCCGGGCAACCATTAAAAGGGTTCTCTAATGTTTGACTCTCTTCTGTACTCACTGCATCTTCTCTAATCAGTTGGTAATTATTGTCCAGCAGCAAAGTATAAAAAGCACAGGGTAGTTGCATAGCCGTAGATTAATACATTTTTTGTCTGCTATCTTCGTCAAATAGCGTTAATTTCCTACTCTCGTCCACGGTCATCTCGGCGAAACTTGTTTGCATTTGTGCTTTCCAGGATTGCGCGTAGAGCCCTTCGCTGGCGAGCAATTCACGATGCGTCCCGAATTCGATTATCTGTCCCTCATTCATGACAAAGATGAGATCGGCCCGCATGGCAATGGTGAAACGATGCGTGATGATTACGGATGTTCGTCCGCTTGCCATTGTATTGAATCGTTCATACCAAGCTTTCTCGGCCCAGGAATCTACAAAACTTGTGGGTTCATCGAGAAGAACGATTGGCGATTGGCGCAAATAAGCTCGCGCCATGGCGATTCGCTGGCGCTCACCTCCGCTCAGTTCAACTCCATCAGCAAACCATTTGCCTAGCAAGGTGTCATAGCCCTTTGGAAGGCGCATAATGAAATCGTGCGCCCCGGCATTGCGGGCGGCGTTTTCGATCTCCCGCAAATCAGGCTCGGCATTAATATTACCCAGGGCGATGCTCTCACCGGCCGTTGCATGATACGGTAGCGGTTCCTGAAACAAAACAGTAGTTTGTTTCCAGAGACTCCGAATCGCCATATCCTTGAGGTCAATTCCATCAATGACAATACGCCCCGCTTCAGGATCATAAAGTCGGCAAAGCAGCTTGAGCAATGTCGTTTTCCCGGCCCCATTGGGCCCCACTATGGCAATGGTTTTTCCGGCCGGGATGAAAAAATTGAAGCCCTCAAGAATTTTCTTTTGACTTCCGGGATAACGAAACGTGACGTCTTGAAACTGAATCCCCTGGCGGAGTTCAGGGGGGCAGGGGAGCGGCTGAGCGGGTTCCACAATCGTTGGCTGCAGCTCTAAAAAAGCAAATAAATTTCCCAGATATAGATTGTTGGTTAGGATTTGTCCGATGTTACCCAAAACCGCCCGCATCAGACCTTGCCCTTTATTGAAGGCCTGATAAAAAAGGGCTAAATCGCCTATTGTTGCCAGCCCATGTAAAGACCGCCAGGCAATCCAGGCAAACGTCAGACAGGATACCCCGAGCGTCAGGGTGCTGGCGCCGAGTTTAGCCAGATTTTGCTGGCGCAACTGGGTTAATCGTTCCTTGCGTATGCGGCCGCGCAAGGTTTGATAAGCGGATTGGAAATACGGGCCTAATCCAAATAGTCGCACTTCGGCTACGGCTTCACTATGGGTGAGCATCGCGTCGTAGTATTGCGCCCAGCGACGGTCAGCCGTCACTTTCTTCCACCATCGGTGATAGCGGCGGTCAAAATTCAAGACAATATAAAAGGCCGGCAGGGTGCTCACTAAGAGAATGAACGGTAGCCAACGACTATAGGGAATGAGAACGGCAGCCATGGCAATCAGGGTAATCCCATTTTGTAACAAGCTGCCCATATTCTCTAACAGAGTCAGCGGACGACTGGCCGCATCACTGCGAACCTGGTCCAGGCAATCATGGTATTCGGCCGATTCATAATAAGAGAGATCCAGTCTCACCGCCTGTTGATGGATAAGACCTTTTATATAATCTTGAATGAGTTCCGATTGCGCGGCTCGTACCCAATCGTACAGGCCTTGCAAAAATTCGATTAACAGCATCACCGCCCCGGTGATAAGCAAGAGGATGATGGTCGGGCGGGCGCGTTGCCAGTCGCCACCACTGCCTAAGGTTTTCACCAAACTATCAATTAGCAGTTTGCTTAAATATACCGCTATGACTGGCAGGATTCCCTGCATCAGCAGCAACCCTATCCAGGCAATCGTCCAACGCGGCGCCGCCTTCCATAATAATCTGAGCGTGCGAGACCAATAGGCCGTTGCCGCCAGAGGGCTTTTAATTTTACTTAAAAATGAAAAGCGGTTAAAAAACATATTCGCCCGAATGAATGAATACCGTGAGACCGATTTAACTAATTAGCTTTAATGACCGCCGCGTTTGCTCATCAACCTCTGCCGGGCGCTTGGCTATCCAAGACGCGCATCCCATTTCCAGCATTTTAAATGCCATTCGCCTCGCTCAGTAACGACGGCCGCTTTATAGTCGGGCCCGATCTCCAAATTGACCATTGACCATTTTGAAACCGGATGGTCGGTTAATCGGGTCGCTAATAATTTGGCTGGCTCTCCGGGTGCCAGGGTCACGTCAAAGCGATCCAAGGGACAGGAAACGCCTTCGCCTATCGCCTTAATGAAAGCTTCCTTGCGCGTCCAGCAGTTGAAAAAAGCTTCCGGCTGTAGAGGCTTTGGTAAGGCCTGCAAGATAAAATTTTCTTGCGGGGAAAAGTAGGCCCTGGCAATTTCTAGCGTCGCAAAATCCTGGCGTATTCTCTCGATGTCTACCCCTAACTCGCGCCCTCTGGTAAATCCTAAAAGCATGGTCTCTCCTGAATGAGAGAGGTTAAAGCGTAAGTGGCTGGAATAAAAATCTTCAGCCAGAAAAGGTTTGCCGTAAGCGCTATATTGATAACTCACCTCAGCCGGAGCGACCTGCAAATATGAACCGAGAAGCTGTCGGAGAATTCCGTGAGAGACGATAAATTGGTTGCGGTCTTTCGGGAACCGAAAGCGCTCGGCGCGCGCCCGCTCATCACCCGACAGGGTTTTCCAAAAATTATCCAATGCGGCTTGTCGCTGATTCTGACTGGCCATCCACATGTGGATCTCATCTGGTTTGAGAACCAGCCCTCCGGGCGCTTTCTCCCAGACGGTTTCTCCGGTTTTTATCACAGAAAGTTCCACTTGCGATTAATACAAAGGTTTTTAACCGCTTTTTTAGCGGTCAGCCATCGCTCTAGCGCGTGCTCATCCGGTCTTCAATTAACGCGGCGACTTCCGGAAGTCGAAATAAAGAGGACGGTCTGATTAAATATGACATCGGCACCGAACGCGCAATGTGAGTACATTGTTGAAAGAGCAAGGAAGCTGTTTTTGTTGCGTGAAGAAAACGATGCATATAGAGATTTCGAGTCAATTCAATAAACGCTTGTTGCGGTCTGAGCGCCGTAATTTCTACGTTTTCGCCAATCTCAAGAATAAAGAGATGGTCAACTGCAACGGAGTTGCGAGGAAATTCGCCTTTTAAATTATGCGCCCGCTTCTCTAAATTCGGTTGTATTTTCGGCATACTCTCCATGTTCAATCCAAAATAAGAGACCGCGCTTGGCCAAAGTTTGAGTTGCGGAAACCCGGGCCACATCTTCACCGCTTGGCTTAAATCCAAGGCCACAATATCATCCGATAGCAAACGATGTTTGCGGGTTTGTAAATAGGCCGCCATGGTAGATTTGCCAGAACCTTTTTCGCCCAAAAATGCGATGGCTTTGCCTTCAACCATAACCGCACTGGCATGAAGCACCATATTCCCCCGCTGGTGCAAAAGCGCGGCCAGCGCCGGACCGAGAAGACAGACCCGTAAAATTCCTTCGTCTACCTCGGGTAGCGGGTCAACCAGAATCTCTCGTCCGTTACAGATACTGAAATGCCCAACTCCTTCATAAAACAATTCAATCACTGTTGATGTGGCATAATGATTTCTGTCAGGGATGTTGGGTGTCGAAAAATTAAGCTTGGCAAATTTAATTGTTGCATCAAGCGGCCGCTCATCTTCGGCAACCCTGAGCTCCGGCAGGTAAATCACTGACTCAATCCTTAAACCATAAACATCATATAAATACATATCTGCTTTTACGTCGGCCTCCTTAGAGCGTTGGTTTTTGGACGCAGTTTAGATATTTAAACTGCGTCCAATGTTGAAATAGGGCAGGTTATAAACATCCAGAGTCTTCAGGTGATGAATTCCTGTATGTTTATCGTTAGGCAAATAAAACTTGAATAAAAGGAGGCTTCTACCAAGCTTTACGCCCAATCACCAGCCACTAGGCGTCAGAGATTCCGGTAACTCCAAAATCGTCGCGAGAGCCCGGGTCTTTCCACTTACCTTGAGTAAGTTCTTCGATCTTCCCGTACTCTTCAACAATCGGGGGTTGCCATTCTTTTTTGAAATTCATTGCTCCTCCATGGATGAAGGGTTTAATCTTAGCTGCCGAATCTGATTGTTAACAGATTAGATTGAATTTTACCTAATTGCGGCGACAGCAGGTTCCGAGGGGGGACCTCCGCACCAGTAAAATCCATCTTCAATAAGAGAAATGTATAACGGAGCCGAAATCAGCAACTCTATTTTCGGCACCTAGCTCGGTCTGAGGCCTGAGACCTGCAACCAGAGAGATAAATTGACTATTAAAATCAAGGTGAACGGGTTATCCACACTGGCCATAGGATTCTCTTTATACCTCTCAT
Organism: Blastocatellia bacterium; assembly: GCA_044868105.1. GTDB lineage: Bacteria > Acidobacteriota > Blastocatellia > UBA7656 > UBA7656 > JBFMDH01. The sequence continues at coordinate 4,699 of JBIOWC010000934.1, forward strand.
ACAAGGTATGGAGCTGCGGCAAATCTATATAATCACCAAGCATCTTTGCCTTGCTTAAAAAAGCATCATCCAGGGTCGCGCGCTCGTGCTTTAACAAATTGATACTCATGCCTGAACTCAGGCTTCCTTTATCGCGCCGCCACTGAATTTCCGGCGGCAGAAGGCCCGACATCGCGCGCCGCAGAATGGACCGCGTCCAGCCATTATGAAGTTTTTGCCCGGGCGGCAGAGCCAAACAAAATTCAATCAATTTCCGATCAAAAAACGGATAACGCGTCTCAATTGAAAAGGCCGCTGCCGCTTTCTCAAAGGTCTCCAGTATGTAAGA